>NZ_MDZB01000094.1 GCF_001816145.1 Hymenobacter lapidarius | reverse complement strand
GGCCGCAAGAGCCAATAGCCCGTAAAATTACGGCCCTGCTAGACTGGTTTATTCGACAACTTACTTATTATCAATTCCCTAAAATAGTAGGGTAGAGTGACTTGCCCGTTATCAACCCAGTGTCCGCGTTCATCCCCAGGGTGGAAAACAAGAGCAGGTATTCACGGATATTGTTTCCCTCTTGGAAGGTCTGGAATTTAATGGCCTGCATGAGCCGCTTGGTGGCCACCACCAACTTGGCGTACTGCTGGCCGTCCTCGTTCCCGCCGGGGATGATGTCGCTGAACGCCAGTTGGAAGGTCGCTTGTTGCGAATTCCGGGTCAGGCTGTTCAGGGCCAGGGCAAAGAGGCGGGCTTCCTCCTGGCTATAAGCCCGCGGGGAACGAACGAACAACTTACTCAAAATATCAACCTCCGGGTCGTAGGATGTAACCGCGTTCATGGCAGCAACGGGAAAATTGGTAACTAAACAAATCCGTGCGCTTTGGTCCCAGCTTTTGAGTCTACGAGAGAAGGCCCGGTCGCAGCCCCACAAGGCCGGCCCAGAGGCTAGGGGAAGTCAGCGCAGGGCATCTGGCCGGGCGGGCGGGAAATAGCGAAAATCCGTGGAGGCAGTGAGGCCGGGGCAGTGGGCTAGAGCGGCGCGGCCACGGGGGTGTCCAGTGGCGCAGCAGCGGGAGAAGCCGTACTCAGCAAGCGCTGACAGGCGCCGCATTTGTTGCTATTGGAAACATCTTCGGGCCCGGGTCATAAGCCAGGTAGGAAACGGGGTCGCCACAGCGGGGGAGGGAATCGCCCGCTTCGTAGTAGTGGTAGGGCACCGTATAGAGCGACGCCGAGCGCCAACCCGCTGAGTGGGCGCACACCGGGGGCAATTGCTGCTGAAACGCGCGCAGGTCCGCTTCGCTCAGCACCAGCCGCCGGGGAGGCAGCAAATGGTTCAGGGCATGGAGGACTCCCTGCCGGACCTGGGTCAGCAACTGGCGCAGCGCATCGGGCGGGAGCGACTGGTCCGCGTCAAGTCCGGCCATCACCGGCTGCAGGAGCCGGTGCAAGTTGGTCAGCGGCTCTCTGGCCCGGGGCAGCTTTTCGTCCTGGAAGATGTCGCGGAACCCTTCGACGGGAATATTCGCGTTATCCGGGGTTAGTACCCAGGCCAGGTTAAAGCCCTTGCTTTGGTAAAAGTGAAGCACTGCCGTCAGGACGTCCGTGCTCCCGCGGCCCGTGCTTTCCAGCCGGGTGTAAGCCGCGCGCGAGACCCCGGCTTTGCGGGCCAGCAGGGCCGGGGGCCAATCGTTGGGTACCAGGGACTCGGCCGCCAGCATTGCCCGGAGCTGGGTGAGGCGCTCGCCAATATGGGCTGAATTCATAAGATGAAGGAGGAAATGCGAAACGGTAAACCCTGCTCGCCCCCTACTCAGGCGTGAGAGCAAGGATGGGGAACCGAACCTAGCGGCGCAGGAACAGCGACTCCAGCTGGGCGGGGGGGTACCCGGCGGCCAGTTCCAGCAGCTGTTCTCTCAGGTAAGCGTTGAACACGCCGGTCACCAGCCCGGTGTCCTGGTCGATGCTCATCTCGGTGAACAGAGGAATACGGTGGCTGAAGCGCTTGCCCAGCCGCAAGCCCTCGTATTTAAGGGGCTGCATGAGTCGCTTCTGGGCCTTGTCTAGCTGGGCGAACCGGTCATCCACGTTCACGTCCGGCAGAACGTCCGCGAACGTCAGCTGAAAAGTAAGCCGTTGGGAATGTTTGGTCAGGCAACCCAAGGCTAAGACAAAAAGGTGGGCCTCCACTTGTTCGAGAGCTAGGGGGCAGCGAATAAGCAGGTCGTTCGGAAGAACCGAGTGCTCGGCGTCTGAAGAGAGTGGTTTCATGGCGCGCATAGAAAAGGGGCTGTTAAATACGTTCGTCCGCTGTAGTGGCGCCCGGATGCCGTTAATAAGTTGGGCCTTTAGGACGCCGACCGCGGCGCCGGCAGCACCTCGTCGAGCTGGGCTACGTTGAGCAGGTAGTTACGCAGGGCAGGATTGAAAAGCAGGGTGACCACGCCATCGACGCACCCTGTTTGACGGTCCTTGGTGTCATCCAGTAGCCGGCGCACGTGATACTGCCGGAGCGCGGGCGCCTCGAATCGAAACATGACTGCGTCGAGTTGATGTAGGGCGCAATACATCTGCTCCTCGCGGGTGTCTGCTCCCAGGGTAGTGACCTCCTCTAATGGGAACAGATAATATTCGCGAATGACGTAGCCATCGGCGCGGATTTGGTGCAGCACCCGGACCATGAGCCGGTGCACGGGCTCGCCGGGCGGGAATTTGCGCACGAAATTCCTGTTCCAGTGGGTGCGCACCAGCTTGAAGTCGGCCTCATCGTAGGCCAGGCGCAACACAAAGGGGGGCGAGAACGGGAGACGACGGAGTGGGGAAGTCATGATGCGGGCAGATAACTAAATAACAAGGGGACAGAATGGCCGCGAGGATATCCCCGGTTAGAGGTGACTCCTGGCAGCAAGCGCCTGCAATTGCGCGTGGCGCTTCGCCTGCTGCACGGCCAGCAGCGGCTTGCTATGCACTTCCACCCAGCAAGTCCCCGGAGGTATCGGGTTTTCGGAGTACATCACCCGTACCCCTACCCGTTCACCTTCCCAGTCCACTCTTCCCATCAGGTCGAGCGGGTCTTTACCAGGGCCGAAGAGGGAGAAGAGTTCCTCGCGCATAGCCGTGGGACTGCCCTCCAAGCCCGTGGCGAGTGCACAAAACATGGAAAACCGGCCGTCCTGAAACTGATAGTAGGTGGTAAATGGCTCGGCGTGCTCGCCCAACCAGACGCGTTGCTGACCCGCGGGCATCAGGTACCCTCGCACCCCCGTTTCGTCGTCCTTATCGAGGAGGACGAGGCCGGGAAAATTGCGCAGCGGCTCCCCGAAAGGGTGGCCCGGGATGCCGTTGAGAGAATCGGCCGCCGTACCAATTGTGCGTTTAGTGGGGGCAGGGGTAGCGGCCAGCAAAGAGTCAGCTGGGATATCAGATGTGCCCGGAGCGCAACTGCTGAGCATTGCGCTGATGAGCGTAAAGGCAGAAAATCGAGTCAGCGAATCCAGCATGGTTGTATGAATCGTCAGGAACTGATGGAGAATGAGCCGCCATTCGTTGTCTATCTCAGAATGCCATCATGTGGTCACCGGATGTAGGAAGCAACGGTCCCGCAAGCTAGGGTATAAAAAGTATTTAAGGGCGTATGCGCCCTTAAATACTGGGTTCGCTTGCGGCAGCTTGCCGTGTGAAAAACCCTGCTGGCCTGTTGGCTTTCTCTGAGCGCTTGCGCTACCTGCGCAAAGAGCGGGGTTACTCTCAGCAAAAGCTGGCGGACATTGCCAACGTGGAGCAGTCCACCATAAAGCGCATCGAGTTGGTGCAACTGGCCCCCACCCTGGATTTGCTTATTTCGCTGAGCCGGGCGCTGGATTTGGAAGTGCGTGACCTGGTTGACGACCCTGCGATAACCAATTCGGACAAGGAGGTTTAGTCAAGATGGATTGTTTAGCCAGCAGCCTTGCAGCGCGGGCTTTAGTTAAAAGTTTGGTACAGCAGTTAAGCGAACGCCCACCCGGTGGGCGTACCACCGCCAGCCCGTGTTGCCCCAGCGGGGCCAGACATGCATGGCTTTCCAGTCCTGCTTCAACTTGCATGGCCTCTACCGGACTTATTGGGCATTCTCCTTTTTGAGCTGGTCGGCCTGCGCCTTCTCCTGCTGACTTGCGAAGACCTTGCTCCGCACCAGCAGCGTGGTAGCAGGTCCAAATCCCCGATTATCTGGCGCAGTCCAAGCTTCAGCCTGGCTGCCTGCCCAGAGTGAACCGTTGTTCGTCGGTGCTCCGGGACCGTACAGGTATTCGGCCTGCTTTTGCAAGGCCTGGCGCATATCGCCTCTTCCACTGGCAAAAAAGGAAACGAATCTGCCCTCCGCGAACGTGTAGCGGGTGTAAAACTCGTTGGAATACTCTTTGGTGCGCTTGCCGAACCATCCGGGTTCTCCCCCTTTGGCATAGTAGTAGGATTGGGCGCCCAGCTCCTTCGGTCCTATCGGCACGAGGCCGGGGAAGGAGCCAAGGGGCTCGCCGAAGTGGTGACCCGGGATGCCATGGAGGGAGTCCACCCGAGTGGCCCGGGTAGTGGCCGTTGCGTCAGCTGGCGCTGGTTGATTCCCATCCGCCTTTTGGGTTTGGGAGCTGGAATCTGTACAACCACCCAGCAATACGGTGGCGAGGGACAACACCAAGGCATTAGAAGAAAGAGTAGGGCGTGTGAACAGTTAATTTAGGAGCATGGAAACGCAGTATGTGTTGAGCGAGGCGCAGTGGTCCGTACTGGCTCCGCTGTTGCCGGGGCGGCGAGGACCGGCCGGGCAGGACAACCGGCGCTTTGTCGAAGCCGTGCGGTGGCTGGCCCGCAGCGGGGCCCACTGGCGGGCCTTACCGCCGGCCTGGGGCAACTGGCACACGACGTACACGCGCTTTGCGCGGTGGGCCAAAAGCGGGGCCTGGGGCCGGTTGCTGGCCGCCGTGCAGGCCCGCGACGCGGGCCTGGGCACCCTCTTGCTGGACTCGACCACCGTCCGGGCCCACCAGCACGCGGCCGGCGCCCGAAAAAAAACGGGCCGGACCCGGCCCTCGGGCGCAGCCGCGGCGGACGGAGCACCAAGTTGCACCTGCTCACCGACGTGCTCGGCCGGCCCGTGCGGGCGCTGCTGACGGCCGGTTCCGTGCACGACCGGACCCCGGCCGAGCAGGTGCTGGCCGATTTGCGGCCCGCCTGCTTGGTCGCCGACCGCGGCTACGACGCCCGCGCATGGCGGGCTTATTTGGCCGCTCGCAACACACTGGCCGTCATTCCCGCCCAGCGCAAACGCGGGGACACGGCCTACACCCCGGCCCGTTACGGCTACGACGTGAACCGCTACCGCCAACGCAATGCCATCGAACGCACCTTTGCCAAGCTCAAACAGTTTCGCCGTTTCGCCACCCGCTACGATAAACGACCCGAATGTTTTTTCGCCTGGTTCCAATTAGGAGCTACTTTAATTTGGTTGAAAACTGTTCACATGCCCTAGGCATTTAGAAGCAGATGGTTGAGTGAGGGAGTAGGAGTGGCGGTCTCAGCCTCTGCACCAAGGTTTGAATCAAAGCCGAGGATATGCCTGCGACAGGGCTATTGCAGGCTGGCCAAATATAAGCCAAGCAGATGAAATAATGACAAATACGTCATTGTGAGCCGCTGGGATGGGCCGGACTTTGGCGGTGCATGTTAACCCCCCTTTCTGATACGCTCCCGCTGGAAATAGTGCACCGATTGCAGCGCCTGCGCCGGGCGCGGGGATACACGTTACAGGAGGTGTATGATGCCACGGGCATTCACGTCGCCCGACTGGAAGCCAACAAGGCTAACATGCGGGTGGCCACGCTGGCGGTACTGTGCCAGTACTACGAAATTTCGCTGGCCGAATTTTTTCAGGGCCTGTAGAAACCAGGAACGGTTCGGTTTATCTCCAGCAAGCAAAGCGGCTAAGAAGCACCATGCGGGCGGCGCAGGGTAGCGGCCAGCACGTGACCTTTTAGGCTGTTTTTCTTGGGATTCCAATGCCGTACTTCCCCTTTGGATTTGAGGCGGTTACAGGATAAGCAAAGGATTTGAAAATTGTTCCGCTCGTTGGTGCCGCCATACACGCGCGGGATGATGTGGTCGAGGGTAAGGGCCTCCGTGGCTCCGCAACGCACGCACACTTGCGGCAACGCGGTCCGAATGCGTTTGCGCTTGCGGCAGGTGAGGCGGCTACTCATGGTTGAAAGAATTGACCCCGGGAAAAGTCCGCCACCGAAGGTACCTAAATCCGCCGCCAAAAGGGTTTATTTTGCATCGTGTATTATACCGACTTTGAATCCCGCTGGCAAAAATCCGGCGGCGCTGAGCGTGCCAACTACGGCCTCTTCCTGCAAGACCTCTGCGACCTGCTGGGCGTTCCCCGCCCTGACCCCACCACCGACCAGCCCACCCAGGACCAGTACGTGCTGGAGCGCGCCGTTACTTTCAACGACGGGGCTAAGAAGAGCACCGGCCGCATCGACCTCTACAAGCGCGGCTGCTTTATCCTGGAAACCAAACAGGGTACCGACTCGGCCGACGCCCAGCAGAAGGCCCAGCAGGCCGACCGCGCCGAACTGGGCCTGGCCGCCGAGAAGCGCCGCAAGGGCCACGCCCTGCGCGGCTCGGTGAAGTGGGAGCAGATGATGCAGGCCGCCCGCCAGCAGGCCCTGGGCTATGTGCGCGCCCTGCCGCCCGAGGAGCCCCGGCCCCTGTTCGTGCTGGTGGTGGACGTGGGCTACTGCATCGACGTGTACTCGAACTTCGCCGGCGTGGGCGACTCCTTCGTGCCCTTCCCCGACCAGGCCCGCTTCCGCCTGCCGCTTGCTGCCTTAGCGGACGAAGCTACCCGCACGCTGCTGCGTGGCATCTGGCTGGCACCGCGGGAACTGGACCCCAGCCGCCGCGCCGCCCGCGTCACGCGGGAGCTGGCCGGCTACCTGGCCGGCGTATCGGCGCAACTGGAGCGCGCCGGCCACGCGCCCGAACTGGTGGCTCAGTTCCTGATGCGCTGCCTGTTCACGATGTTCTCCGAGGACGTGGGGCTAATTCCCAAGGCCAGCTTCACGGGCATGCTGCGTACCTACGCCACGCCCGAGCTGCGCGAGTTTCTGCCCGATGCCCTGCGCGGCCTCTGGGCCACCATGGACACCGGCGGCTTCTCGCCCGACCTGAAGGCCCGCCTGCGCCGCTTCAACGGCAAGCTCTTCCACGACGCCACCGCCCTGCCCCTGACCGCCGACCAGATGGCGCTGCTGCTCAAAGCCGCCGAAGCCGACTGGACGGAGGTAGAGCCCGCCATCTTCGGCACCCTGCTCGAACGCGCCCTCGACCCCAAGGAGCGCCACAGCCTGGGCGCCCACTACACCCCGCGCCGCTACGTGGAGCGCCTGGTGCTGCCCACCGTGCTCGAACCCCTGCGCCGCGAGTGGACGGCTGCCCAGGCCGCCAGTGCCCGCCGCCTCGACGAGAACCTGCCCAAAGAAGCCCGCCAGGAGCTGGTGCGCTTCCTCACCCGCCTCACCTCGCTGCGCATCCTCGACCCCGCCTGCGGCTCCGGCAACTTCCTCTACGTCACGCTGGAGCACCTCAAGCGCCTGGAGGGCGAAGTGCTAGCCGCCATCAACGCCTTCGGGCAGACCGGCCTGCTCGATTTGGGCGGGGGCACCACCGTGAGCCCGCGCCAGCTGCTGGGCTTGGAGCTGAACCCGCGCGCGGCCGCCATTGCCGACGTGGTGCTGCGCATCGGCTACCTGCAGTGGCACCTGCGCACCCACGGCATCACCCAGCTGGCCGAGCCCCTGCTCGACGAGTACCAGAACATCCGCCAGCAGGACGCCGCCCTGCGCCACGACACGCCCACGCCCCGCCTCGATGCCCAGGGCCAGCCCGTGACCCGCTGGGACGGGGTAACGATGAAAGCTAATCCCGTTACGAATGCTAAAGTGCCTGATGAAAAGGCGCAGGTTACCGTTCTGGATTATCCTAACCCAGAGCCTGCTGATTGGCCGAAGGCTGACTTCATTGTTGGAAATCCGCCTTTTGTTGGTATGAAAAAGATGAGACTTACGCTTGGCGACGGTTACGCTGAGGCACTACGCAAAGCCTATAAAGACAATGTACCTGAGTCATCCGACTTAGTAATGTATTGGTGGCACAAAGCCGCTAAGCTACTTCGAGATAATGAAATTGAGCGTTTTGGATTTATCACAACTTATTCCATTACTTCAATTTTCAATAGACGTGTTATCGAGCCATTTTTGGTAGATGAAAAATTACCCATTTCGCTTGACTTCGTTATTCCCAACCATCCGTGGGTAGATGGAGCGGATGGAGCAGACGTACGAATTGCAATGACTGTGGCCGAACGCGGCCAAAAGCAGGGCAGACTAGTTACCGTGACCAAAGAAACGCCAGCGGAAGATGGCGCCATTGACGTTGAACTCAACGACTCTGAAGGGCAGATTAATTCTGACTTAACTATTGGAGCTGACGTTACTGCTACTACCGTTTTGAAGTCAAATGAGGGACTCTGCTATCTAGGGGTCAAGCTGTATGGCAAAGGCTTCATACTGAATAATGAAGAAGCTGCATCGCTTACTGCAACCAGTAGCAAGCCTCTGGTCAAAAGATTCATCAGTGGACAAGACCTAACTCAAAAGGATAGAAACCTATTTGTAGTTGATGCAGATAAAATGACGCTGGATGAGTTAACAACCAAGCACCCCGATGCTTTCCAGCGCTTGTTTTTACAAGTCAAACCAGAACGTGACCATAATCCGCGTGAGGCCAAACGAGTACGTTGGTGGTTATTTGGTGAGAATCAGCCATCAATGCGGAAGGCCATTGGTGGCATAACGCGGTATATAGTCACGACCGAAACAGCCAAGCACAGGTTATTTCAGTTCGTGCCTAATGATTGGGTTTCGGAAGGCAAAATCGTTGTTATTGCGTCAGAGGACATGTATCTACTTGGCATTTTGTCAAGCAGAATCCATACACTTTGGGCAGATATAACGGGCGGGAGACTAGGCGTTGGCAATACGCCCATTTATAACAAGTCCCGCTGCTTCGACCCCTTCCCCTTCCCCGCCACCACGCCCGCGCAGCAGGCCCGCATCCGCGCGCTGGCCGAACAACTCGACGCTCACCGCAAGCGCCAACAGGCCCAGCACCCTAGCCTCACCCTCACCGACCTCTACAACGTGATGGAGAAGCTGCGCGCCAGCCAGCCCCTCACCCCCAAAGACCAGACCGTGAACCAGCAGGGCCTGGCCTCCTTGGTCCTCAGCCTGCACCAGCAACTCGACACCGCTGTGGCCGAGGCCTACGGCTGGCCTGCCAACCTGCCCGAGGCCGAGATTCTCACGCGCCTCGTGCGCCTCAACCACGAGCGCGTCCGCGAAGAGGCCAGCGGCCACGTGCGCTACCTGCGTCCCACCTACCAGGCCCCCGGCAGCGAGCAGGCCACCCTGGCCCTGCCCGCTGCCGCAGCTACGGCGGCGGTCGTCACGGCCACCGGCCCACAGGTCTGGCCCACCGAACTGGCCCAGCAGATGCAGGCCCTGCGCGATGCCCTTCAGCAAGCGGCCCAGCCCCAAACGGCGGCCCAGGTCGCCGCCGGCTTCAAACGCCTCAAAGCCGACAAGGTGGAGCCGCTGCTCGCCACCTTGGCCGCACTGAGCTTGGTCAGGCAGACCCCGGAAGGAGCTTATGCGGCTTAGCCGGGACAAAAGCTTATCCGCTCATTCGCATCCGGCAGCTGGTTTTTTGCCGGGCTATTTCCCGCTGCGCTGCGTCGGCCCCGCACAGGTCGTCGCAACCCCTTCCCTGTGCTCTACCTTTCTGTTGATGCCCGTTGCTACCTACCCGCTGGTTCACATTCCGTTGCTGTTGGCCCACGCGCACGAGGCCGTTCCCTTCCCGCCTCGTGCCCCCGCGCCCGTCGCCCCACCCGTCGCGCCAGCATCGCCCCTCATTTTCCGGCTTGACCCGGCGATTCGGTGGCTGGCGCTGGCCCTGGTATTGCTGGTGGGGAGTATGGTGGCGTCCGGCGCGGGTGCTCTGGGGCTGCTCATTGGCATCGGCGTGTGCGTGATTTGGGTGGCCACCCGCCGCCACTACCGGTTGCGCTACACCCAGCAGCAGCAGGCGTACCACGAGGCGGGCACCATCTACGCCGCGTACTTAACGCGGCTGGCCCGCTACGAACAGGAACAGCATGCCTTTGCACTGGCCGATGACCTGCCCCGGTTTCGCCGGGAGCGGATGGCCGGATTGCTGGCGACCACACTACAGCCGCAACCCATTCCCGCTGACGTACTGGCACCGCCGCGAGGTCGTAGCGAGGCCGCCTTTCTGGAGCACCTGCGCCAGCACTTTGGGGCAGACACCATTTTCGTTAATTGCCGCGTCCCCGTCGACGACCCGCGGCTGGGCACGCGCTGGTACTACCCCGACTTTGTGTACCGCGACGCATCGGGCCTGTGCATCGACATTGAAATTGACGAGCCCTACGTGTGGGCCACCGGCATGCCCCACCACTGTCTGGGTCAGGACGAGGACCGAAATGCCTTTTTCCTGCGCAAGCAGTGGGCCGTAATCCGGTTTACGGAGGAACAGGCCGTGCGCCAGCCCTTGCTATGCTGCCAGGTCATCGCAGCCGAGGTGTTTGCCCTGACGCAGCGGCACTACGCGGCCCGTTTCTACTGGGAGCGCTTGGTGCCGGTGCCCCAGTGGGATGAAGCCCACGCCCGGCGGATGGCTGTCCACCAGACCCGGGCCGCTTACCTGCCAGTCGCGCTGGCTAGGCCGTAAACCGGGGAAAGCCGCCAAACGGGTTCTTGGTAGGTACTGCGACCATGCTTTCGCCCACTGGCTGATGGAAGAACGTAGGCGTTCGAAAAACCCGGCAGCAAAAGGCCCACGAGACTGCGCGTTTGGGCCCTTTTGGATGCATTATTGGATGCATTAATAATGCTTTCGGAATTCGGTAGTTTTGGGAACAAATCACCGGGAACCTATGAGTAAAGAATCGTTGGATGTGCCTCAGGTAGATAGAGCTGACGCGGCACATTTAGTGGCCAGCACCATGATAGGGTTGATACCCTTCCTTGGGGGAGTTGACCTCTTCAAGTTTATTGTTTCGCCTTCACTTGAGAAGCGAAAGGAGCGGTGGATGCAGTTAGTAGCCGATGCAATTAGAGAACTTCAGGCACAGCCTGGGTTTTCGATAGAGTTGCTGCGCGAAAACGAAGAGTTCACGACGTTACTCATGCAGACCACGCATGCCGCGTATAAAACTCACCTAGAGGAAAAACATCTGCTTCTCAAAGACGGGCTACGCAATGCGTATTCCTCAGAGGCGCCTTTTGACATCAAGTACATTTACCTGAGCTTGCTGGACAAGTTTAACCCGGTGCACCTGGCCGTACTTCTAATGGTAGAGGAACATAAGGAGGCTTCAAAAAAATGCGATTCAGGAGGAGCTTTTTATGACCGATTGGTAGACTTGCGAGTGCCTACGGCCCTTGCAACCAACGGAATATTATTTCTGGCGGTGATGGAAGACCTGCACCAAGCTGGCCTTATCGTCGTGAGTTCAGATTTCATCATTACTGACGGAGACGTAAAGCAATCAGGCAGTCATCTATTAATTGGGAGCGAGCCAGCAGACATACAGAAGATTAATCTAACTGATTTGGGCCTGCATTTTCTGCATTTTATCAACAGTAAATGACCGCTGCTATCTACGCTCGTGTCTCGACCCGTGACAAGGGCCAAACCAATGACAACCAACTCCTGGAGTTGCGCGCTTTTGCCGGGCGTTTGGGCTACTCGGTCTACCAAGAGTATTGCGACCAGGAAAGCGGCGGCACCGCCGAGCGGCCCCAGTTCCAGCAACTCTTTCTGGACGCCCACCAACGGCGCTTCGACGTGGTGCTATTCTGGAGCCTAGACCGCTTCAGCCGGGAAGGAGTGGGGGAAACGCTCAACCACCTCCAGCGCTTGACTGTGGCCGGGGTGCAGTTCAAGTTCTTTACCGAGCAGTACCTCGACAGCACCGGGGTGTTCAAAGAGGCCATTATTGCCATCCTGGCCGCTATTGCCAAGCAAGAGCGGGTGCGTTTTTCCGAGCGCATCAAGGCGGGGCAGGCTCGTAGCACCAAGAAGCCCGGCCGTCCCGCGCTCGCCGCCACCAAACTGGCAGAAGTGCGGCGGTTAAGAGGGGAGGGGCTCAGCTTCAAAAAGATTCAGCTCGCTACGGGCGTACCCGTGGCCACGATGCACAAGTACTTGGTCGGCGAGCGGTGATTCCCATTTGGCAAATACGGTTGAGGGGGCTGTTTGCCAATGGTGCAGCAACCTGTTGCATAATGTTGAATAGCCTTCGCAGTTCAGTCGGCCTTTCTTTCAGATGAGTTGCGGCGTCCGCCGCCCGTACTTTGCGGGATGACTGCGGAAAACATCGCGCCGCTGCTCCGGCAAGGAGAGGGCATCGGCATTGAATACAAGCACGCGCGCCGGGGGCTACCGCGCGACGTTTTCGAGAGCGTGTGCGCGTTCTTGAACCGGCAGGGCGGGCACCTGATTTTGGGCGCGGACAACGCGGGCGCTCCCCTCGGCGTGGACGAGGCGGAGGCCGACCACTTGCAGCGGGATTTTGCGGCCCTGAGCAACAATCCGACGAAATTGCAGCCACCGTTTCTGCTGGAGTTAGAACCCGTCCGGGTGGGGGAAGCGCTGCTGTTGTACGCGTACGTCCCCCAGAGTTCGCAGGTCCACCGCGTGGACGGCGTGGTCTTTGACCGGGGACACGAAGGGGACTTCCGGGTGCTCGATCACGAGCGCATCGGGCAGCTCTACGCTCGCAAGAGCAACGCGTATTCCGAGGGGCGCATTTTTCCCCGTTTGGGGTTGTCGGACTTCAAGCCCGGCTTGCTGGACAAAGTGCGGGCGCTGCTGCGGGCCCGGCGATCCGACCATCCCTGGTTGCTGCTCCCCGACGAAGAATTGCTGCGCAGCGCGGGCTTGCACCAAACGGATCCGCTCACCGGGGAACAGGGCTACACGCTGGCGGCGGTGCTCTTGCTAGGCAGCGACCAAGTGCTGCAAACGGTCTTGCCCGCGTACCGCATCGACGCACTGGTGCAGCGGCAGGACCTCGACCGCTACGACGACCGCGTGGACATCCGCGGCAATCTGGTGGAGGCCTACGAGCAGTTAATGGCGTTTGTGGCCAAGCACCTGCCCGATCCGTTCTACCTGGAAGGCGACGTGCGCGTGAGCTTGCGCGATAAGATTTTTCGCGAGGTCGTCGCCAACCTGCTCGTGCACCGCGAGTACCTCAACCGCCGCCCCGCGCGCTTCGTCGTCTACGCCGACCGGGTGGAAGTTGACAACGCCAACCACGCGGTCAGCCATGGCCCGCTGGACCCGCGCGGCTTTGCGCCCTTTCCAAAAAACCCGACGCTGGCGCGCTTCTTCGCCCAACTCGGGCGGGTGGAGGAGTTGGGCTCAGGCGTACGCAACGTGACGCGCTACTTGCAGGCGTACCGTCCGGGTGGCCGCGCCGAGTTTGTGGAAGAAGACGTGTTTCGGACTATCGTGCCAGTACCGGCCACGGGCTCGTTGGTGCTCCCGGCGCCGACCTTAACGGATGCCCTGGCCACCGTCGGCGCCTTGAACATGACTGCCGCCGTCAAGCAGCGACTGCGGCGCGAACTCGAGTTGTTGAGCGTGGCCCCGCTGACCGCGGCGGCCGTAGCCGCTGAGCTCCAGGCCGAACCCCGCACGGTGCGGCGTGACTTGCAATTGTTGCGGGACGCGGGCCTGCTGGAGGCGGGAACCCTGTACGGCAGCTACCAATTCCGGCAATAGGAAAGTGGCCAAGTTGGCCAACTTGGCCAACTTGGCCAGGTGAGAGACGCATGGACCTCTCTATAAACCAGTAGCTCAGCAGTCCGCGGACGTATATATACCAATTCCGCTAAGACACTTAACTCGATAGCAAGCAACGATCTACGGAATATAGTTTCCGTATTCGCTTACGCTTGTGTAGCTTGGGACTCATTTTGCTTCCTAGTATCTATATACTTTGCTAATGCCCTCAGAAGCTATTGCCTTATTCTGGTTTAGTGCGATTATCATCTGCCTCGTGCGGGCGCGCAATCGGGGGCGCTCGATGCTGGGCTGGGGGCTATTTGCCTTCTTTTTGTGGCCGCTGGCCCTCCTGGCCACATGGTTAGTGGGACCGAAAAACCGGCTTCCTACGGTCGTTCCCCCCAAGCCGTCGCCACCAACGGTCCCTCTACCAGTTGCCGCAATGCCCGCCGCCCCGCGTGGGTTGGGAAACGCACACAAAACGCCCCCTGCTCATTTTCCGCCATTCCCGCCCGTTTCCGTGTCAGCCCCCGTACCCATTACCTCAAAGCTGGACGCCGCCATAATTGACGTAACCGGGCAGGACGTGCCCTTGTGCGGGCAGCTACTGGTTTCGGCAACCGAGCCGGTTCACCCGGCGACATCCACTGGGAGCTCTGACTACCCGGTGCCCGACTACGGCTACTACATGCCTAGGCTGGGCACGAAGTATCGCAAAAAATTGGGCTTGACCGCGCAGC
Source organism: Hymenobacter lapidarius (assembly GCF_001816145.1). Classification (GTDB taxonomy): domain Bacteria; phylum Bacteroidota; class Bacteroidia; order Cytophagales; family Hymenobacteraceae; genus Hymenobacter; species Hymenobacter lapidarius. The sequence goes on along the minus strand of NZ_MDZB01000094.1, from coordinate 53,122 downwards.
AGGTAGAGTGGCTGGACAAGTTTTGGCCGCCGCACAACGTGTTTGTGGCCACCGAAGGCTGCTGCGTCGCGACGGTGCAGCTGTACCTGCGGGCCCTGCCCCTGCTGGAAGCGGAGCTGCTGCGCACGGGCGCGTCGTTGGCCCAAGTGGTGGCGCACAGCCAACAGGAAAGCCTACGGCTGCGCAAGGCGATGCCCAACCCTTACGGTTACGGGTGGGGCGAGTACGACGAGCGGTACCTGCAGGAGCAGACCGAAGCCGCCATCTATTCGACCCTGTTTCGGCGTTGCGAGAACGTGGTGCGCGAGGCCTACGGCAACAAACGAAAGTTGGCCGCGGAGTTCTCGGGGCTGGACGGGCCCCTAGCAGCGGCGGTAGAACAGCAGTTGGGGGAACCATTGGACGCACTGCTACCGAATTTGGTGGCAACCATCGCAGCACCCGACGAAGCCACTGAAGTGGAATTGAACCTGCAAAACGTGACCCGCTGGAAGCAGCAGCTCGACCAGTTGGCCGCTCAACTCAGCGCCGCAACCACGCGGGAGTTCGTCGAAGTGGTAAACCGATTGGGGCAGCGCAACGCCCGCAACCCAGCCCTCGAGCACATCTTCTTCGAAGCGTCCAAGCTCGTGGCCAAATTCGACCGGGAGGAAGCGCTGCGCTTCTACGTGCAATACGTGCACCATGACCTAAACTCGGCCACCGTCAACAATAAGCCCCTGACCAAGACGATTCAGAAAAGTCTGTTTCCGCAGCCCGAGCACTTACAGCGGTTTGAGGCCTTGATTAGCCAACTGACCCGCGATAAAGACGTATCCCAGGCCCTGAGTCAGGTGCCGACGGTGTACGCGCGTGAACGCCGAAAAATCGAGTTAAACCTAAGCGCCATTCGCGAAGTGCAGTATCAGCATGCGGGAACGGTAGAATTGCTCAACGAATACCTCCAAGACGAGCCGGAAGCCGCCGTGCCTTCCTTAGCCGACGCCCCACCGGCTCCGCTGGTAGTCGGAGCCGTTCCGGGAGACGAAATTCAATTATCCGTGCCGGTTCCGGCGCCTAACGAGTCGTTCGCGGCCGCAGGGGGCGCTTTCGTCGCTACGTGGGGCCTGAACGCGCCGCAGTCGGCCCTGCTGGCCTACTTTGGGGAGCAGGGGCTGGTGCTGCTGCAGTCAAGCGTGGAGACGTTCGCCAAACAGCACGGCACTTTGCGCAACCAACTCATCGACGGCATTAACGAGCGGTGCTATGCGCACCTAGATGACGTGCTGATCGAGGAAGACGGCGACACCTATACCATTTACGAACCCTACTACCAGCAACTGGCTACCCCATGTTAGAAAACGTCAAGCCCAAAGAAGCCACGGCCATCATCAATTCCCTACTCGGCGGCGTCGTGCCCAAGGTGGGGGTGCAGCACATCACGGTGGGGCGCTCGCCCGAGATCGAGGCATTCGTCAAGGCCCTCGACGACGTGAAGAACGGGCACAGCATGGTCAAGTTCTGGATTGGGGACTTTGGCTCGGGCAAGTCGTTTATGCTGCACCTGCTCAACACGGTCGCCCTGAAGCAAAAGTTTGTGGTGGCCAACGCGGACTTCACCCCCGATAACCGCCTGTACGCCAACGACGGCAAGGGCGTGGCCCTATACTCGTCCATCATGGACAACATCGCCATTCAAACCAAGCCCGAGGGCGGGGCGCTGGCCACGCTGCTGGAGAAATGGATTGAGCAGGTCATCACCAAAACGGCCCAGGAGCAGGGGCTTTCGCTGGGCGACATCCGCGACCCGCAGCACCTGCCCCGGATTCAGGCCGGCATCATGCAGACCATCCAGGAGCTGACCGACGTGGGCGGCTTCGACTTCGGCATTGTGGTGCTCAAGTACTACGAAGGCTACGTGACGGAAAACGACGGGTTGCGGCGCAACGCCCTGAAGTGGCTAAAAGGGGAATACCGCACCAAGACCGAGGCCCGCCAGGATCTGGGGGTGCGGGAAATCATCCACGACCTGAATTATTACGACATGCTCAAGAACTTCTGCCGGTTGTTCGTGAGCATGGGCTACAGCGGGTTCATGATCAACCTCGACGAAGCCATCAACCTGTACAAAATCTCCACCGCGGTGATGCGGGAGAAGAACTACGAGAAGATCCTGACCATCTACAACGACTGCTTCCAGGGCAAGGTCAGCAACTTCTTCCTCAACTTTGCCGGCACCCGCGAGGTGCTCGAAAACGACCGCCGGGGCCTGTTCAGCTACCAGGCGCTGAAGTCCCGCCTCGAAACCAACAAGTTTGAAACGGCCGGGGTACGCGACTTCGCCCAGCCGGTGATCCGGCTGCTGCCGCTCACCCACAACGAAGTCTTCGTGCTCCTGCAGAAGCTCAAGGAAATCTTCGATTTCAATTACAAAACGCAGCTGGACGTCACCGCCGATGACATTCAGGCCTTCATGGAGGAGATGTTCAACAAGCCCGGCGCCAGCGAATTCCTGACGCCGCGCGAAGTCATCCGCGACTTCCTCAACATCCTGAGCTTGCTCCGGCAGAACCCAGGCCTGGACAAGCAACAGCTGTTCGGCGACATCGAGATCCGCGACGAGCGCCCCAATGAGTCGGCCGTGGACCACCTGGTCGATAGCATCGAGGTGCTCTGATGTCCTTCGACCTGCTTGCCGAGCCCATCCGCCGCTACGTGCGCGACCAGCGCTGGGAATCGCTGCGTCCCATCCAGGCGGCGGCCATTCAGCACATCCTGGCCTCGAACGATAACTTCATCCTGGCCTCGCACACCGCGTCCGGCAAAACCGAAGCGGCCTTTCTGCCCATTCTCTCCAAGGTGGACTTCCGGCAGCCCGGCGTGCGGGTGCTCTACATCTCCCCGCTGATTGCCCTCATCAACGACCAATTTCACCGCATCGAGCAGCTTTGCAAGTACCTGGACGTGAAGGTGACCAAGTGGCACGGCGAAGCCAGCCGCGCCGAAAAGAAGAAATTGGTGCAGAAGCCCGAGGGCATCGTGCTCATCACGCCCGAGTCCTTAGAAGCCATGTTTGTCAATGCCCCGTACAGCGTCCACGCGCTGTTTGAGAACCTGCAGTACGTGGTGATTGACGAGATTCACTCCTTCCTGGGTACCGACCGGGGCATTCACTTAAAGTCGCTGCTTTCCCGGTTGGAAGCCGTGACAGCATCCCGTTCTTTTGCCATGGTGGGGCTTTCGGCCACCATCGGGGACTACGCGGAAGCCAAGCGCTTTACTGGCCATGAAGAGCGCACGAAGGTGTTGCTCGACCGGGCGAGCAAGGACATGCTGACCTCGTTTCGGTATTTCAGTGGTAAGGACGACAGCAGCGACGTGCCCTTGAGTCTGTTGAAAGACTTGTACAAGCAGACGAGCACCAGCAAAGTGCTCATCTTCCCCAATAGCCGGGGCCTTGCCGAAGTCATCGCTGTGAAGCTGCGGCAAATTGCCGACCGGGTCGGGGGGCACGATAAGTACTTCTCGCACCACTCGTCGGTGGACAAGGAAGTGCGCGAGTACGTCGAGCACTTCGCCAAGAACAACCAGCGCCAGCCCTTCTGCATTGCCTGCACCTCCACGCTGGAACTAGGCATCGACATTGGCTCCGTCGAGAAAGTCGTGCAGGTCGACGCGGCCCACTCCATCGCCTCGCTCATCCAGCGCGTGGGCCGCAGCGGACGCCGCGCGGGGGAGCAGAGCGAGCTGCTGCTCTACGCCACCAAACCCTGGAGTCTGCTGCAGTCGTTGGCCTGCTGGCTGCTTTACCGGGAAGGGTTTGTCGAACCGCTGCGCACAGCCACCAAGCCCTACGATCTGGTCTTGCACCAAGCGCTCTCCATTACCAAGCAGCTCTCGGGGTGCTCCGAGGCCGACCTAGTGGCCCGGTTGCAGGCCAATGCCGCCTTTGCCACCATTACCGCCGATGAAATAGCCGAAATCCTGGCGGAGTTGGTCCGCATCGACTGGCTGGAACGCCTGCCCCGGGAACTGATCATTGGGGTGGCAGGCGAGTTCACCGTCAACTCCCGGGACTTCTACAGCGTGTTCCAGACCGAGCTGGCCTTCAAGGTGCAGCACGCCGGCAAAACCATTGGGGAAATACCGCTCACGCCGCAGGTACGAGAAAATGAAAACCTGCTGCTGGCGGCCAAGATTTGGAAAATCAAGTACATCGACGTACCCACCAAGAAAATCGAGGTCATCCCCGCCCATGACGGCAAGCGGCCCATTTTTCTGGGGGGCGGCGGAGTAGTCGATGCCAGGGTGCGGGAAAAAATGCTCCAGCTGCTGCGCACCGCCAGCACCCATCCCGAGTTAGACCAGCCAAGTCAGCAGGAGTTGCGGGAGCTGCGGCAGGAATTCGCCGCCTTTGGCTTCACCGACGATCCCAACGACCGGCCCGTGCTCGTCAAGGAGGAAAAGCTGGTACTCTACACGTTCACCAGCACCAAGATCAACCGCAGCCTGGCTTTCTTGCTCAATGTCCTGGACGTACCCGTGCCGTACGACTACGACGAGCCGACGAGTAGCTTCACCCTTACGCTGCCGCCGGCCCGGTTGCCTGAGTTGCTGGAGCAACTGCGCTTGTATGCGCAGGACGTGGAGGTGCACTTAGTGGCAGCTATCCAAGAAAACCCCGGGTTGCTGGACTTTGCCAAGTGGGGCGCCTCCCTACCCACTTATTATCAGAGCGAAGTACTGAAAGAGCGCTACTTCGACTTTGAGGGAACGGCGACCTTTTTACAGAACCTGCGTCCTATCTTTTCCAGCGAATCAATCGCGGCTACCTAAGCCGGCAACCGCCATCCTGAATAGCTCCAAATGGGCGTATGCAAGGCCTATTGCCTCTCCTTATCCTTTGCTTCTCCAGCACCCTTTCACCTAACCTTCTGCATGCTAAAACTGACCCGTCCCCTAGCAATTTATGACCTGGAAACTACCGGCACCAACCCGGTGAGCGACCGGATCGTGGAAATCTCTATTTTGAAGGTTTTCCCGGATGGGACGCGGGAAGTGAAAACCCGCAAACTCAACCCCGAGCGGGCCATTCCCAGCGAAGCCACGGCCGTGCACGGCATTAGCGACGCTGACGTCGCGGAACAACCCCTCTTCAGGCACATTGCCAAGGGGTTGTTAAGCTACCTGTCCGACTGCGATTTATGCACCTTTAACGGGAAGCGATTTGATGTGCCCCTGCTGGCCGAGGAGTTTGCGCGGGTGCAGCTGGACTTCCCGGGTCGGGACGTGGCCATTCTCGATGTGTTTGACATCTACCGCATTTTAAACCCGCGGAGCTTGTCGGCCGCCGTGCAACAGTACCTGAACCGGGAGCACACTTTGGCCCACTCAGCCGAGGCCGACACGACCGTGACCTTCGAGCTGCTGGAAGCCATGATCACCGGTCCGTTGACCACTTTCATTGGGGCCGACCAGAAAGTCACCGCCGAAGAGTTGTTCTGCCCCAGCGGGCTGTGCGACTTCGGCGACGGGGTCCACCACGGCCGTAAGCGTACCGTGCGCATCGACCCTGCCGGCAAGCTCGTACGCAACCCCGAAGGGGCAATCGTCTGGAATTTTGGCAAGCACCTCGGCCTGCCGGTCAACAGCACCGACACGGGGTTTATCACCTGGATGCTGAACAATGACTTCCCGGAAACCACGAAAATGACGGTGCGAAAAGTCGTCGCCGGCGCCGTTGTCTAAGACGGAGTACTAATTAGCCACAAGGCCTGCAGCCCGAAACCTGATTCCATAGCAACTCACCATCCCATTTCTAACTGCCTAAAATTTATGGTAAACCCATTTACTCCCGTTGATGCCCATGGGCAGCCCGTTCGCCTCTTTAATCGGGCGAATAACAGCGCGAAAGCCATCGACCAACTCGTGGGCATCTGCACCGGCATCCTGGCCGACGGCGAAGTCAACGAAAACGAAGCCGTCTTTTTTGCCGAATGGGTGCGCAAACACGCGCCCGCGGAACCCGTGTGGCCCTTCACCGACATCCTTCAACGAGTGGAGCGGATTTTTGCGGATGGCGTGTGCGATGCCGAAGAGCGAGGAGAACTCAAGGACGTGATGGAGGCTCTTTGCGGATTTACCGAGCAACCCGTCCCGATGGCCGAGACGCTGTCAACCACCTTGCCGCTGTGTGTGCCGGCGCCACACCCCTTGGTGTTCCAGGATAAACAGTTTGTGGTCACGGGCAAGTTTGCTTATGGTGCCCGTACGGCGGTTTTTGACGCTATTGCGGCCCTAGGAGGACAGCCCACTGACTCGTCCCCAACGCGAGCTACCAATTACGTGGTGATTGGGGTTTTTGCCAGCCGCGACTGGATCAACACCAGCCACGGGCGCAAAATTGAGAAAGCCGTTCAATTGCGCGAGAAAGGGGTAGGGGTTAACATCATTTCAGAAGAGTATTGGCAGCAATTCGTGCGATAAGTCTTGGAAGCCATCCGTTCAAGTTAGTCCTCGGATTAAGTCATTTAAAGCAAACATTTCCAGCGCTGTAAGAGGGTCGCTAAATGTGTTCAAAAAAGAAATATATTATGAACGGCTTTGGAACGTCCCATTACATTTACTCCAGTAAGAAATTTGCATTACTTGGCACTTATGGAAATTAACCACAGCATTGTTCTCGAATACTTAAAGCTGATTCTTTCCTGGCCATGCATCACGCTCGTCATAGTACTTGTGGTGATGAAAAAATATGGGGAAACTATTAAAGGGCTTTTCCCTCGATTAAGAAGCGTAAAGGCTTTAGGCACTGAAGCTGCTTTTGACCCAACTGCATTAATTGAATCCGTAGCTGAGGAAACCATCCAGCAGAAGCGAGAAGAAATTCAAGAACTTCCAGAAAGCAGCGATAAAGAAAAGCAAATCGCGGCTTTAGAATTAGAGAAGCAACAGTTAAAGCTTAGACTCACAGAAGCAATATCAAGCCAATTAATTGGTGATATTCTGCCTCCACAGCAGGAAGCCGTCCCAGAAAATTTCAAGCAGCTCTTGCTGATGAACACCTTAATGCAAAGGTGTGGGGATGTGATAGCTCGTTGGATTGTCGAACATGATATCCGAGCTTCCAATAGCCGGAGAGCTACCTCTTACAGTCGACACATGATGGAAGAGTTGATTATGGAGTGCAGAAAAATACTTCCCGAATACCTTAATGATCACTCCTTTCATGCCATTGAAGTGGCCTTGTCTAAAATAATTCGGACTAAAGCACCCCTCTCAAATGGGCCTCTTATAGGAAAATCATCGCGAGATGGCGTTTTAAATGATAAAATAGAAGCATGAGAGTCGCCCTTTAGGCCCGCGTTTCGACCAGCGACAAGGACCAGAACCCAGAGAACCAGCTGGTGCTCCTGCGCAGGAAATCCGAGCACGCCGGCGACACCATATATAAAGAGTATGTTGACGAGAAGTCAGGCGGCAGCTCTAACCACAAGGCCTTCCAGGAAATGATTCGCTCTCCAACGCCTTTACCAGTGGAATAAAAGCACCGCTTCTTTTACATGTGGTAAACGTCGGTTAACAGCAAGCGAAAGCGTGCGTTGGGGTAGTCCCGGAAGTCGGACCAGCTGAAAGGAAGCGCGCAATAGCTTACAATCCCCTCAGTTAACAACATAGCCTCCCATTTAGGGAAAGGGAGGCTGTGTGAGGTGGTCTAGTTAAGCAGGAGAGAATTGGGTGCTAACTTCCCAAGCTCATGGAAAAAGCCCCTGCTACAAAACGGCCGCGTTATGATGCGGCCTTCCGCGCCGAAGCCCTGCGGCTGGCCAGCGAAAGCCGCTCGACGCTGGCCGCCGCCCGCGCCCTGAATATTGACGCCAAGCGCATTTATGCCTGGCAGAAAGCGGCCCAACCGCCCGTGCCCGCCGACCCGGCCGAAGCCGCTGAGGTGCGGGCGCTGCGCGCCGCCAACAAACGGTTGGCGCAGGAACTGGACATTTTAAAAAAAGCCATCGCCATCTTCTCACATTCCCCGGCCCTGTGAGTATGATGCAATTTGTTGATAAACAGCGTGCTTGTTATCAAGTTCAGCAGCTCTGCCAGGTGCTCGGGGTCGTGCCCAGCCGCTACTACGCCTAGCGGTTGGCGCATGGGAGCGGGGCGGTGGGCCCGCAAGAACCGGCCTGGGAAACGGACATGGTGGCGGTTTTTGACCACCACAAACGCCGCTACGGCACGCGCCGGCTCCGGGTCGAGTTGCGGGAAAAGGGCCACCGGGTGGGCCGCCAGGCCTTGCGCACGGGGCTGCGCCGCCACGGGCGGAAAGCCTTGCAGCCCAAGTCCTTCGTCCCGCGCACCACCGATTCCACCCACGGGCAGCGCTGCGCGCCCAATTTGCTGCTTGACCAGCCGCGCCCCACCCAGGCCAACCGGGTGTGGGTGAGCGACATCACCTACTTGCCGCTGGCCAGCGGGGCCTGGGCGTACCTGTGCGCCTTCCAGGACGCCTGCACCAAGCACGTGGTGAGCTGGCAGGTGCGCGCCGACATGTCCGAAGCCCTGGTCACCAGCGTCTTGCAGCGGGCGCTGCTGGCCCAACGGCCCGCTCCGGGCCTCGTCGTCCACTCCGACCGCGGCGGGCAATACGTGGGCAACGCCTACAAGGCCCTGCTGCGCGGCGCCCAGGCCCAGCTCTCGCACAGCCGGCGCGGCGAGTGCTACGACAATGCCCAGGCCGAAAGTCTCTGGTCCCGCCTCAAAACCGAGGAACTCGAAGCCCGCGACTGGCCCGTCTTTGCCGACCTGGCCGATGCCCAGGCCAGTGTCGCTGATTATTTTGACTATTATAATCACGAGCGTCGCCACTCCAGTATTGGCTATCAGAAGCCTTATCAATTTCACCACCAACAACAACTTACCAACATCACCCAATTCTCTCCTGCTTAACTAGACCACCTCAGTGTTATTGTCCTAGCTTGCGAGTTTAGGCAGTCTTCTTGGGGCGCCCGGGTTTCTTCGGAGCGGTGTCCTCTGCGGACCCTGTGCTATTCTCCCGGGGCGTGCGGGGCTTACGGAATTTCGGCGTGGCCACGTAGTCGTTCGAAAGCATGGTCTCCATTTCGGCCAGCGCCGCCTGCAGCGCTTCCAGGGCAGTAGTGGCCTTCCGTATGGTGCGCTTAAGCTCAGATTTAATCGTGTCCGCCTGCTGCGCAGTTTCTAGGACTTTTTGAATTTCATCAAAATTGAGGGCCATGTGGGAGTGGGGGTTCGTGAAGGGTGTGGTGCAAAAGTAAGGAGAGGGGAAACGACAGGTTATCGCCTCCTTATAGCCTTTAGTGAAAGGAAGGCTGGGCATTGAGATTAGGCAGACCCACAGACTTGCCTTAGTACCGATAGCAGGTCCTTGTCGGTAATGATTTAAAATACCCAGTTATCACAAAAGCTCATAGTTATAAAGAAAATTAATCTTTATTTCTTTTTTGCAAAGGCGTCTTTCAACTTTATAGCAAGTTCGTTATCTGACCCTTCAAACGCCCCCTCGTTAGGCTTTCTAACCTTATCATTCTTGCCAATAGATTCAATCTTATTAAGTTTTGAAATGAATGGCATCTGGTAATTCTGAGGCATTTCATCTAAAACTTTAATGCAAACTTGTTTGCCTATACTTCGGCGATTGTTCCTAATGGCAATTTCAACATAATGTGTAAGTCCATCTAACACCCAGTTTCTGCAGCTAGGCGATAAGCTCATTAGGTCAATATCTTTTACAATGTCGTAAAGCCGAGAGCCCGGATATCTGAATAACTCGCTCATCCGCTCCTTTTGTTCATCATAAAGTTTATTGTATTCCTTTCCTGAAATTTCCCCAAATTTATATTTAATTTTTAACTCATCCCGCTCAGAAACAACTATAACCCCTTTATAGGTAGTTAACATGCCTAACAACTCCAGATAGGTTTCCTGGTCCAATTTTGGCTTCGTAGTTAAGAAATCCTGTAAAATTTTAACAGCTTGATGTTTAGAGTTGCTATTTGAGCTCACCCATGCACAAACAGCAAAGCTCTCTATATATGCGGAGTCGGTTCTAAATAACTGATGGTAGTCCTGATACAGTTTTAATGCTTTATCTACTTTGTTTTTATTGGAAATTAGATATGAAGCAAAATTGATGAGCGCCGTACGCTTAATGTTATAAGGAGCTTTATCCCTGTTCAATATATAACGGTACTTGTTTTCAACCTCTGCCTCAGTTTCCAACATTCTACTCGCATCAGCATTATCCAGAAGGGCTTTTTCAGTAGGAGCACTTTTGTCTGCAATAATAAGACTAATTCTACTTACAACACTGCCATCGAATTCAGGCCCCTTTTTATGATAATATAATTTCATCAACTTGTAAATGTCAGGAGAATACACTTTGAAAAAATCCCTATTTTCAATAACAATAATCTTTAATTTAATTAGTTCATTCAATGAGTTTTGGAACTCATCTTCTCTCTCCTCTTTGCTCAAAATGAATTTAAGGTTACTAATCAATCCTGTTAAGTCGTTCTCTTCGACGAGAAGACTTATGCCCAAAAACATATTTTTAGCATTGGTTGAAAGGTAATCGTACAGCCTGTCATACAAAAAATTAATTGCAGACTTAGTGGATTTGATTTCCGAATTTAATGCCAAAGATAATGTGCCTTTTTGAGCAGCAAAAATGCCCAATTGCAATATAAAAAGAGGGCGACCTGAGGTTATTTCAAATACCTTAGATCTAATTTCTTTATTAGATAGTTCCCTTTGTAATAGCTCTGTGTCAAAACCGGGAACTTCGTTCTTGATGGATTCTTCTAAGAAAATAATTGTTTCATCCTCATCTAGTTCCTTGGTCTGAATTTCTTCCCCTGTAATCAGAATGGCCGCACGAGTTGTTAAAACTACTTTATGGTGATTTATGTCAAGCTTTTTGATGAAAGAAACAATTTTGTCTTTTTCTGTTTTAGAAAAGGTTTCAAAATCATCAATGACGATAAGTAGTTTGCCGTTGTAATTTATTAGTTGGTCTTCTTCCAGACTTGCTATGCCAAACATTATGAAGTTAGTCTTTGATAGTATATCCTCTAAGGATAGAATACCACCATCTATACTATCGACCTTACCTTGATAATAGTTATAAACGCGGTCTTTAGCAGATAAAAAGACTATATAATCAAAAAATTTGCTTTCTTGATTGCAAAGTATTTCACAAGCTCGTTGTATCGATGCCGTTTTGCCAACCCCGCCATGTCCCCATATAGTTGCGAAAACTGATGCTCTATTTTTCTCTAAAAACTGAATTATTCGTTTTGTTATACCAATATCAATGTATTTTTTAAAATTATTGTCAAAAACATTTATTACTGTACCGTTAGCAGATTTCCTTTTTACATTATCACTAAGTATCGAAAGTTTTTCGAATTCTTCGACATTTATTGTTAATGAGGCTGTTTTAAGTAGGCGATTAAATTTGGTTCTACCAGTTAACTTCTCTTCAACCGATACAAAAGAGAAAAACTCCGAGTCGCTTTCTATTAAAATAAACGGAGACAACCTAAAATACATACCTTGTTCCGTACATAGATAAACGTCCCCTACATTGAATTGACATGCGGCCTTTGGGCAACTCCAAGCAAGATATGTGGCCCCATCGGGCTTATAAGAAATGCCTTTATATGAGTCTACGTCTTCTCTTGATACTTTGATTATATCTAACTCGCTGAAGATAAGAGCTGTGTTGGACGACTCAATGATTTCGAAAAAAGACTCAAAGAATTGCAAATAATTTGCAATATCATCATCAAAAGAAAAGCCATGTCCAATCTTTTCATTTCTGAAATTGGGGTACTTATCTATAAACTGGCTTAGTTGTTTTAGACGCTTATTCCCGAAAAATTCATTATCAATGTCGAGTTGTCTAATTATTGACACTATTGTCCCAATTGAAGGCTTTAGTATTGACTTTGCAATACTTTCTCTTAGATCTAAATCAGCGTTTGTCCAGTTTTTGTTCCATAGGTATGAAAGGATATATATCAAATAATATTCGAACTTAGATTGATAGTGTGCTCTCAATTCGGACTTTTGGCCATCGGACTTTAGAAAATTAATTTTCTTATTTATCTGACTCGTGATGAAATTCATAAAAGTGCTGAAAATGAAGTTTCTATTGCTAAAGATGCAATTAAGTATTCTTTAAAAGTTATTTGTAATACAGTATTCTATAAGCCTAATTTCTGCGCAGCATTGTGTTGGCGCACATTATCTAGTCGAGTGTATCTGCGAATCATCTCACTAGTCTTGTGTTTGGTCTGGTTCATGACTTCGGAGTCATCTGCCCCAGCCAGCTTAGCCACTGTAACGAATGAAGCCCTAAGCGAATGAGCTGAATATTTAGGCCCAAGGTAGCGCTGCACAATCAAATTGAGGTGCTTGTCCGTCAGCCGCCGCTCCGTGAGCCGTTCGCCTTTGCGAAAAGACACAAACACCGGCCCCGCGGCGCGGTCCAGCCGCTTGACCCAGGCCTCCAGCGTGCGAATGGGGCACAGCTTGAAATCCGGCGAATAGAAAATGGCCTTTTCCTCGGCCGCGCTGTACTGGTTGGTTTTGCTCTTGGCCAGGTTCACAATCAGCCCTTCTTCAGAGAAAGACAAGTCCTCAATATTCAGTGCTGCCAATTCCGAGCGCCGAAAGGCCCCCGTAAAGCCCAGCAACAGAATCACTCGGTCTCGCATCCCCGCCAGTGTCTTGCCATCAATGCTTTTGACCGTGCGCTTGAAATTGGCCAGCGTAAAGGCCGGCGCCTGCTTTTGCCGCACACCCTTGAGCCGGGCAATGCCTTCCATCAGCACCTTAAACTTCTTGTCGTCGGTCGGTGAATCAATCCCGCGCAAAGCATGGGCTTTGGCCACTGCCGCGCAGTGCCGCTGAATGGTCGAGACCTTTTTGCCCGCTTCGGCCAAGTGCGTCACAAACCCCGCCAGTGTTTCCACCAATGCCGGCAACGGCTCCAGTCCATGTTCGGCGCACCACAAACCGAAACGCTTTAAATCCCCGGCGTACGCTCTGGCCGTATTCGCCGCGCCGCTCAGCCCGGCCTCGACATAGCGGTTGGTGTGCTCGGCCAGGTGCGCGAGCGCCGACGAGGCGTGACCGGAAATCGAGAGCTCGGCGGAGTTTTCCATGCAACCTATATATAAAGGAGTAAAACGCGACTTTTGGCGGCCAAAAGCGAAAGTAATAATAAGATCCGATAAGTAAGATTTATCGGACCTTATCATAGTCAGTAATTAGCGAATGATAATGGGGTGTTATCAGTCCTTATTGTGAACGTGTATGATTTAGTTGAACCTACGCACGGAACGTACAATAGTCTAAAAGCAGCCAACTTGTCCAGTGTAACAAGAGTTGGTTACGCCCGTGAATAAGTTCATGATATATGTGCAATGGTGGGTGCCCGCTACTTCCCGCATTTAATGGGTGGCCAGTTGGGCAACGGCAATTGGGGCCGCTACCAATTCGTTCGGAGCGGCCTCGCCGGAGAGCCAGCAGCGAAGGGTTTCGAGGGAAGTGGTGGCAATGCTGGTCAGCGCCTCCTGCGTGAGAAAACCCTGGTGGCCCGTTACCAGGACGTTGGGATGGGCCAGCAATTGCACAAGAAGTGCGTCCTGCAGGGGTTGCTGGGAATGGTCGTTGAAAAACAGGCCTTTTTCGTGCTCGTAGACATCCAGGCCCAGGTAGCCGAGCTGGCCGGAATCGAGGGCGGCCAGGGCGGCTTGGGTATCCAGCAGCGCCCCCCGGCCCGTGTTGATGAGCATCACGCCCCGCTTCATGGTGGCCAGCTGCCTTTCGTTCAGCATGTAGCGCGTTTGGGGCGTGAGCGGCGCGTGAATGGAAATGACGTCGGCCAGTGCGCAAAGCGTATCGAGCGGCACGTATTCCAGGCCGTAACGCTGCGTCAGCTCATCATTGGGCTGCACATCGGTGCCCAGCAGGCGGCAGCCGAAGCCGTGCAGCAGCCCCGCCAGCGTGCCGCCGATGGTGCCGCAGCCGATGATGCCCACGGTTTTGCCGTGCAGGTCGAAGCCCACGAGGTGGTCGAGCCGGAAGTCGGCGCGGCGCAGTTGCGCGTCGGCCTGGCGCAGGTGGCGGTTCAGGGCCAGCATGAGGGCCAGGGCGTGTTCGGCAATGGCGTAGGGTGAGTAGTGGGGCACTGTGGCCACGCGCAAGCCCAGGCGGTGGGCGGCGGGCAGGTCCACGTTGTCGTAGCCGGCGGCGCGCACCAGCAGGTAGCGCACCCCCAGGGCATACAGGCGTTCCAGCACCGGCGCGGAGGCATCATCGTTGACGAAAACAGCCACCGCGACGCTGCCGACGGCCCGCTCCGCGGTGGCCAGCGTTAGCGCCTCGTCCACAAAGTTCAAGTCATACTGCTGCTGGGCTGCTGCCAGCAGAAAAGGGCGCTCAAAAGGATAGGCGCTAAAAATGGTAATGTTCATAGGAGGGCATTGAGCGTGACAAGCGACGGGAGGCCGGAACAGCGGCAGCGCCCTTGTGGGGCCTGCTGCGGGTAACCCCTGTCCGGAAGGTAGGCCAGGCAAAAGTCGGGTGTGGAGGAACGCCGGAGTATGACACAAGTCAGGCAATCGGCCGATTTTGGACAGGGCTTTCCGAACGGCTGGGTTGGAACCTTGCGGCCGCACTTACGCTTCCAGCCCCGCCCTGACCATGACTCCTTCGCTGCTGATTCTGACCGACTTTTTTCAGGCCGCCAACCGGGCCCTCGACTACGCCACGAACCTGGCCGGGCCGCTCGGTGCCCGCCTGGTGCTGCTGCACGTGCGCCGCGACTCCATCATCGACCCGGAAATGTTTACGGGCAAGCTGTCTAACCTCGACAGCGAGGCCATCAAGATGGCGTTGAGCAGCGTTGCCAACGACCTGCCGGTGCCCGTAGTGGTGGAAGTAGGCCACGGCCGCGTGGCCTTTGCCGTGGCTGATGCCGTGAGCCGCCACCAGCCGCTGCTGGTGGTGCTGGGCCGGCCCGACTACTCGGCCACGCCCGACGAGCTGGTGCACACCACCGCCCTGGACATCCTGCGCACGGCGCCGTATCCCATGCTCATTGTGCCGCATAAGGTGACCAGCAACACGTTGCCCCGGCGCGTGCTGCTGGCCGTCGATGGGGAGGACTTCACCCTGGGCCCGCACGCCGGAGCCATGCGCCACCTGCTGAACACCCTGGGCGCGGAGCTGACCGTGCTCCACGTCGCGCCGGAGGCCACCGCCGCTGATTCAGAGCATACTATACTGGACTCGGTACGGCGCACGGGGCTGAGCATTGATTTGCCGGCCCCGCTGCGTTTCCGCCGCCCGGTGGCGGCCCGCCCGGCCGATGGCATTCTGCACGCCGCCCAGGCCGACGACACGGACCTGGTAGTGGTGCTGGCGCGGCCCCGCAGCTTCTGGGGGCAGCTGTTTCACCAGAGCGTGACGGCCGAAGTGCTGCTGCACAGCCCGGTGCCCGTGCTGGTGCTCCCCACTATTGCCTGAACCAGCTCGCCGCGCCCTGAACGCAACGGTTTTCAGCACGCCGCGCTCACTACGCGGCACTACGCGGCGGGCCTGCCTCTGGCAAGCCTTTTTCGCCCATGAGCTAGAGACGTGGTGCACAGAAAAAAGGCGACACCTGCCAACGTGGCTACAGAAGCCCAGGGGGCGGTACCCAACCAAGCCCACCGCTGAACAGCTACCGCTACGGCCAGCGAATGTCCGAATCCGGGACTGACAGCGGCAGCCCTAACGAACGGCTGCCTAAACTCTTACGCCGTGCCCAAGTTGGCCTAAACCCTTCCCAACCAGCGCCTACCTATGGACTATTACCTAACCCCCGTAACCGAAGTGGCCGCCGAGCTGACCACCTCGCCGGCTGGCCTCGACGCGGCTACGGCCGGGCAGCGCCTGGCCGAGCACGGCCCCAACCAGTTGGCCGACGCGCAGCAGAAAACCATCTGGCAGCTGGTGCTGCACCAACTGGCCGACGTGATGATTTTGGTGCTACTAACCGCCGCCGGGGTGTCGGTGCTCATTGGCGAGGCCAAGTCGGCCTACGTCATACTAGCTATTGTGATGCTCAACGCCGTCATCGGGTTCGTGCAGGAATACCGGGCCGATAAGGCGATGGAGGCCCTGCAAAAGATGGCCGCCAGCCACGCGCAGGTGCTGCGCGACGGCCGGCCCCAGGAAATTCTCACGGCCGAGCTGGTGCCCGGCGACGTGGTGCTGCTCGAAGCCGGCCACGTGATTCCGGCCGATGTGCGCTTCCTCGAAACCCACACGCTGAAAGTGGACGAGTCGTCGCTCACGGGCGAATCCAGCAACGTGGAGAAAACGCCCGATGCCCTGCCGCCCGGTGAGTACCCCCTCGGCGACCGGCTGAACCTGGGCTACAAGGGCACTTCCGTCACCAACGGCCGGGCCACGGCCTACGTGGTAGCCACCGGCATGAAGACCGAGCTGGGCAAGATTGCCGCCCTCATCCAGACGGCCGAAGTGGTGACGCCGCTGCAAAAGCGGCTAGGCACGCTGGGCAAGCGCCTGTCGGTGGTCGCGCTGGTGGTCGGAGCCCTGTTTTTTGGGGTCGGCTGGCTGCGGGGCGAGGCCTGGCAGGACTTGCTGCTGGTTTCCATCTCGCTGGCCATTGCGGCGCTGCCCGAGGCGCTGCCGGCGCTGGTCACCGTCTCGCTGGCGCTGGGAGCCGGCCGGCTCATGAAAAGCCACGCGCTGATGCGCAAGCTGCCGGCCGTGGAAACGCTGGGCTCGGTTACCTACATCTGCACCGATAAGACGGGCACCCTGACCCTCAACCAAATGACGGTGGAGGACCTCTACGAAGTTCCGGCGGTGACCCTCGCCGGACTAGCCGACCGCAACGGCCTATTGACCGCCCTGGCCTTGAACACCGACGCCAGCCACGATGCCGAAAACCACTGGCTCGGCGACTCGACCGAAGTAGCCCTGGCGCAGTACGCGGCTGATAAAGACTACGCCCGTCCCGCGCTGGAGGAGCAGTTTCCGCGCCTGGCCGAGCTGCCGTTCGACTCGGAGCGCAAGTGCATGACGACGCTGCACCAAACCCCGGAGGGCGTGCTGGTGCTCACCAAAGGGGCCGCGGGCTCCCTGTATAAGCAGCTCACTGACAGCCAGCAGGCCGGCATTGCCGACCTCACGCGGCGCGTCGATGCCCAGGCCGCGCAGGGCTACCGCGTGCTGGCCTACGGGGCCAAAATGCTGCCCGAGCTGCCCGCCGACCTCACCCCGGCCACCGTGGAAACGGGCCTCACCTTCCTGGGCTTCGCCAGCCTGCTGGACCCCCCCCGCGAGGAGGCCCGCCAGGCCGTGGCCGAGTGCAAAACCGCCGGCATCATCCCGGTTATGATTACCGGCGACCACAAGCTCACGGCCAAGGCCATCGCTGAAAAGCTGGGCATCATTTCTTCCGAGGATGAGCTGGTGCTCACCGGCCCCGAGCTGACGGCGCTGGATGAACCGGCCTTTGCCGCCGTGGTGGAAAAAGTGCGGGTGTACGCCCGCGTCGACCCGGCCCAGAAGCTGCGCATCATCAGCGCCTTGCAGGCCCGGCACCAGTTCGTGGCCATGACCGGCGACGGGGTGAACGACGCGCCGGCCCTCAAAAATGCCGACATCGGCATTGCCATGGGCATCAACGGCACTGAAGTGGCCAAAGAGGCAGCGGCCATGATTCTGCTCGATGACAACTTCGCGACCATCGTGGAGGCGGTCCGGCACGGCCGCCGGATTTACGACAACATCCTCAAGTTCATTCGCTACCTGCTGGCCGGCAGCGCGGGGGAAATAATCGCTCTGTTTTGCGCGCCGTTCTTCGGTTTGCCCGTGCCGCTGCTGGCCATTCACATCCTGTGGATTAACCTGATAACCGACGGCCTGCCCGGCCTGGCGCTGGCCTACGAGCCGTCCGAAAAGAACAGCATGCGGCGCCCGCCCATCGACCCGCGCCAGACTATTTTCGCCGATGGCCTGGGCTGGTTTATCCTGGGCGTGGGGCTGCTGGTGGGCGGCCTGACCATTGGTACAGAAGCCTGGGCCATCCGGCAGGACCTGCCGCACTGGCAAACCATGGCCTTCACCGTGCTCTGTTTTAGCCAACTGGGCTTAGCCTTGGCCATTCGGTCGCGGCGCGAGTCCATTTTCAGCATCGGGCTGCTCTCCAACAAACCCCTGCTGGGAGCGGTGGTACTGACCGCAGGCCTGCATCTGACCATTCTGTACGTTCCTTTCTGCAACGAGCTGTTCAGCACCCAGCCGCTCACCGTGGCCGAGTTGGGCCTGGCCGTAGCCATAGCCAGCGTGGTGTTCTGGGTGGTCGAACTCCAGAAGCTTATCAGTCGGCGGTGGAAACGGCCGGGAGTGCAGGTTCCGGCACTATCGGGTGGTGCTACCTTGGCACTGGTATCGGATTAGGAAGCAGGACCAGCCCGTAAGTGCCGCCACTCAAGCGGGCTCTCCTGGTTGCGCAAGCGTTACGGCCGGCGCGATTCGAAAAGCACTTCCGGGTACGCGGCGGCCAAGCTGTCCAGCCGCGCGGCGGGGTGGGTTTTCAGGTGCTGGTCGAAAAACGCCACCGAGTAGGCGTTGACGATGGCGTGCCCCCGGTCGGCATTGAGCGGCCCGGTGAGGCCGAGCCAGGAGCCGAAGGGAAACCAGCGGGGGAGGTCCGTGAAATTGCTGTGAAACATGCCGGGAAGGCGGACCAGGTAGCCCGCGCCTTTCAGGTGCCGGTAGGCCGCGCGCACGCTGGTTTGCTGCGACTGAATGTCTTCCTCCGACCAGCCGCCCGCGCGCCGCCGTTCGAGCCGCATGGTGGCGGCATCGCGGGTGAGCCACAGGGTGGGCTGGCGCAGGCCGGCCCGCACCACGGCGGTGGGCACGGGGGCATCGAGCACCAGGCAGGCCCGCAGGCGCGGCTCGACCCGGCAAGCTTCGGCCGCCACGATGCCGCCGAGGGAGATGCCGAACACGCCCGCCCGTTGCACATCCAGCCGCCCGGTCAGCAAGCCGTGAGGGTCGGCCTGGTGCAGGCCGGCCAGCCGCCGCAGGACGAAGCGCACGTCCTGCGCCAGGTACGGGACAAGGCTGGTGTCGGCCAGGGCCCGGCCGAATAGCCGAGCCCTAGGGACGCTGCGGACGTGGCTGGGCCTAATCAGGGCGCGGAGCTGCGCCACCGGCAGCCCGGCCGCGCGGTGCCCGTTCGGAAACACGACGGCCGCAGCCGTGCCCGGCTGGTCGAGCGCCGCCACCACGTAGCCGTGCGAAACCAGCTCTTCGACCTGAAACGTATTCATCTGGCGAAAGCCCGTGACCCCTTCCAGAAACAGCAGCACCGGGAAGCGCGCCGCGCCGGCCGCCACGGGGGCCGCGGCCACGGCATTGGTGCGGACGTAACGGAAGTGAGCAAACACAAACGCCGGCAGGTGGTGAAGGCGGGCCAACGCCGGCATCACCACAGCCGCATCGGGCAGGTAAGGCGTGCGCGGAGCAGAGGGGCTGGGCGCGGCCGGGTACCAGACCTGCACCAGTAGCTCCCGCCGGGCCCGCGGGTCGGGGCTGAAAAGCTCCTGCCGTTGCTCATCCACCCAATGGTACGTGACGGTGCCGATTCCGTAGGGCCCGCCGGGCGGGGGGAAGTGAAATACCGGAAACGCCAGCGGCAACAGGCCAATGGCCGCCAGCCCGAGCACGCTCAGGCCAATGGCCCACGCCGGGGTGTGGGGCGGGCGTGAAGGCCGGGAGATACGCCGCAGCCAGACCAAAAACCCCCCCCCGGTGAGGCCATACGCGGGCACTAGCTGCCAGCGCGGACCTTCAGCGGCCAGTTGCACGACGAGGACGAGCAAGGCGGCCGGGGCCAGCTGGCGCAGCGCCTTGGGCAACGGCACCAGCATTCCGCAAACCACCAGCGAATTGACAAACAAGAGCAGGGTTTCTATTAATCGCACCTTTCAGAATTTGCTGGTGAGCCTTCGGGCCATGCTGCGGTAGCCAGCTATTTACGACCGGCCCGGTGCTGCTTGCGGCCATCGGCGGTAAAGACCAGGGTGCGGCTGACGTTGCTTTCGCAGGTCGCGGCCTCGTAGGTAATGGCTTCCGTGCGGGCGTTCACGTACTTGGCAGCCTGGCACACTTTGCGGCTGGGGTAGTGGGCGGCCAGGGTGTGGCGTACGGAGGCGGGCAGGGCGCCAATGGTCAGGGGTGCGCCGGTGGCTTCCACATCGCCGTTTTCGGTGAAACGTACCGATTGTTGGGCCGGGCCCTGGGTAAAGCTGGCTTGGTACAGCCCCTGGGTCTTCTTCCACTGCACTTTGGTGGCGTGCGGGTAATGCTGTTGCAGGGCCACGAAGGCCAGCGGCGACACTTGGTCGGGGGTAATGAGCTGGGCCTGGCTACTGCCGGCCAGCAGCAGGGCCGCGCCGAGCAAGAAAAGGGTTTTCATAGCGGGAGGGGGACAACTGAAGGCCCTGGCAAAGGTGACGGTTCCCGGCCCGGCCGGCCATGACACCAATCAGGCGGATGAGTGACGTGCGTCATGCTTTCCCGTTTGGGCAGAAAGGACCTTTGTGGGTGGCCGCCCCGCCCGTGAACGGCGGTTAACCAGCTTCTCCCTTTGTTTTCCACCCATGAACCAGCGCTTTAAAGTTGTCAGCCTCACTCACCAGAAAGCGCCGCTCGCCATCCGGGAACTGCTGGCTCTGGACGAGACGACCGGCCGCCAGCTGTTGCTCATCCTGAGCCAGGAGCTGGGCTTGGCGGATGTGCTGGTGCTGAGTACCTGCAACCGCACGGAGGTCTACTACAGTGCCCCACAGGACCAAAGCGCCGCCATTCTCAGCGAGTTGGCCCGGTTGAAGCATCTTCCCGATGCCGCCCAGATAGCCCCCTATTTCACCAGCATCACCAGCGCCAAGGCGGCCGTGGGTCATCTGTTTGAAGTGGCCATGGGCCTGGAGGCGCAGGTGGTCGGCGACCAGCAGATTAGCCACCAGGTGAAGCAGGCCTACCAATGGTCGGTCGATGCGGGCGCGGCGGGGCCGTTCCTGCACCGGCTGCTGCACACCGTGTTTTTCACTCACAAGCGGGTGCGCCAGGAAACAGGCTTTTGCGACGGAGCGGCCTCGGTTGCCTACGCGGCCCTTCAGTTGGTGGAAGACCTGACGGCCCACCTGGCCAGCCCGCGGGTGCTGCTGGTGGGCGCGGGTACGTTTGGGGCCGATGTGGCCCGATATTTCGGCGCCAGCTCCCGGTTTGCGCCGGTCACCATCTGTAACCGGACGCGGGACCGGGCCGAAGCTTTAGCCGCCGAATGCGGCCTGCGGGTGCTGGATTTTGCCGACCTCGCCCAAGGTGTTCAGGAGGCGGACATCGTTATTTCCTCCGTAGCGGCGGGCGCGCCTATCATCACGCCGCAGCTGCTCACTAACCACGCCGTACTCAGCCACAAGTACTTCGTGGACTTGTCCGTGCCCCACAGCATTGCCACCGCCGTCGAAACGGTGCCGGGCGTGCTGCTGTACCCTCTCGATGCCATCCAGAGCAAAGCCTCGGCGGCCCTGGCGCTGCGGCTGGCGGCCGTGCCGCAGGTGCGGGCCATCATCGCCGAAAGCATGGCTAGTTTGCAGGACTGGAGCGAGGAAATGGAAGTTTCGCCCACCATCCAGAAGCTGAAAAACGCCCTGGAGCAGCTGCGGCAAGACGAAATGAAGCGCTTCAGCAAACGGATGAGTCCCGCCGAGACGGTCCTGTTGGACGAAATCACTAGGTCCCTGATGCAAAAGGTACTCAAGCAGCCCGTGCTGCAACTCAAAGCCGCCTGCAAGCGGGGCGAGCCCGGCCAGCTGGTGGAGTTGCTCAGCGAGCTGTTCGATTTGGAGCGGCAGCCGGTACTGGCGTAAGTTGACCGGTGGGCTCATCGCTCTTACTGAAAATACCCGGCTGACAACTCAGCCGGGTGTTTTCGTTGGTAGGCCCGAAGCCTCAGGCCATACAAGGTTCACGCAGGTCGATGAAAATGAGGCGCCAGCGCCCCCCGGCCCCGGCCGACTTGGCAAAGTGAAACCGGAAGCCTGTGCGGGTTTGCAGCACTGTGCGCACGGTGCGGCCCTGCGCGGCCTTGCCCTGCGCCGCCGTGCCGCCTTTCACGGTAGCACTGGGCCAGAGGTCCAGGCGCCGAAAAGCGGTGGCGGGACCGGCGAAGCAGCCCGATTGGGCAAACCCCGCGTTCTGCTTGGTTTGTAGCCCGCAATCAGCTTCGGGCAGATGGTGCATCACCCGCAGCTGCGGGCAGGTCATTAGCTGTTTGTCCAGCGAAAACAGCGGTAGGTTTTGGGTAGCGCGGCGAAAAGCCCCCACCTTGGCCACCCGCGTCACCAGCGGTATTGCGCCGGTCTGTTCCAAAATCCAGAGGCCAAATTCCGGGTCGATGAGCTGGTTGAGGACCTCGGCATCGTGGCCGCGCAGGGCGCCTTCCAGCAGCAGCCAGGCCCCGGCCACGGACGTGTCGGCGGGCATCACCGCGTTTTCGGTGCGCGCGGCGGCCGAGTCGGGCTTGGGAGCGGTGGCCGGCAGGGCCTGCACCGAGCTTTGTCCGGGCGGTTGGTCGGGCATGCCGTTGGGGTTTTTGGTTTCGCAGGCTGCTAGCAAGAAGGCAAGAGCGGCAGTGGAGAGGATGGGGCGAATGCGCATGAGGTCGGGGTTAAGAAACAACAGAATAAATGGGGCCGTGCAGCTGGTTCAGACCCAATGCGCGGCGCGGTAAGCCGCTAGTCGGGCGGCGGTTGCTTCCTGCGCCAGCCGTTCGTGGCAGTGCTCGCAACAGGTGTCCGCCGCCGGTTGCTCCGTGGCCTGTAGCACCAGCACGGGAATTTGGGTGTGGTAGGCCTGCGTTTGGGTGTAGCACAGGTCGAAGTAGCGCAGCAGTTGCGCGGTGTTGGCCGGGGCGATGATGAGCAGCTGCGCCAGCGTGCGGGCGCAATATTCGCTCACGCCTTCCAACGGGGCTTCATCTTCCACCAGGTGCTCGGTGATAGTGGGCCAGGTGAGTTGGGCCGCGGCCCGGCCCAGGGCCTGCTTCAGCTGCCGCCGCCGGGGGCGGGCCGTGCGCGGGTAGAACTGCACCAGGTCCAGCGGGCCCGGGAAGGCATTGGCCAGGCCTGAGAGCCGGGGCAGCAGGTGCAGGTTCAGCGCGTCGAAATCAGCCGAAAAAACCAGGCGGTTGGGCAAGGTCCGGCGGCCGGCTGGTACTACCAGCACCGGGCAGCCGACCAGCGCGGTGATGGCCGCCGCGTGGTTGCCGGGGGCCTCTTGCTGGCCGCAGTCGATGTGCGCCAGGCCCATCACCACCAGGTCGGCGGCGCAGGCGGCGGCTTCGGCCTGCACGTGGTCGTGCAGGCAGCCGGCCAGCACCCGGTAGCGGTACTGAATCCGGCGGCCGTTCTGGCGGGTGAGCTGCTGGTAGCGCAGGCGCTCCACCAGCCCGCGCAGCCGCTGCTCCTGGGCCAGCAGCACGGCGGCGGGCTCGCCAGCCGCGGCGTCGGGCTGGTGGCAGTACAGCAGCACTACTTCGGCCGGCCAGCGCACGGCCAGCTTGTTGGCGTAGGCCAGGGTATGCTCGGCGGCCGGGGTGTGGTCGATGGGGACGAGAATGGTTTTCATGGGCGGGGGCGGGCAGAAGGCCGAAGAATTAGGAATGAAGCCGCTAGTGGCAGTAGTGTACCGTAGCCGGTTGGGCGGCGCTGGTTGTAGTAGTGGACGGGCTTAGCTGCGGGCTGAGGTAGGGAATGCCCAGCCCCAGGCCCCGCACAATGAAGAGCACCGCCAGCACCGAAGCCGCGTAGGGCACGGCCTGGCGCATGCGGGTGCGCCAGAGCAGCGGCACCAGCCGCCCACTCAGCGACAGCCCGAACATGAGCGGCAGCGTGCCCAGCCCGAAGCAGGCCATGTACGCCGCCGCGCCCGCCACCCCCGGCGCGCTCAACGCTCCGGCCAGGGCCAGATACACCAGGCCACAGGGCAGCAAGCCGTTGAGCACGCCCGTGGCGTACAAGGCAGGCAGCGTAGGCTGCTGAAACAAGCGGGCCAGGGTGTTTTTCACCCAAGCCAGCGGCCGGTTTAAACCCAGCCAACCCGCCACGCGGCTGCTGTAGCGCTCCGGCACGGCCACCAGCAGCAGAATCAGCACACCCGAGGCAATAGACAGGCCCTGCTGCACGCCGGCCAGGCGCAGGCCCTGACCCACCAGGCCCGCCCCGGCCCCCAGTGTGGCGTAGGTCGTCACCCGGCCCAGGTTGTAGAGCAGGCGGCCACCGGCGTAGCGCAGCCGGGAGGTGGCCGCATCCGTCCCGCCCGGCAGCGCCAGGGCAATGGCCCCGCACATGCCCACGCAGTGGAAGCTGCCCAGCAACCCAAACAGGAATCCGGCCCAGAGCATGGTTCAGTTAAGCATAAGGTTTTGTTCGAGAAAATAGGCCTGCCCGCCCGCCGTGAAATCCAACTGCACCCGCCAGAAGCCGGGCGCCATTTTGCTGGTGTTGATGGATTGCTGCAGGTCAGCCGCGGGTTGTAGGGGCAGCGCAAAGTCCAGGGCCTGATTGGAGGGACGGAAGAAGTGAACCTGCCCCCGCACGGCCTGCCCAGCCAGAGCAGCCGGCAGCTGCAGCGTCAGGCGGCGGCTGGTGGCATCGTGGCGCACCTGCACGGGCGTGGGCAGGGCGGCGGTGCGGGCCACCGCGTCCATGCGCTGCTGGTGGGCCAGCTCTTTCTGGTAGTAGTCGGCGCTGACCAGGTTCACGTCGGTCTGCATGGCCTGATACACCATTGAGCCGATGTACAGAGCGAAGAGCACGAAGACGGTAACGATGGCATAAGGCCAGACGCTGCGTTTGGGAGGGGAAATAGCCGGGTTGGTCATGGGAAAAGGAATAACAGAACGTCATGCTCATCTGGCGTCCGCGCAGCCGAAGCATCTCTACTGCTTCGTTGCAACCGCATTGAATAGTATTGAGGTAGAGATGCTTCGACAAGCTTAGCATGACCGTTTTTTTCTGATTGTTTAATCGGCCCATCACTGCGACGGGCCGAGAAACTTGGTGCTGGTTTCCGAAATCAGCTCGCCGCCGCTGAACAGGCCGATGCGGATTTTCTGATTGGTGCGGTGCAGGGCCGTGCGGGGCAGCTCGGCGAAAAAGACGCCTTCGGTGCTGCCCTGCGCGGGCAGCTTGAGGCCAGTGGTGCCGATGAGTGAAATCCGGCCCTGCGCCGGTTCGAGGATGCGCAGGGTGATGGGGTAGCGGCGGTTGGTTTTGTTGATGACCGAGATGTTGTAGAGGTTGGTGATGGTGCCGCGGTCGGTTTTTTGATAGAGCTGCCCCGGCGTGCGCAGCACGGTGGCTTCCACGTTGGAGCGCGACACCAGCAGGCCCGTGAGCACCGCCAGCAGCAAGACCAAGCCACCCGACAAGGCCTTCACGCGGCCCGTGAACCGGAACTTGGTGCCGTTGGCAATGCCATTTTCCGAGGCGTGGCGAATGAGGCCCTGCGGCAGCTTCACCAGGTCCATGATGGAGTTGCAGGCGTCGATGCAAGCGGTGCAGTTGGTGCATTCCATTTGCGTGGCGCCGTTGCGGATGTCGATGCCGGTGGGGCAGACCTGCACGCACTGGTGGCAGTCGATGCAGTCGCCGGCGGTGCGCGCCTGGTTTTTGTGCAGCTTCTCGCGCGGCTCACCGCGCTTGTAGTCATAGGCTACCACCAGGCTGTCCTGGTCCAGCAATACGCCCTGCAAGCGGCCGTAGGGGCATACAATGGTGCAGACCTGCTCCCGGAACCGCGCAAACACGGCGTAGAACACACCCGTGAAACCGACCATGGCCGCCAGCCCGCCCAGGTGCGCCGTTGGCGGGTCCGTCACGATGGCCACCAGCGCATCCGAGCCGATGATGTAGGCCAAAAAGGTGTTGGCAATCAGAAACGACAGGGCCAAGAACAGGACGTGCTTGGTGGTTTTGCGCCAGGTTTTGTTCCAGTCCCAGTCGGCCCGGTCCAGGGCCTTTTGCTGCGGCGCGTCGCCTTCCAGCCAGTACTCGATGCGCCGGAACACCATCTCCAGAAAGATGGTCTGCGGGCACACCCAGCCGCAGAATACCCGCCCATACACCACCGTGAACAGGATGATGAACACCAGAAACGTGAGCGACGCCAGCAGCAGAATGAAAAAGTCCTGGGGCCAGAAAATCTGGCCTAGGATGATGAACTTCCGGGCCGGTAGGTTCCACATCAGCAGCGGCAAGCCGTTGAGCCGCAGCCAGGGCCCGGCAAACAGTACGGCCAGCAAGCCGTAACTCAGCCACTTGCGGGCGCGGTAAAGCCGGCCGGCGGGCTTCTTGGGGTAAAGCCACACTCGTTTGCCCGCCGCATCCACCGTGGAGATGGTGTCGCGGTAGGCATCGTCGGGCTTGAATTGGGTGGGGAGCATGAGGTTATATGGGAGGAGAATCGAAAAAGCACGTCATGCTGAGCTTGTCGAAGCATCTCTACCGCAGCAGTAATCAATGCCATTGCAACGAAGCGGTAGAGATGCTTCGACTTCGCTGCGCTCCGCTCAGCATGACGTTCTGTTTGAAATTGCAAACCGCTGCTACAGCCCGGCCACCGGCTTCCCCACCGCTTCTTTCTCGCCCTGCGGCGGCTTGGCATTGGCTGGCAGCGAGCCTTGCAGACTCAGCGCGTAGGAAGTCACCTGCAGAATCTGCTTGCCCGAGAGCTTGCCTTTCCAGGCCACCATGCCCTTGCTCGGAATGCCGAACTTGATGGTTTTGTATACCTGGTTCACCTCACCGCCGTGCAGCCAGTAGTCGTCGGTCAGGTTGGGGCCTACTTTGCCCTCGGCGCTGGCCCCGTGGCAGGGGGCGCAGTTGGTGGCGTAGATGCTTTTGCCGCTGCTCAGGTCGGCGGCGGTGGTCAGGGCCAAGTAGGTGGTGAGCTTGGTCGGGTCGTCGGAACCGGCCGAGACGAGTAGCGCTGCTTGGCGCATCTCGGTTTCGTACTCGGCTACTTGCAGCTGGCCCTTCGTGGTGAGGTGGTAGTAGCCCACGTACACGAAGGCAAACACGATGGTGAAATAGAAGCCGTACTTCCACCACGGCGGCAGGTCGTTGTCGAACTCGTGGATGCCGTCGTAGTCGTGGTCGAGCAGCTCATCCCGGTACTCGCCCCGCACCAGCGTGGCATCGCCCACCAGCAGGCCCAGCACCTTGCCGCTCCAGGTGCCATGCACCGTGGGCAGGTTGTAGAGTAGGCGCAGCTGCGGTTTCATCTGCACCACGATGGTGATGCCCACGGATAGCAGCACCAGCAGCAGCACGCCCAACAGGCCCAGCAGCACCCAGAACAGCAATTCCTGCTCGTTCATCCCAGCGGCTTTGGCGGGCGCGGCGGCCTCCGGGGCTTGGGCTTTCGCCATTCCACTCAGCAGCAGACTAGCCGCGGTAAGCAGCCCCATTCGGGTAGTTTTCACTGACGCTAACATGAGGGCTCGGGTTTAGCAGGCGCGACGGGTCCGTCTTCCAGCAGCGGCAGCATGCTCATGGTGCTGATATGCTGGCGGTTGACGACCAGCACGTACACCAGCAGGGCCACGAAAAACAGGAAGAAGATGACGAAGGAAATGAGCGGGTAAATGGCAATGCCCGTAATGGACTGCAGAACTTCTTTGTACATGATGCGTGGGGTTTTAGAGGCGTTAGGCCGTCATGCTCATCTGGCGTCCGCGCAGCCGAAGCATCTCGCTCGCATCGTTGAACGATTGAATTACTGCTGCACGCGAGATGCTTCGGCTGCGCGGACGCCAGATGAGCATGACGTTCCTTATTTGCTACTCGGCTACTGCGCCGCGGCTGCTTCGGCCGAGGTGGCGGCCTGCTCAGGCTTCACCTTGATGTCGGTACCGAGGCGCTGGAGGTAGGCAATCAGGGCCACGATTTCCTTGTCGGATTTCACGTCGATGTCCTCCTTTTTCAGCTCGGCCACGATGCCTTTAGCCTGTTGCTGCGCGTCGGCCACGGCTTGCTGGTCGTAGCCGGCGGGGTAGGGCGTGCCCAGCTGTTGGAGCACCCGGATTTTGGCGGGCAGGTCGGTGTAGTCGATTTCGTTGTCGAGCAGCCACGGGTAGGGCGGCATGATGGAGCCGGGCGACATGCTGGTGGGGTCCATCATGTGGTTGTAGTGCCAGGAGTGCGGGTACTTGCCGCCGAGGCGGTGCAAATCGGGCCCGGTGCGCTTGCTGCCCCACAGGAAGGGCCGGTCGTACACGAACTCGCCGGCTTTGCTGTACTCGCCATAGCGCTCGGTTTCGGAGCGGAAGGGGCGCACCATCTGGGTGTGGCAGTTCGAGCAGCCTTCCTTGATGTAGAGGTCGCGGCCCTGCAATTCCAGCGAGGTATAAGGCTTCACCGAGGCAATGGTGGGCACGTTGCTTTCCACCAGAAACATGGGCACCATTTCGATAACGCCGCCGATGAGGATGGCGACCGTGGCGCCCACGGCCAGCTGAAACGGGCGGCGCTCCAGCCAACGGTGCCAGTGGCCGCCGGTGGCGTGCGGGTCCTCGGCGGCGGGTAGCAGGGCGGGCGCCTCGGCTTTTTCGTTGACCAGCAGCACGCCGCTTTTGGCCGTTTTGTAGAGGTTGAACATCATCAAAAACACGCCGCTCAGGTAGAGCACTCCGCCGATGCCGCGCAGGTAGTACATGGGCACCAGCTGCAGCACGGTTTCCAGGAAGTTGGGGTATTGCAGCATCCCTTCGCTGTTGAACTGCTTCCACATCAGCCCCTGCGTGAAGCCCGACCAATACATCGGGATGGCGTAGAACAGGATGCCGAAGGTGCCCAGCCAGAAGTGGGTGTTGGCCAGCTTGGTGGAGTGCAGCGGCGTTTTGTAGAGCCGCGGCCACAGCCAGTAGAGCATCCCGAAGGTCAGGAAGCCGTTCCATCCCAGGGCGCCGACGTGCACATGGGCCACAATCCAGTCGGTGAAGTGGGCCAGGGCATTCACGTTTTTCAGCGCCAGCATGGGGCCTTCAAACGTGGCCATGCCGTAGGCCGTGATGGCCACCACGAAGAACTTGAGCACGGGCTCGGTGCGCACCCGGTCCCAAGCGCCGCGCAACGTCAGCAGGCCGTTTATCATGCCGCCCCAGCTCGGGGCAATCAGCATGATGCTAAAGGCCACGCCCAGGCTTTGGGCCCAGTCGGGCAGGGCGGTGTAGAGCAAGTGGTGCGGCCCGGCCCAGATGTAAATAAAAATCAGCGACCAGAAGTGAATGATGCTCAGGCGGTAGGAATACACCGGCCGCTCCGCCGCCTTGGGCAGAAAGTAGTACATCAGCCCCAGGTAGGGCGTGGTCAGGAAGAAGGCCACCGCGTTGTGGCCGTACCACCACTGCACCAGCGCGTCCTGCACGCCGGCGTAGGCCGAGTAGCTTTTCATGAAGCTCACCGGCAGCGCCGCCGAGTTGACGATGTGCAGCACGGCCACCGTCAGGAACGTGGCGATGTAGAACCAGATGCCCACGTACAGGTGCCGCTCGCGCCGCCGGGCAATGGTGCCGAACATAT
Organism: Hymenobacter lapidarius; assembly: GCF_001816145.1. Taxonomy (GTDB): domain Bacteria; phylum Bacteroidota; class Bacteroidia; order Cytophagales; family Hymenobacteraceae; genus Hymenobacter; species Hymenobacter lapidarius. The sequence continues at coordinate 23,417 of NZ_MDZB01000094.1, read as the reverse complement.
TCCAGCCAAACACCACCCACACCACCGTAATGGCAATGTCAATCGGCCATTCCAGCTCCGCGTATTCCTTGGAAGTGGTGAGGCCCAGCGGCAGCGAAATCACGGCCGAGACGATGATGAGCTGCCAGCCCCAGAAGTGAATCTTGCTGAGCACGTCGGAGAACATCCGGGCCTTGCACAAGCGTTGCAAGGAGTAGTACACGCCCGTGAAGATGCCGTTGCCTACGAAGGCGAAAATGACGGCGTTGGTGTGCAGCGGCCGGATGCGGCCAAACGTAGTGTAGGCGTTGCCCAAATTCACCTCGGGCCGGGCCAGCTGAAAGGCGGCCAGCACTCCCACCAGCATCCCGATAATGCCCCAGATGACGGTGGCAATGCCAAAGTCGCGGACAATCTTATTGTCGTAGAAGAAGGTTTCGATGCCGCGCACGGGCGGCGGGGCCACCAGCAGCGGCAGCGTGGCCGCAGTGGGTAATTCTAGTTCAGCTTGCATGGCCTGAGAAGAGTGTTTTTTACTGCTTCAAAGGTCCCCCAGGGCCATTTCTGAAAAGCTGACGAACGTCAGTCGGGCGGCTGATTGATGTCAGGCACCTGGCCTAGCATCAAAAAAGCTTGTTTTTGATGCTAGGCCAGTAAATACGGTTAAATTTGATGCTTGAAAGGCCGACTAACATCAATTAATCCTGTTTTTGATGCCTGAAATTAGTACATACCGCATAAATCCCGACCGCGACAAGCCGTGGAATGGCCTGCCCGACTTGCCCATTGCACCGGAATTGTGGCGCACGCCGGAGTTGCTGGAGCAGCTTGGCCACGCCCGCGAAGCGCTGGGGCGACTGCACGGCCGGAGCGTCGCCATTCCCAACCAGGGGCTGCTGATAAACTCCATCAGCCTCCAGGAAGCGAAAGCCTCCAGTGCCATCGAAAACATCTTCACCACGGATGATGAGCTATACCAGGCGTTCAGCGAAACCAAAGCCGACCGGGCGGAAGGCCCCGCCAAAGAGGTGTTGCGCTACCGGGAGGCGCTGTGGAGCGGCAACGATTTCCTAAAAAGCGAGGCTGGCTTCACCCGCGACTATTTCGTGCGCATGGTGCGGGAAATCAAGCAGGTAGAGGAAGGCATTCGGCCGCCGTTCACGGCCACCGTCATCCGCCAGGGCGGGAGCGGCCCCCACGCGGGCAAGGCCATTTATACCCCACCGCGTGGGTCGGGAATCCTCGAAGCCAAACTCGACAACCTGCTCGCGTTCGTGAACGACGACGACGCTTATCCGCTGCACCCGCTGCTGAAAATGGCCATTGCCCACTTTCAGTTCGAAGCCATCCACCCGTTCCGCGACGGCAACGGTCGCACGGGCCGCATTTTCAACATTCATTACCTGGTAAAGAAGGGCTTGCTCGACTACCCCATTCTGTACCTGAGCCGCTACATTCTGGCGCACAAGGAAGCGTACTACGGGGCGTTGGCCGGCGTGTCGCAACGCGGCGACTGGGCCACTTGGCTGCGCTACATGCTTACGGCGGTGGAGGTAACGGCCAACCTCACCTTCGACAAAATCAACCGCATTCTGGAAGCGCGCGACGCGGTGCTGGCCGTCATCCAGGCCCAGAAAAGCATCCGCCGCCCCGACCAGCTCACCCAAAAGATTTTCACCCAACCCATCACCCGAATCAAGCACCTCACCGAAGACCGCACCTACGCCCTCAACACCGCCCGCGACTATCTCAACAAGCTGGTGGAGCTTCAGATACTGGAGAAAAAGTCCGTGCAGGGCAATATCTACTACATCAACCGGGAGCTGTATTCGATTCTGGAGGACTGAGGAAGTCCCTGCCAAGTAAACGCTAAGGTTAGCAGCCGGAGGCTATTTAACGCTGTGCAACAAGTCCTTGTTCTTCGCCCAAGCAGCGATGCATATTCATCCATTCGCGTCCACCCTTTTACTATTAACTACCGTCATGAAATTAGGACGACTAGTAGAATTCGAAGAAGCATTCGACGAGCCAAAGCAGGACTGGCGCAACTATCTGGCCGGCATCGGCAACGACGCATTGCTGTTGGCAGCCACTCATTTTCTGGGCCGCCAAGAAACTGGGCCTCGCAGCTATTACAGCGATATGGAACAGATGTTCGGGCCGCATAATGAAATTGCCGCGAGAAACGTGTTCAGGCGTTTGGAGAGGATTGAGCAGGAAGAAAAAAGCGTACTAAAAATAGTGCACCCCAAAAGCGCCCTGCGTTTGTTTGAATACGCCATACAGCGCCCAGAAGAACCACACACGCAAACCGATGCTGAACTGGAATTGAACCTGTTCAAGGCATTCATTGCCCAAAACAACGAGTATAGCGATGAACAAAGTGCTGCTTTGAAAGCGCATATTGAAGAGCCGGGTTTGTCTACTTTGGCTAAGCTCTCGTTAGCGAGCACGCATTCCGACTTTGAACTGGTCAATTTCGATACATCCCGCGTACTGCTCATACAACTGATGAAATCGGTTCGGTTGTTTCAATTTTTAGAAGCGGACGTGACCTACCATCCTCTCCTAGCAGCCTTCCTGCATCAGTATGACTGCCCGAAGTGGCAAGACTATATGAGGCGGCTCGCGGGGGTCGTCAAAACCATCATTTACTATAATAAAAAGGGCCGGATAGAAATACAGATACCCCACGATGAGGATTATGCGGCGAGTTGCGCTTTTTTGGACAAGCTGACCATAACTCCCGGCAGCAAGTTGGATGAGCACGATTTTCTATCCACTCGCGCCAAGCCAATTTACAAGCAAAGCGAAGGGATTTACGCGGTAGTATTTCCAGTGTTTGTGGCGGAAATGCTGCACAAGGGTATGTTTTTTCAACTCAACGAACTGGTTAAAAAAACAAAGCCGAAGCTGTTGAAAGGGGTTGATTGGCGGGGGGCGTATTGCCAAGCTTTCTCGGAAGATTACCTGCTCGGCGGCCTATTGGATACTATCTTTCGAAAGCGCGGCTTGGCCTGGAGCGGCAAGCGCATCAAGGCCGAGCAATGGCTAAAAGGTCAAGGCGATGCGGAGCCCGACTACTACTTCCGAACTGGTAAGCGTGTCATCTTATTCGAGTCCAAGGATGTTAACATTAAAAAAGAGGCGAAAGCAGGTCAAGACTTTGCAGGTTTCTTAGCAGAAACGAGGAGCAAGTTCTACCACTACCTGGACAAGAGCGGAAATATGCAGGAAGTAGGCGTATTGCAACTGATGCGAAACATCAAGCGGCTGCTGAGTCCAGATAAGGAACTGCGGTTTGACACGGCTTACAATCCCACGAGCCTGCTCATCTACCCAGTGCTGGTGGTTCACGACCGGCTTTATAACATGCCGGGACTAAACGAGTTGGTGAACGGATGGTTTCAGCAAGAGCTGATACAGTTAGGGGAACAGGCCGTTAAGCAAGTCCATCCACTGGTCATTATCGACATTGACACACTGCTGGCTTACCAAGACCATTTTGCCAGCAAAAAACTGGTATTGTGGGAGGTAATAGAGGCTCACAACCGTTCGGTGCATCCGCAAAAAAGAATAGTGCGCTCTGAGCAAGAAGCTAGACGATTGATGCTGCGAACGGTTGACCCCTTCGTGCAGTTTTTGGATGATTACGCCCGAAAGCAGGGGCTTGCCCCAACTCCTACAAAGCAGTTTGCTCAGCTTATCGAGGCTATGCAGGACATCACCGAACCTACTGAGTGAGCTTGTGAAGGAGAGTAGAAGCAGCCGTTATTCTAACTTTTCTGGCTCGTCCTCAAACAGCATCCGCACCGCGGGCGTGTAGGTGTCCTCGTACTGGCCCGAGCGCACAGCCCACAGGAAAGCACCCAGAAAAAGCAGCGCAACCAGCAGGCTGATGCCAATGAGCAGAAAGATGATGGTCATGTCAGGGAAAGGTTAAAGCCGGCGGCGGTGGGCGGCGTAGCGTACCAGCAGGGTAGCAAATACCATCACGCTGAGCGAGCTGATGGGCATGAGGATGGCCGAGGCAATAGGCGTGAGCAGGCCCTGCACCGCCAGGCTCAGGCCGATGCCGTTGTAGCAAAACGAGAGCAGAAACGTGGCCAGCACGGTGTAGCGGCAGTCGCGGGCGAAGCGCAGGATGGTGGCCAGCCGGCCAAAGCTGCCCGCCTCCAGAATGGCATCGCAGGCGGGCGAGAAGTTGGTAAGCGTTTCGGTGAGGGCAATGCCGACATCGGCCCGTTGCAGGGCGCCGGCGTCGTTGAGGCCGTCGCCTACCATTACTACCCGGCGGCCCTGCTGCTGCAAGGCTTCCACGTAAGCGAGCTTGTCCAGCGGCGACTGCTGGAACCGCAGCTCGGCCCCGGCCCCGAACAGCTGACGGAGCGGGATGACCTCCGCGTCGTTGTCGCCGGTGAGCAGCGCCAGCTGGTAGCGTTGGCCCAACTCCCGCAGCAGCGCCGGCAGGTTCTCGCGGTACTGGCTGCGGATGTCGTAGCACCCGGCCGGCTGCCCGTTTAGGGCCACGTACACGCGGGTTTGCTGTTCTGTCGGGGCCATTGCCGGCGGGTTAGTCCCGATAAAAGCGGCTGAGCCCACGCGAACCGGCGTGCCGGCTACCACGCCGCTAATGCCCTGGCCGGGGATTTCGGCGTACTCCTCCAATACAAAGTCAGTAGGTCCCAGATGCGCGGCCAGGCGCTGGCTCAGCGGGTGCGTGGATTGACTCACGAGGGCCGCGACGCGCTGCGCATCTGCGCGGGAAAGGGCCAGGCCGGAGAAACGGACGGGGGAGCGTTGGGTATCGGTGAGCGTGCCGGTTTTGTCGAACACCAGCGTATCGGCGCGGCTCAGGGTTTCAATTACGGCGGCGTTTTTCAGGTAGAGCTGGCGTCGGCCCAGCACCCGCAGTGCGGCACCCATGGCGAAGGGCGTGGTCAGCGACAAGGCGCAGGGGCAAGCGATAATCAGCACTGAGGTAAAGGCCCGCAGGGCCATTTGCGGGTCCTTGGGGTACCAGTACAGCACCGAGCCCACGGCCAGCGTCAGCGTGAGAGCCACGAAGTAGCGGCCGACGTGGTTGGCGTAGGTTTCCAGGGTGGGCCGGGCTTGCTTCTCGAAGGCGGGGTTGTTCCAGAGTTGCGTGAGGTAGCCCTGCGATACTTCACGCACCACTTCCAGCTCCAGGGCCTCCCCTACCTGCCGCCCGCCGGCGTACACCACCTCGCCCACGGCCTTGGCCACCGGCACGCTCTCGCCCGACACGAAGCTGTAGTCAATTAACCCCGCGCCGCGCCGCAGCACGGCATCGGCCGGAATGATTTCCTGGTGGCGCACCCGGATGCGCTGGCCGGCCTGCAATTCCTTTACCGATACCGACTGCTCGCCCGCTTTGGTGAGTAGGGTCACCGCCACGGGGAAGTAGGAGGTGAAGTCGCGGTCGAAGCGGAGGGCGTCGTAGCTGTGCTGCTGCACCCATTTGCCGATGAGCATAAAGAACACCAGGCCCGTAAACGAGTCGAAGTAGCCCGGCCCGCGCTGCGTGAGCACGTCGAACACGCTGGTCGTAAACAGGGCCGTGAGACCCAGGCTGATGGGAAAGTCCAGGTTGATGTAGCGCTGCCGCAGGCCCTGCCAGGCCGACTGGTAGAAGCTGCGCGCACTTACCAGCAGCACCGGCAAGGCCAGCAGCAAACTCAGCCACCCAAAGAACCGCCCGAAAGCGGCGTGCAGCCCTTCGGTGAAGGAAAAGTAGTCGGGAAAGGCCAGCAGCATCACGTTGCCGAAGCCGAAAGCGGCCACGCCCAGCTGGTAGTATAGCCTGCGGCTGGCGGCGTGGGGCTGCGCGCCCAGCTCGGCCAGCGTAATCTGCGGCTCGTAGTTGATGGCGGCCAGCAGCGTCACCACGTCCTTGAGGCTGGTGGCGGCGGGCTGGTAGCTTACCGTCAGCTCTTTGCGCAGGAAATTCACCCGCGACTCTGAAATGCCCGCGTTCAGTTTGAACAGGTTTTCGAGCAGCCAGATGCAGGAGGCACAGTGCATCTGCGGGATGGTGAGCGTGAGCCGGGCCAGCGTGGGCGAACGGAACGCCAGCAGCTGGCTCTGCACCGATTCCAGGTCGAGGTAGTCGAAGCGGCCGGGCAGGTCCACCGTTTTCACGCGCTGGCCGGGCTGCGCGTCGAGGCGGTAGTAGCCGCACAGGTTGCTGGCCGCCAGCAGCTCGTACACGGCTTTGCAGCCGTGGCAGCAAAAATGCAGCTCCGGCTGCCCGGTCAGTTGAATAGGCTCGTCGGGGCAGTCGTCGCCGCAGTGGGTGCAGGCAACTTGGGTACTGGGTTTGGGGGCAGCGGTAAGGGGCACGGGCGGGCGGGCTGATGGCAGCCTCAAAGCTCCGATTAGCCTCACAGGGAAAAGCTGATGAACGTCAGGCCGAAGGCTGATTCATCTCAGTCCAGCCAGGCTTCCAGCGTGGCACCTTTGCGTCGTGGTTGCATCAGGGCAGCCAGCCGCTATACCAGCCATGACCAACCCCAGGCCCGACATTGCTTCCGAAGCCGACATCCGGCTGCTCGTTGATGGGTTCTACGCCAAAGTTGGGCAGGACGCGCTGCTGGGCCCGGTGTTCAATGACTTTGCGCACGTCGACTGGCCCCGGCACCTGCCCGTGATGGTTGATTTCTGGAGCAGCCTGCTGCTGGGCACTACGCGCTACCACGGTCGGCCCTTTCCCAAGCACCTGCCGCTGCCCATTGCGGCCGCCCACTTTCAGCGCTGGCTGGCTTTGTTCGAGGCGACGGTAGATGAGCTATTCGCCGGCCCCAAGGCGGAGGAAGCCAAGGTGCGCGCCCGGAGCATTGCCACCCTGTTTGAGCACCGCTTGCGCGAACCCAACCCGCTTTCGTTGGTGTGATTACGACTTGGTGAGGGGGATTATGACAGGATGCCAGGCACTATCGAAAAGCGTGCGGGCGTTGGGCGGAGGTTAACAAGTAATATAAAATCACCCTAATATACCTTTAGGAGCTTTTTGACGGGCGCTGGGCGGAGGTTAACACGCAACCCGCGGGGCGATTAAGCCGCCAGAGATGCTGGTGCTTCGGTGGTTTCGGTGGCCCGTGTCCGGCGGTTTTCTTCGGCAAACACTTCCAGCAGCACCCCGAGGTAGGAGAGCAGCAGCGGCCCAATCACCAGCCCCATGATGCCAAACAGGCCCACGCCCAGCGTTACGCCCGCCAGCGTCACGAGCGGGTGGATGTGGCCCATGCGCTTGGCCAGCACGATGCGCAGCAGGTTGTCCACGTTCATCACCACCACGAAACCCACCAGCAGGATGCCCACGCCCTGTCCGGTGGCCCCCTGCGCAAACTGGTAAAGCGCCGCCGGCCCCCAGACCAGGGGCGTGCCCAGCACCGGAATGAAGGCCACGAAAAACCCAATGGCGCCCCAGAACACCGGGTCGGGTACGCCGAATGTCCACAGCAGCAGGCCCGTGAGCAGGCCTTGCACCGCCGAAATCAGCACCTGCCCCAGCACGTTGGCCTGCACGTTGTTTTGCAGCGCGTCCTGGAGCTGGTCGAGGGTATCGGGCCGGAAGGGCAGGTAGCGGCGCAGGTTGCGCAGAAACGCTTCTTCCTGCACGAAGAGAAAATACAGGCTGAACAGCAGCAGCCCCACCACCACGGCCAGGTGCAGCACGCTGCCGGCCAGCGTGGGCAGCCAGCGGCTCACGGCGCCGGCCGCCTGGCCCAGCAGGGTCCGCACGTTTTGCTCGCTGCTGAACGTGTAGCCGGTCAGCCGCTCCAGCCGGCGCACCACTGCCACCACCTGCTCGGTGTACTGCCCAATGCTGCGCAGCCGCTCAAAAAGCATGGCGCTGAGGGCGTAGAAGGGAACGAGCAGGACCACCACCGTAAAAACCAGCAGCCCCACCGTCACCAGCTGCCGGTTCCAGCCGCGCCGGTGCACTAGGGCCGTGAACCAGGGCCGCAGCGCCACGTACAAAATGCCCGCACCCAGAAACGCCGATACGTAGCTAGCCAGCCCCACGACCACGAGGCCGCCCAGCGCCAGCAGCGCCACAATCAGCAGCAGGTGCCGCTGGTACGGTGTGTAAATGTTGGGGGGCGGGCTGGTCATTTACAGGCGTTTTTTGAAGCTGGGGTTGCGCATCATTTTGCCGTTCATCATCATGTGCTCGCCCACTTTCAGGTGGAGGATGGTGCCGTCTTTGCGCTTGTTGGTGAGTTCCCTGGATTGGGAATAAAGCTGGCTTGGCGCCTACCGATATATCAGAATGCGGGCGGCTTCCAGGCAGTGCAACGAATGCGGCGCACCGCTTGGGATGATGACGTAGTCACCGGCCGTTACCTCAGTCGGTACGTCTTCCTGGGTGATGATGAGCCGGCCGGCCAGCACGGCCACCAACACGTCGACAGAGGCGTGGTGGGTGGGCATGACTTCGCCGGCCGCGAAGGTTTTGTAGATGACCTTCTGGCCGTTTTTCTCCAGCAGTACCAGGGATTTTTGTTCGCCGGCGGCGAGGTGGCTGCCCGCCAGCAGGCTGCCGCTTCTCAGGGGTGGGTAAGTCAATGTCATTGGAAACAGGATTATAATTGTTGAGAAAGCGAACCGAAGCCGTCAGAACTTATGGGAGTGGCAGGACGCGCAGTCCGACAGCGTGGGCAGGGCATAAGCCTGCTTCTGAATAGCCTCATCCATAGCCTGCTGAAAGGCATCCAGAAGCTGACTGCGGGCGGCATCCGGCAGGCTCGGCAGCACCTCCTCCATAGCCGTGCGGTACACATGGGCCATGAAGTTCGGCCCGTAGCGCGTAAAAAAACGGTCGTGGAGGTTGCCGAACGATGCCCGCTCCGCCGAGGAGATGGACAGCGACAGGGCCCGCCACTCCTTGGCGTTGTTCTCCAGGTCGAATTGTAATTCCTGCGTCATGGGCTGGTGAGCAATGGTGCCCGTCGAAACAGGTTCCAGATGGTCCGGAAACCCGCTTCGGCGGGCTCCCATTGGATGGCCCAAAACTACCGGCCCCTTTTCGGCCCCCACATGACAAACCTCACCCGCCGGCATGAGCTTCATCAGCCCAAGCCGTGGCCCTCAGCAGCCGGCGAAACGTGCCGTAGCAGCGACAACTACCCTACCACCGGGCCCGGCGCAGCTTCTCAGCCTCCAGCACCCGGATGGTTTTCGGCGTCAGCTCAATCAGCCCGTCGGCTTTGAACTCACTCAGGGTCCGAATCAGCGACTCGGGGGCCGTGCCGACCATCGCGGCCATGTCGTCGCGCGAGAGCTGAATGCCGCCGTCCGGCCCGGCCTGCTCGTGCAGACGCAGCAGGGTGTCGGCCACCCGGCGGCGAATGGAGCTGTAGGCCATGGCCAACAGCTGCGTTTCCCGCTCGCTCACCCGGCCGGCCAGCAGGCGGATGAACTGCTGGCCCACTTCGGGGTTGCGCAGCAGCAATTGCGTGAAGTCGTCCTTGGGAATGTACACCAGTTCCGAGTCATCGACGGCCACGGCCGAGTCGGGGTGGGCGGTGTGCTGCAACAGCGGCAGGTAGCCGAAGAACTCGCCGGGGCCATAGAAGCCGGTTATCAGCTCCTTGCCGGCGTCGGTAGTTTTCACGGTTTTCACCCGGCCGGCCTGCACGAAATACACCCGCGTGGGCTCGTCGCCTTCGAGGTACACGTCCTGCTTTTTGCGGATGAGGTGGATTTTGCGGTCGGCCGAGAGGCTGTGCAGCTTGCCCACGGCGCGGGCATCGTCCAGGAACTCGCCCAGGCCGCCCTGCTGCAAGTCGTACTCGGGCTTGAGGTGTTGGAAGCGGTTGAGGCGGCCGGTGATGGCGCTCAGCAGCTCGGCCTTGTCGAAGGGCTTGGTGAGGTAGTCGTCGGCGCCCAGCTCCATGCCGCGGCGCAGGTCGGTGCGCTCGGTTTTGGCCGTTAAAAAGATGAAGGGCACGCCGGCCAGCTGCGCGTTCTGGTTGAATATCTGGAGCACGCCGTAGCCGTCGAGCACGGGCATCATGATGTCGCAAATCACCAGGTCGGGCTTGGTGGCCAGGGCCTGCGCCACGCCCAGCTGGCCGTTTTCGGCCGTGAGCATGGCAAAGCCGGCCATTTCGAGCAGCTCGGCCGTGTTCTCGCGGATAATCTGGTCGTCCTCAATCAACAGAATGGTTTTCATAGGGGATGGTGATGGTGACGGTGGTGCCCACGTTCAGCTCGCTGTGCAGGGCAATGGTGCCCCCCATCAGCTCTAAGTACTTGGCAATGATGTAGAGCCCGAGTCCGGTGCCCGGCACGGTGCTCACGTTGCGGGCCCGGAAAAACCGCTCGAACAGGTGTTCCTGGTCTTCCCGGGAAATGCCGACGCCCTGGTCCTCCACCGTGAGCGTGAGCTGCCGGTCCTGGCACGCGGCGCGGACGTGGACGACGGTGTTTTCGCCGGAATACTTGATGGCGTTGGACAGCAGGTTGACCAAGATTTTGCGCAGCAGCGAGGCATCGAGCCGGATGAGGCCGGCGCATTCCGCGTCGCACTCGATGCGCTGGCCGGCCCTGAGCAAGCCCTGCACGTCGGCCACCGTTTCGCCCAGCAGCACCGCCATATCCAGCGTAGCCGGGGTCGCCTCGACCCGGCCTTCCTCAATGCGGCCCACCGACAGGAATTCTTCCAGGATGTCGTTCAGGTGCTTCACCGAGGAGCGGATGCGGTTTACGTGCTTCAGCTGCTTCTCCTTTTGCGGACCCTGGGCGTAGTCGGCAATCAGCTCGGCCGAGGTGAGTACGCCGGTAAGGGGCGTGCGGAACTCGTGCGAGGCCATGCTCACGAAGCGCGACTTCATCTCGCCCAGCTCCTGCTCAGCGGCCAGGGCCTGGGCCAGCTCCTGGCCCCGCTTTTCCAGCTGCTCCAGCGTAATCATCAGGGCGTGGGTGCGGTCGGCTACCTTTTGCTCCAGGTCGGCGTTGAGGCGGGCCACGCGCTGGTGTTGGGCCACCAGCTCCTGCGCGGCGTCGTGCTTGGCCGTCACGTCGAGCACGTAGGCCACCACGTACAGCTCCTCGTCGAGGTGGAAGTAGCTCAAACTCACTTCCACGGGGAAGTCAGTGCCGTCCCGGCGCTGGCCGAGCAGCACGCGGTTGTGACCCATGCCGCGCACTTGCGGGTGGGCGTTGAAGCTCTCGCGCAGCTGCTGGTGGTGCCGACCGGCGGCGTCGGGCACCAGCACTTCAATGCGCTGGCCCAGCAGCTCGGCCGGCGGGTAGCCAAACTGCTGCCCGGCCAGCCCGTTGGCCGACACAATGTCGCCGGCCCGGTCGCAGACGATGATGCCGATGGTGGCGTTGGTGAACACGGCCTCAAAGCGCCGCACGCTGTGGGCCAGCTCGCGCTCGGCCTGTTGCAGGCGGCTTTGCTCGGTGATGTGAATCAGGAAGAACGGCCGCTCGCCGTCCTGGAAGTAGGTCAGCTCCAGGTAGGCGCTGAAGGCCTGGCCGGTGTGGTGGCGGATTTCCGCTTCCACGGCCTGGTGGCCGTCGCGCCGGGCCTGCTCGCAGAGGGCGTTCCACTGCGCGCCGGTCCAGGGCGGGGAGCGTAGCGAGTGGTCGGGGTCGGCGAGGAAAACTTCCTCCGAAGGGTAGCCCAGCAGGCGCACGCCGGCCGGGTTCACCTGCGTAAACCAGCCCAGGGCCGGGTCGTAGAGCCCAAAGAATTCCTTGGCCTGTGTGTACAGCAGCTCGGTCAGGACGCTGGAAGAAGGACTTGGTGGCATGGGAATGGAGTAGGCCGGCGCAGTTGGGTGAGTGGCCCGTCGGCCCGCGTTCCGGAAAGGTCGGCATTAATCTGCCCGAACCTGATAATTGTCATTTCTCCGCCTGATGGGCATCATACGGCCCGCTCCTCCCGTACGATAATTTTGCAGCCACTTGATTACCCCAGGTCCGATGACAGCCACTCCCCTTCCACCGCCACAGTCCGCCGATGCCGCCATGCTGCTGGTGCTGCTGCCGCCCGTGGGCACGGCCCCGCAGGTGCGGGTGGCCACCCTGGCGGCGCTGGCGGCCTTGCAGCGGGAGTTGGGCGCGGCCATCCGGGTGCTGACGGTGGATGAGCTGAGTCATCCCGTGGTGGTGCGCAGCTTCCACGCCACCGACCTGCCCTGCTTCGTGCTCATGCAACAAGGCGTGGAGCTGCTGCGCGAGGGCGGCCTGCCCGAGGGCGCGGGCATGGTGCCGCGGCTGCTGAGCAAGCTTGGGCCGGCGGGCGTGGTCGCTGAATAGCGGTTGGTTTTTCTGCTGGTTAGAATCAGCGATTTCAGTGAAAGCCAGCGTCGGTGTCGCCCTTCAGCCGGCAGTTTGCTCCGCAACGGGCATCTATTCGCCGCCAATTCCGTTGAGAAACAAGCAGGAGATGGCCAAAGCATCCTGTTTCTCTGCCAGTTCCCTTCAGGTCAGGCGGTTGCCTACAGCATTCGTACGGGAGGTTGTCGTTCAATTTCCTTGTCGTCTTTATGGGCCTCTATCACCTCATTTACCAAAGCCGGGCCGTTGTGTCGTTCTCCGACGCCGAGCTGGCGGCGCTCTTGCAGCAGGCCCGCACCCACAACCGGAAGATACATGTCACGGGCTTGCTGTTGCACTCATCCGACGACCGTTTCCTGCAAATCCTGGAAGGCGAAGATGCCGACGTGCGGCAGCTTTACTATCAGCACATCCTGTCTGACCCGCGGCATTGCCAGTGCCAGGTGCTCGGGGAAGGAGGTTGCGCGGAACGTAGTTTCGCCGACTGGAGCATGGGCTTTCGGCTCGCATCGGCGGCGGACCTGCACGAGCTGCTGCAAAGCGGCGCATTGAACCCACCGACCCGCCACGGCCCCAAGCCCACCATTCGCCCCGAATTGATGGAGCGGCTGTTGGACTTCGTGGAAACCAAAACCGCCTGTTAGAGAACGATATAGGGACGGGACTTGACCCGCCCGCCGTCTGCGCCGCCTCAACGATGGTCGTGCAACGACGGGCGGGGGCAACCAAAGGACAGTGTAGCTAAGCCCCGCCCTACATCGTTCAGATTTTCACCACACCGCCCCGCCTCACTCTATGCCTTACGTCGTCACCCTCACCCTGAACCCGGCCATTGACAAAAGCACGAGCGTGCCCCAGCTGGTGCCCGACCAAAAGCTGCAATGTGCGCCGCCCACGGTAGAGCCCGGCGGCGGGGGTATCAACGTAGCGCGGGGCCTGCAACGCCTAGGGCTGCAGGCGCGGGCCGTGTTCGTGGCCGGCGGCCCGCCCGGCGAAGTGCTCCAGCAGCTAATGGCGCGCGAGGGCCTGGCTGCGCACCCCGTGCCCACCGCCGCCTGGACCCGCGAAAACCTGACCGTAGTGGACGCCTCCACCAACCAGCAGTACCGCTTCGGGATGCCCGGCACCACCGTCACGGCCGCCGAGCAGGCGCAGGTGCTGGCCGCGCTAGACGCCCTCGCGCCCCTGCCCGACGTGCTGGTGGTCAGCGGCAGCTTGCCCCAGGGCGTGGCCCCGGCGTTCATGGGCGACGTGGCCCGCTGGGCTCGCCAGGCTGGTGCCAGGCTAATCGTGGATACTTCGGGCGAAGCCCTGCGTAGCGCCGTGGCCGAAGGCGTGTACCTGCTCAAGCCCAACCTGGGCGAGCTGGCCCGGCTGGCCGGCGTACCCGCCCTCGACAGTGCTTCGGCCGCTGCGGCGGCGCAGGCGCTCATCGCCCAGGGCCGGTGCGAAATCGTGGTCGTGTCGCTGGGGCCGGTCGGGGCCTGCCTGGTTACGCGCGAGGTGGTGGAGCACATCGCCGCCCCGGCCGTGAAAAAGCAAAGCACCGTGGGCGCCGGCGACAGCATGGTGGCCGGGCTGGTGTTCGCGCTCAGCCAGGGCCGCCCCGTGCGCGAGGCCGTGCGCCTGGGCGTGGCCTGCGGCACGGCCGCCACCATGAACCCCGGCACCGAGCTGTTTCACGCCGCCGACGCCGAAAAGCTGTTTCAATGGCTGCTGCAAACCATGCCGGCGGCGGTGCCCGCTGGTCCGGGAGTTGAAATTCAAGCAGTAGTCCCGAAGTAATCGTCGTTGTAATGCTTGGTAGCGCGGACTTTTAATCCGCCAGCAGGGGGGCGCCAGCAGGGGGTCGCCAGCTAAAGCTACTTTGTTACTGTGGCTTCTCCCGCAACGCCTTTACCATATCGTCGGTCAGGGGGTCGGAATACATGCCATAGCCATTCACCAGGATGCCTTTCAGGTGGTATTTAAGCGAGGAAATGGCATACACCACGGCCTCATCGGCCGGGTCCGACTGCCCTTCGAACCGGTAGTGCTTGTCGACTACAAAATCGTCAGGGAATATTTGCACTACGTTGCCCCGGCATTCCAGGCAGCCATCCTTCAGGTTGAAATCTTCGGTGTACCCCTCGTTTTTTAGCTTGGTCGTGATTTCCGATAGCGTGGTCATGGTATCCATTTGGATGTATTTTAGGAGGCGAGAGGTTGAAAATTCCTGTGAATCAATTCAAGACGAGCTGCCGGGTTCGGCGCTTGCGTTGCGCAGCGCGGAAAGCAAATTGAACCCTTATTTCTCATTCGCTTCGGCCCGCGCCTTCTTTTTTTCCTGCCGCCGGAAGTAGCCGCGCAGCAAAAAGTTATGTTGCAGCGCCTCCATGCTCTGGTCCAGCTTTTGGGTGCTCAGCGCGGCGTTGCGGACGGTTTGGCGCAGCTGCCCGCTCATGGCGGTGTCGGTAAGCAGCGTTTGGGCCGGCCCGCCGCCGGTGGCCACCTGCCGTTTCAGGCCGGCCACGGTGGCCGCCAGTGTGTCGGACGTGCCCGCCAGGTTCTGCGCGGCGCGGCCCAGCTGGCGCGCAAATTCCTGGTCCTGGAGCAGGTAGCCGATGGGTCCCCGGCCCGCCCGCACGCCGCGGGTCAGGGCCTGCACGTCGGTGGAAGCGCTGCGCAGCTGGTCCGTGGCCACGGCGGCATTGCGCGCGCTGCGGCTGATGTCGGCCGTGAGCTGCTCGTTGCTCAACAGGTTCCACAACGCCTGGCTGCCGTTAAGCTTGGCGGTCACTTCGCGCAGGCTCTGGGTGATGACCACCAGGTTTTTATTGGAAACGTCGAGGGTGCCGAGCATGGCGTCGATGCCCACCGGGGTGCGGGTGCGCAACTGGTCGCCGGGGTCCACGGGGGCGGCGGGCCCCACGCCAGCCATCAGGTTGATGATGGTGTTGCCCACCAGCCCGTCGGTGCCGATGACGGCCACCGCGTTTTTGCGCACGAAGGCCCGGCTGTCCTGGTTCAGGTTCATTTGCACGCGCACGGTGGTGTCGTTGATGATTTCAATCTTCTTGACGGTGCCCACGGTGATGCCGCCCAGGCGCACGTTGTTGCCGGTGAGCAGGCCCGACACGTTCCGAAAATCGGCCTGCACGGCCAGGCTTTTGCTGAACAGGTTCTGCTGCCGGCCCAGCAGGTAGAGGGTCGCCAGCAGGCAGCCCAGGCCCACGACCACGAACAGGCCGAGGCGCACATGATTACTGGCGGGACGTTCAGTCATGGCAGGGGTTGGGTTAGGCGGCAAAAAATTCGTGAATTTGGGGGTCGTCCTGCTGCTCCAGTTCCTCGTAGGTGCCCTCGGCGTAGCAGCGGCCGTCCACGAGCAGGGCCACGCGGTCGGCGGTGAGGCGCACGCAGTTCATGTCGTGCGAGATGATAAGGGCCGAGGTGTTGTACTTCTGCTGCACTTCGCGCAGCAGGCCGCTGATTTCGCGGGCCGTGATGGGGTCGAGGCCCGTGGTGGGCTCGTCGTAGAGAATGATGTCGGGCCGCAGAATGAGGGTGCGGGCCAGGGCAATACGCTTGCGCATTCCGCCCGACAGCTCGGCCGGCATCTTGTCGGCGGTGTCGGCCAGGCCCACGTCTTCCAGCGCCTGCCGCACCATGTCCTTTTCCTGGGCCGGCGTGTGGGCCAGCCACTGCCGACGCAGCGGGAAGAGCAGGTTCTCGCTCACGGTCATCGAATCGTAGAGGGCATTGCTTTGGAAGAGAAACCCCAGCTTGGCCCGCAGCCGGTCCATAGCCTCGTGGTCGAGGGCGGCCACGTCCTGCCCCAGCACCGTGATGCTGCCTTCGTCCACCGGCAGCAGGCCGATGATGCACTTCACCAGCACCGACTTGCCCGAGCCGGACTTGCCCAGCACCACCACGTTTTCGCCCCGCCGCACCGTCAGGGTAAAGTCCCGCAGCACGTGCTTGTCGCCGAAAGATTTGCTCACGTGGTCCACCGTGAGCACCGCTTCGGCGGGCGCGGAAGCTTTCGCGGTGGCTGGCGGCGCTTGAGGTAACATGGAGGTAATTTATTTGGAAGAAAGCACGGTCATGCTGAGCTTGTCGAAGCATCTCTACCGCTTCGTTGAACGGCCCTGATGAAGCGGTAGAGATGCTTCGACAAGCTCAGCATGACGTTCATTTATAGGCAAAAATCCTAGTTGATGCCCAGCAGGCCGGTAATCTGCACGGCCAGCAAGTCCAGAATGAAAATGACCAGCGACGACACCACCACGGCGCTGTTGGCGGCCTGGCCCACGCCTTCGGTGCCTTTTTCGGCGTGATAGCCTTTGTAGCAGCCGATGAGGCCGATGGCGAAGCCGAAGAAGAAGGTTTTAATAACGGCCGGCAGCACGTCGCCGAAAGTCAACCCGCTCAAAATGTTGTTCGTGAACAGGGCCAGCGTGGTCGTGCCTTTGGTGTTGATGCCGACGTAAGAGGCAAAGAGGCCGATGCCATCGGCCAGCACGGTGAGCACCGGCAGCATGAGCGTGGTAGCCAGCACCCGCGTCACCACCAGGTACTTGAACGGGTTGGTGCCCGACACTTCCATGGCGTCAATCTGCTCGGTCACGCGCATCGAGCCCAGCTCGGCCCCGATGCTGGAGCCGATTTTACCCGCGAAAATCAGGGCCGTGATAATCGGCCCCATCTCCCGGATGATGGTCAGGCCCACCATGGTCGGAATCCAGGACTCGGCCCCGAACTGGGCCATGGTGGGCCGGCTTTGCAGCGTGAGCACCAGCCCCATGATGAAGCCCGTGATGCCCACCATCGGCAAGGACTGGTAGCCCACCGCGTAGCACTGGTACAACAGCTCGCGCACCTCGTAAGGCGGCCGGAACCCCTCGCGGAAGAACCGGCCGGCGAATCGGGCAATGGCGCCGGTTTCGGCCAGGAAAGGGCTTTTGAGCACGTTATCTAACTTGAAAGGGGATTGAGCGGTAACCGGGTTGGCCCAGCCCCGAATCAGGCCGCCGTGAAATCGAGCACCACCCGGCCATCCACCCGGCCGGCCCCGAGGTCGGCCAGGACCTGGTTGATGTTTTCCAGCCGGTCGAGGTGGTAATGCACCTTCACCTGGCCCGCGGCGGCAAAGGCCAGGCTCTCGACCAAATCCTGCCGGGTGCCCACGATGGAGCCGCGCACGGTTTTGCCCGTCAGCACCACGTCGAAGATGTTCAGGGGGAAGTCGCCGGCCGGCAGCCCCACCAGGGCCAGGGTGCCGCGCCGGCGCAGCATGGCCACGCCCTGGGCAAAGGCCGGTTGGGACGCGGCCGTGACCAGCACGCCGTGGGCCCCGCCAATCTGGTCCTGGATAACCGCCACCGGGTCCGCCGTGGCGGCATTCACCACCAGCTCGGCGCCCACGGACTGCGCCAGGGCCAGCTTGTCGTCCTGCACGTCCACGGCTGCCACCCGCATGCCCATGGCTTTGGCGTATTGCACCGCCAGGTGGCCCAGGCCCCCGATGCCGGAGATAACCACCCATTGCCCCGGCTTCACCTCCGTTTCTTTGAGGCCCTTGTATACCGTCAGGCCCGCGCACAACAGGGGCGCCGCTTGCTGAAACGAGAGGTTGTCGGGCAAGTGCCCCACGTAGTCGGGGTCGGCCAGCAGGTACTCGGCGTAGCTGCCCGGCACAGAGTAGCCGGTGTTTTGCTGCGCCTGGCACAGGGTTTCCCAGCCCGAGAGGCAGTACTCGCAGTGGCCGCAGGCGGTGTGCAGCCACGGCACGCCTACCCGGTCGCCGGTCTTCACCTGCGTCACGCCGGGGCCCACGGCCACCACCGTGCCCACGCCCTCGTGGCCCGGAATCAGGGGCAGGGCCGCTTTCACGGGCCAGTCGCCGTTGAGGGCGTGCAGGTCGGTGTGGCACACCCCGCAGGCCGCCACCTGCACCAGGATTTGGCCGGGACCCACGGCGGGGACGGGGACCTGCTCTATTTGCAGCGGCTGGCCGTAGGCGTGGGCCACAGCGGCTTTCATGGTGGTGGGGAGCATGGATTGGCTTTGCTGGTTTGGGCTTTGAATAATTCCGTCCGTATCAGGCAACGACTGGCTCTACTGCTTCCGCTTCGGGCACTTCCTGCTCCAACCCCAGCGCCTGCTCGGCCTGCACCATGTTGGCCAGGCCCTTGAGCAAGCCGTCGGCGGTGAAGGAAATGCTGTCGATGCCTTGCTCGACCAGGAGTTTGGCGAAGTCCGGGTAGTCGCTCGGGGCCTGACCGCACAGCCCGATGGGCCGGCCGCAGGCCTTGGCGGTCTGGATAACCTGGGCCAGCAGCTGCGTCACGGCCTCGTTGCGCTCGTCGAACAAGTGGCTGACGATGGCCGAGTCGCGGTCGATGCCCAGGGCGAGCTGCGTGAGGTCGTTGGAGCCGATGGAGAAGCCGTCGAACACCTCGGCAAATTCCTTGGCCAGGATGACGTTGCTCGGAATTTCGGCCATGACGTAGATTTCCAGCCCTTCCTCGCCCTGCTTCAGGCCAAACTCTTCCATGAGGGCCACCACCTGCCGGCCCTCGGCCACGGTGCGGCAGAAGGGCACCATGACTTTCACGTTGGTCAGGCCCAGGTCGAGGCGCACCCGGCGCAGGGCGGCGCACTCCAGCCGGAAGCCCTCGCGGTACTCGGCGCTGTAGTAGCGCGAGGCCCCGCGGAAGCCCAGCATGGGGTTTTCCTCGGCCGGCTCAAACTGCCGGCCGCCCACCAGGTTGGCGTACTCATTGGTTTTGAAGTCGCTCAGGCGCACGATGACTTCGCGGGGAAAGAAGGCCGCCGCCACGAAGGCAATGGCCTGCGCGAGCTTATCGACGAAATATTCCGGCTTGCTGTCGTAGTGCGCCGTGAGCTGCTCAATCTCGGTGCGGGCGTGCTGGTCGGTCAGCTTATCGAAATCGACCAGGGCCATGGGGTGAATGCGGATGGCGTTGTTCACCACGAATTCCATGCGCATCAGGCCCACGCCCTGGCTGGGGTAGCGGGCCAGCGTTAGGGCGCGGTCGGGGTCGGCGAGGATGAGCAGGGCTTTGGTGCGGGGCCGCGCCACTTGGGTTAGGTCCAGGTCGGTTTCTTCCCAGGCCAGCGCCCCGTCGAACACCAGGCCCGCGTCGCCCTCGGCGCAGGACACGGTGATGAGCTGCCCGTCCTTAATCTTGGCCGTAGCATCGAGCGTACCCACCACGGCCGACAAGCCCAGCTCGCGGGCCACGATGGCCGCGTGGCTGGTGCGCCCGCCCTTGTTGGTCACGATGACGGCCGCGTTTTTGAGCACCGCGTTCCAGTCGGGGCTGGTGCTGTCCGTCACCAGGATTTCGCCCGGCAGCAGCCGGTGGCCGTCGGCGGGCGAGTCGATGAGGCGGGCCACGCCCGACACCACCTGACTGCCCACGGCCTTGCCCGTGGCCAGCACCGGCCCGTCCTGGGTGCGGTGAAACTCGTGCAGACGCAAAGCCTGGCTACCGTGGTGAATGGTTTCGGGCCGCGCCTGCACGATGTACAAATCATTGGTGATGCCGTCCTTGGCCCACTCAATGTCCATGGGCATTTTGTAGTGCTCCTCGATTTGCAGGCACCAGCGGCCCAGCTGCTCGGCTTCGGCGTCGGTGAGCACGAACAGGGTTCGCTGCTCGGGCAGGGTGTCCGTGTTTTCGATGCCGGCCGCCGTGCCATCCGGGCCGGTGGCGTAGCGCATGGTTTTGGCCTTGTCGCCCAGCTTTTTGGTGACGAGCGCGCGGTGGCCGTTGCGGAGCGAGGGCTTGAAGAGGTAGTATTCGTCGGGATTCACAGCGCCCTGCACCACGTTTTCGCCCAGCCCCCAGCTGCCGGTCAGGTAAATCAGGTTGTCGTGGCCGGTTTCAGGCTCGATGGTGAACGCCACGCCGGCCGAGGCCATATCCGAGCGCACCATGGTTTGTACGCCCACGGAGAGAGCCACACTCATGTGGTCGAACTTATTGAGGACGCGGTACTTGATGGCCCGGTCGTTGAACAAGGAGACAAAGCACTTCTGGCAGGCTTCCACCACCGCGTGTGCGCCCTGCACGTTCAGAAACGAGTCGTGCTGCCCGGCGAAGCTGGCCGTGGGCAAATCCTCGGCCGTGGCGCTGCTGCGCACCGCCACCTGAATGTCCTCGGGGTACTCGGCGCGCAAGGTCCGGTAAGCGTCCGTGATGGCCGTGACCACGGCCGTGGGCATCACCCCGCCGTGCACTAGCGACCGGGCCCGGGCGCCGACTTCCGGCAGGTTGGTGAATTCTTTGGTGTCGAGGCTGGCTAGTAGCTCGGTCAGCGGCGCGCGCAGGCCGTTTTCGTCCAGGAACAGCCAGTAGGCCGCGGCCGTGGTGGCGTAGCCGTCCGGCACGCTGATGCCCTGGTCGTTGAGCTTGTTGAACATCTCCCCCAGGGAGGCATTCTTGCCGCCCACCAGGGCCACATTGTCGTTGGTCAGTTCCCGAAAAAACAGGGTGAATGCGTCTTGTGCCATGGGGAGTGGGGATGGAAAGATGAAGCAAAAGGAAGGGCCGGCTGGCCGTTAATCGGGCCGGATAATGACCGTCGGCTAAGCGTCAGCAGCGCCATACAAAGGACTCGCTACGGGCGGACTGCGGGCATGACGAAGGTTAGCAGGGGCCCTGATTTTTGTCATGGGCAGCGCGCCGGACGGGGCGTAGTCTTGTACTGCATTTCCGCCCCGCCCTTTCACCCCCCTCCCCGCATGGACGTTAGTCTGCAATTTCTCGGCGCCGCCCACTGCGTCACCGGCTCCAAATACCTGCTCACGCTGGATGACCACGCCGCCAAGCACCAGATAATGGTGGACTGCGGCCTGTTCCAGGGCCTGAAGGAGCTGCGCCTGCGCAACCGCGAGCCACTGCCGCTCACGCCCGCCGACGTGGACATCGTCGTGCTTACCCACGCCCACATCGACCACACCGGCTACCTGCCCAAGCTGGTGCGCGACGGCTTCCGGGGCCGCATCTTCTGCACCGAGCCCACCGCCGACCTGCTCAGCATCATGCTGCTCGACTCGGCCAAGCTCCAGGAAGAAGAAGCCGCTTTCGCCAACAAGAAAGGCTACTCCAAGCACCACCCCGCCGAGGCCCTCTACACCAAGCAGGACGTGGAGCGGATGCTGCCCTTGGTGGAAAGCGTGGCCTACGACGCCCCGCTCATCCTGCTCGACGGCGCGCTCACGCTCACCTTCCGCGAGGCCGGCCACATTCTGGGTTCCGCCAGCGTGGAGCTGGCCGTGCAGGGCGAACATCAGCGCAAGCAGCTGGTGTTCAGCGGCGACCTGGGCCGCTACGACAACCCGGTGATGCACGACCCAGCCCCCGTCGCCCACGCCGACGTGCTGCTGGTCGAGTCCACCTACGGCGACCGGAACGTGCGCGTGGACGACCCCGAAGCCGAAGTGGCCCGCGTGGTGAACGCGGCCCTGGACCGGGGCGGCGTGCTGCTCATCGCCGCCTTCGCCGTGGGCCGCACCCAAACCCTGCTCTACTACCTCAAAAAACTCATTAAGGAAGGCCGCGTGCCCCAGGTGCCGGTGTACGTGGACAGCCCGATGGGCATCCGCGTGTCGGACCTGTACCCGCGACATCCCACGGCCCACCGCCTCGGGCACGGCAACGTGTTCGACTTCCCCGGCGTGCGCTTCGTCACCGAATCCCGCGAGTCCAAGGGCCTGAACCAGCTCACCGGGCGGGCCATCATCATCTCGTCCAGCGGCATGTGCACCGGCGGGCGCATCGTGCACCACCTCTTCCACCGCCTGTCCCGGCCCGCCGACATGCTGCTGCTCATCGGCTACCAGGCCGAGGGCACCCGCGGCCGCCGCCTGCAGGAAGGCGAAACCGAAATCAAGATGTTCGGCGAGCAGGTGCCCGTGCGCTGCCACGTCGAGCACCTCACCGGCCTCTCGGCCCACGCCGACCGCTCGGAGCTGCTGCGCTGGCTCGGGAATTTCAAGGAAGCCCCCAAGCACACGTTCATCGTGCACGGCGAGCCCACGGCGGCCGAAGCCCTGGCCCACACCCTGCGCCAGGACCAGCACTGGCCCAATGTGACAGTGCCCGACTACCTGGACAAGGCGGTGCTGTTCGAGGGCATCTAGCGCGGTTTGCCATTGACTGCCAAGGGTAAGCTACTGCTGATAAGACTGGCTCATACGCTGGTATGGGCCTTCTTCGTGGCGGCCATTGGCTACGTGGTGTACAGTGGGCTGGCGGATAAAATAACGGCGCACACCTGGGTGGCCAGCGGCTTGGTGTTGGCCGAAGGCGTGTTGTTGCTGCTGTTCAACCGTCGCTGCCCGCTCACGATTCTCGCCCGGAAATACTCCCACTCCTACCGGGCCAACTTCGACATCTTCCTGCCCGAGTGGCTGGCCCGCCACAACCAGGTGGTCTTCACCTCCATTTACATGGCTGGCCTGGTGCTGCTGGCCTACCAGCTGGTGCAACAACCGTAGCTTACCCCCACCTGCTATGTTCACCGATATCCTGGGCTTTCTAGTCTGCGCCGCCGTCATCATCTACAGCGGCACCAAGCTGTCGGTGTACGGCGACCAGCTTGCCTCCCTCACCGGCCTGAGCCGGGCCTGGCTGGGCCTGGTGCTGATGGCCTCCGTCACCTCCATGCCGGAGCTGCTGACCGGCTACAGCGCCGCCTCGCTGGTGGGCGCGCCCGATTTGGCCGTGGGCAACGTGCTGGGCAGCTGCCTGTTTAATATTCTCATCATTGCCCTGGTCGATTTGCTGGCCCCGCGCCGCGCCGTGGCGGCCCCGGCCAGCCTGGAGCACATGGTCACGGCCGCCTTCGGGGTGCTGATGTTAGGCGTGGTGGGGGTGGCGTTTTTGCAGCCCGGCGCGTTTGGGCAGGTGGGCTGGCTGGGCGGCTACAGCGTGGTGCTGGCGGGCCTCTACCTGGTGGCCATGTACACGGTGTTTCGCTACGGCCAGCAAATGGCCCCGGCCCTGAACGGCCGCCGCCTCCAGGCCAGCAGTGGCGGGCTGGTGCAAGGCCCGCAGCGCCGAACCGGCGCTGGTGTCGTTGCGCAGCAGTGCGGGCGTGGTGGC
>NZ_MDZB01000093.1 GCF_001816145.1 Hymenobacter lapidarius | reverse complement strand
GAAAGATGATGCCCTGGAAGACAGCGCCACCCTCCCCGCCCCCGACGTGCTGGCCCTGGAAATCACGGAGAACCTGCAGGCCGCGCTGGCCCAGTTCGCGAGCATCGCCGAGGAGCTGGAGGTAGCGGAGTAGGCCTGCTTCCGCAACGCCGCCATGAGTACAGCTTTTGCTTATTTGTGGCGGCGTTTTCAGTTGCCATCAAACCGACTTTCACTGCGTGGCAGGCGGAGAAACTCAGCCATCCGTTCTCGCTCAACCCAAGGGGCATTAACCCGCTTGTAATCTTTTTACAAAAAGGAGAAATGATGCGGTAACGGCCCCCCTGAGGTTGGCGTAAAGCTGGGTATGCTTCTCAACTCCTCGCCCCAACCAAAAGACAATCAGATTTTTGCGTCCCCAAAAAAGGACGTTGAAAAGCTGGCCAAACTATTCGCTCCGCAGTGGTTGGAATTTCTTACGCAACTTGAATGCTACATCCGGTGGGCAGCTCGTGAGGAGTATGAGTTGATGACGGTGGAGAAAGCCGCAGCCGCTGCGGAAGCCGACCAGAATGACCAAGTCTTGACTGTGGCCCAGGCCGCTCAACTGCTGGGGTTATGTCCGCAAACCGTGTACGAGTGGGCCAAGGCTGAAAAGCTTCAGGCCTTTAAAGTTGGCCGCGCCGTGCGCTTCAAGCGAGGGCACGTGCTGGCGGCCCTGCAACAACAAACCCAACCGGACGGCCGCCGCAAGTACGCCCGCCGCGCAACGGGCTCCCCAGCAAAGCCGGCTACGGTAGTGGCAGGTGCTGGCGCGGACAGTTGACACCCATTGTGCTTAACTACTTTATCCAGTTCCGGGTAGCAGCGCCAACGCCCGGGTCAGGCCGTAGTCATCCAGGTTTCCACGCGACACAAGTGCAAAACTTAACAGTTCCCCAGGCGCTAAAAACCCGACTTATCCGTCATTTTTAGTCCCCCTTACGGTCCCTTTTTATTGGTGTGCCCCCTGAGAAAACAGCATGCAGGGCCTTTTCACACGACAAATTGGTGGCCAGGCCTAACGGAGTCAGTGAAAAAACGACGCCTGAGGCCCCCTCCCCCCTTGCCTTTGGGCACCTCCCCCTCTGCTCCCTCCCCCCGCCTCGGGCCTCAAAATTTTAGTGGGTGCGCGCGGATTTTTCAAAATATTTGGTATTCGTAATCCGGCCAGTATCGTGGTAGACTACCACGCTTGAGCGGCGATGGCTACGCCCAGACCTTCAACCGCATGCGCGCCGACTTCAAGTTCACCGATCCACAGGCCCGCGAGCCGGTCAAGGCCGCCAAGACCGAGGAGCAGTTCAACCGCGTGCTCCACCAGGCTCGGCTCGACAACCAGGACACGGCACTGTCAAGAAGACGCTCAGGGGCTACACCCTGGCCCGCATCAAGGAGGTCTTCCCCATCTACCAGAAGCCCCGCAAAGTCAAGTAGGCACCACTCCCCGCCCGGCGGTCCCCGCCACGCTTACGACCTCGTTCTTTTCGGGGTGAGCGGGGCTTCCTCACCAAGCACCCCCCAACGGGGGCTCCCCAAAAGATGACCCATTCGAGATTTTCCACCAACTGTATCACCTTAGAAGGGGAGCCTTGGTCTGGGGGTGCCTGGCGGGTGGGTGCCTGGTGGGGTTGGTGGTTGGGGAACCTGGGTGATGGTTGTCTGGTGGGGAGCCTGGGTGAGGGAGCTTGTGGGTCCCCCGGGATGTGAATGTTGTGAGTGCCTTCAGAACCACCGCGCGCGCCCGCCCGCCCGCGAGGCAAAAACTTTTTTTCACTTTTTCGCCGTCCGGAGCAGAACAGTAGTCGGTCGGCGTATTTACCCCCGAAGCCCCACCGCGGGCTTCCGAGGAGCCGCACTTGACAAAAGCGGCCGGGGCCGGGGGAGGTTTGGTTTAGGCCTCCCCGGCGTTCCAACCCGCCCAACTAACCCGCCGGCCGTGGAACGCCGGAGACCCAACCCTGACACCAACTAACCCCCCGCGCCACATGGCCGCTTTCTACGACACCAACCGCCCGCTCTTCGTCCCCGCCCCGCTCGCCGACATCATCGGCATGCTGCGCACCTGGGGCTTCGACGACCGGGCCGTTATGGACTACCACGACAAGTACGGCGACTTCTTCGACTTTCTGGCCACGGCCCCGGTCTACGACGAGGACCTGACGCCCGACGACTTCGTCCCCGTCAACCAGCGCCTCTTCCGCACCCGGGTCGGGGCCCGCTACGCCAAAGACATCATCGCCAACTCGCTCGGCGCCGGCATCATCGAGTGCGACAAGCTGTTCTACCCCGAGCGCCGCAACAAGGCGGGGGAGGTCATCCGCCCGGGCAAGAGCCTGGGCTACCGCTTCGCCCCCGCCTTCCGCGGCAAGCTCATCGCCCTCAACTTCCTCAAGCCCGAGGTCCTTGGCCGCAAGCTCGACCTCCGCACCGCCGCCAAGCGCGCCGAGCGCGCCGCCCGGGCCGAGGCCACCGGCGACCAGCTCCTGGTCCGTATTGAGGCCGACGTCAACCGGCTGCGCATCCACCGCGACCAGGCCCTGGCCCGCAACGAGGCCGTCTACGAGCGCACGCTGGCCTTCCTGACCGAGCACCGCACCTTGCTCGCCCGCACCACGTGCCCCATGGAGTACTACAACTACCTCCTGGACCTCGCCCGGAACACCGACGAGGCCATCACCCTCCCGGCCCGCAAGGACGTCGCCAAGCGTCTGAAAACGGCCCGCATGAAGGCGGAGAAGCTGGCCACCCCGGCCGCCCCCACCTGGTACCAGGCCATGGAGGAGAGCATCACGGCCTCGCACGACCGCAACCTGGTCACCGTGGAGCAACTGGCCAGCGGCCATTTCCAGGACGTCACCCGGCCCGACCCGGAGTCGCGGGTATTTACCATGCTCACCAGCCTGGCCACCGAGTCCCGGGCCAACCTCTACCACGTCGACTACCCCGGCGAGCGCCTCTTCAACCTCGACATCCGCAACTGCCAGCCCTTCCTCCTCAACGTCTTGCTCAAGCGCCGCTACGCGGACAACGGGCTGCCCTACCCGGCCGACGTCATGCGCTACCGCCAGCAGACCGCCGTGGGCATGTTCTACGAAGACACCGCCAACGCCCACGGCCTGAGCGCCACGGCCAAGCGCGAGCGCAAGGAGTTCAAGGGCCGCATGTTCGGCTCGGTGTTCTTCGGCGAGACCCGGCACACCGAGGCCAGCCAGCTCGGCCAGTGGTTCATGAAGAACTACCCCAGCGTCTACGCCCTCATCTGGGCCAGCAAGCGCCACGACTACACCCAGCTGGCCATCAAGCTGCAGCGCATCGAAGCCGGCCTGGTCGTCGACACCGTGCTCCCGGCCCTCCAGGCCCAGGGCATCTGGTGCGCCTCCATTCACGACTCCATCATCTGCCGGGAGCGCGACGTGCCCGTGGCCATGGCCCTCCTCTCCCAGGCCTTCGAAGCCGCCGCCGGTATCGCCCCCAGTATCGAGGCCGTCCCCCTGGACGGCAATTAGAACTTGCCCCGCCGCCCGCCGTACCAGGCCCACCCCCCCACCGAAACCACCCGGCCCGTGAAATTCACCTACCACGAAAACGTCCCCTACGTCACCCCCAAGCAGCTCCGCAAGCAGTACGGCCTAAGTAAGGCCCAGGTCCAGGAAGTCCTGGCCGCGGCCGGCGCCCACATCCGCCAGAGCTGCGACCCGGACTACCCCCGCTACGCCTGGGAGGACTGCCTGGCCTTCTTCTCGGGCCTCACCCCGGACCTCCCCCTCGACGCCGAGCCCCTGGAGAAGTAACCCCGGGACCGGAGACTGGAGTCGGACGCCCTCGCTGCTGTATTTGGTGCCGGGAGGGGAGCATTCGTGCGTTAACCTATTGCCACATTTTGAACACGACCTCCCACCATCTCCTCCGGGCTCCCCCAGTTTGCCTGCACGCACTCATTGGATAGATGCACACCGAGGCCTGCCATTATTTGTACGGGTACCCCAGTTGCTACACCATCATTAAGCCCCTGACTGGAGACTGCTGGGTGTGCTGCTCGTACTTGGTGGGTGTCCTGGCTGCCACCCTGGAAATAAGTACCCATGACGGGTGTAGCCATTCTCATGCATCAGGCTATGCCAATACCCTCTGGGGTCTGGGCTTTTCTTACTGATGTCGGCAACCTGTGCCAAGGTCTTGCTCCGAGGGGCGCGTCGACGCCACTCCTCCTCCAAGGCTACAAGGGCTGGATGGTCTAATGGCGGCGTGGTCCCTAGTGTTACGCGTAGCTGCCGGTAATCTTCCAGGAGGGCCGCAATTTCTTCCCATCGAAGCGTCTGCATGCGAATTTTATCAGACTGAAAACATGTTATAAAAAAGTTACGGTCTAAGTGCCCTACGGTTACACAAGTACCTATGGCCGTTGCTTATAATTTTAAGCGAATTGATTTTATTGCAGGTGCTCCTGCGCACCTTGGTGTGGGCTGCTCTTTTTTTTAACCGTTTAAATGCCAAACACCACCGTTATGCTTACCTAAACGACTAGCGGCTTGGCTGAGACCTATTCGGTAGCGTTCCGCACAACTCACACAAGAGTTGAGAAGCCGCCGGGGTTTCCAACCATAAAAAAAGCTCCGACCTATCCGGTCCGCACTGAAAGTCAGTCCGAGCGCAGCAGCGAAGGCGTTACTGCTTCACAACCCGCCGTGTGTCGAGCCCCCCTTCGGTCTTGATGAACAATCCGTACACGCCCGAGGACAGCAGCATCATATCAATGGGCTGCACCCGCGTCCCAGCCGTTGCCTTAAGCATGGCGGAGTATACTACTTGGCCCAGGGCGTTGTACACGTTCAGCTCCACGGCCTTAGTGTAGCCAATCAGCTCCACGTTGAATCGGCCGTCCGGCGTAGGGTTAGGGTAAAGGCGCAGCGTGCTGCCCGCCACGGGCTTTACGCTCGACGTCACTACCAGCGCAGTTGAAGGCAGCGAGGTACAGCCCTGAGCGCTGGTGGTGACTACAGTGTAGGAGCCGAGCTGAGCAGTCGTGCCGTTCACAACGTAGGTCTGGCCCGTCGCGCCAGCAATGGCCACGCCGTTCATGAAGAACTGGTTGCCGGTAGCCGTACTCGCTGTCAGCGTGGTAGTAGTGCCGGTGTAGGTGGCCGTCAGCACCGGACGAGCGATTACCGTGAAAGTAGCCGTGGCCATCGCCGCGGCGCAGCCGCCCGCGGCCGCCACCGTGTTGGTCACGGTGTAGGTACCCGGCGTCGAAGTGGCTAGGTCAACAGCGCCGGTGATGGCGTTGATGGCCAGGCCCGTGGTTGAGGAGAACGTGCCCGCCGTGGCGCCCGTGGCCAGCGCGGCAGTTACGAGGCCCGCACCTTCGCAGTTTACTGCAGAGGCATAGCCGAAGGTCGCCGTCGGCGCAGCCGTGATGGTCACGGTGTTGGAGAGCATCAAAAAGTGTGGGGCACTTGGGTTAGGCGGCCATCTGCATCGGTTCTGCTGGCACTGACCGGAAGCCGGGATACTGCTGCCGAAAACAGTCTTCCCATTCCTCGTTGAGCACCTTCGTGCGGGCCTGCACAAGCAGGTGCGCCCCTTTTTTAGTCCACTGCAGTTGTTGCCGCTTCGCCATTCGCTTGGCTAGCACTTGATTCACCGCCAATTTGACAAAGCCCGTGGAGACGCGTTTGCCGTAGCGATGATGCTCCGAGTAGTCCACAATGAAGCCACTTTTCTGCTCCACGTAGGTGTAAAAATCAGCAATCAATCGGGTCATTGGCTTCCACTTGCTGTATTTCTTGGCCACGAGCGGGTCGTTTTGGTGCGTGGCCAGTGTGTCGTCCAAGTCCCTTATTTTTTCCAGGGCCCGCTCCGCGTTGCCGTGCCAGAGGTGCCATTTGATGCTAGTCAAGCCTTTCTGCAGCGCCTTCCCCCTGTTGCATCTACTTGGACGACGCCCAGCGCGTACTGGTTAAGCACCGTCATGCGCATCGTCAGATGAAACCAGTCCAGGATGTGACGCGACTTCGCACCCAGGTAGCTGGTCAGCGACCGCAGAATGGAGGCGCCGTCGGTAAAGAATTCCACCGACTGATTGGCCTGTATGCCTTGCGAGCGCAGCACCTCGAACACCCGCCGGCGCGGCTTGGCGTCTACTTCCTGCACGAAGCCGAAGCATTTGGCGGCCCCTTCGGCGGGAATGCTTTTGCCCGCAATCACCTCGAAACAACTTTTTTTGTGCCAGTGCCGGACGTAGCCGCCGTTGAGGCCGACCACCAGCGGGCGGGGCAGGCACGGCACGGCCTCGCGGTCGCGCTGACAAATGCCTTGGAAAGAGGCCACCTCCGCGGGCAGCTGCTGTTCCTGGGCTTCGACCACCGCGTGCAGGTGCTGCTGGACGGTCGTGCCCATGAGCTTCGCGGCAATGGGCAACACGTAGCGGAGCAAATCGGCCGTTTTTTGGTACGAGATGAGACTGCCCCACTTGGTTTCCAAATACAACCGCTCCGGGGTCACGTGCTGCGGAAAGAGGTGTTGGAGGAGGCTATAGGTTTTCGGTCCCGCCTCGGCGGGCGGTAAGTAGTAGCGCGGATTGTCGACCGTGACGTTCCCAAACAAGGTTTTCAGCTGGAGCGGTTAGCTGCCCTTCTTCCGTAAGCCGGCGGGCTGCTGCGCTTGAAAATGCGTGGCCACCTGCTGCGCAATCACTTTCTGCTGGATGCGCTGCAGCAGTGCTTTGGACTCGGCCAGCGTCAGGCCCACACTGGCTAAGCTCAGGTCCTCGCGGGTCCAAGCAGACACATCTTCGATAGCGGGCTCGTCGCCGTCCGGGGGGCACGCCACCAGTTGTAGTTTGAAGTTCATGGGACTGGGGAGTTAGGGATTACAGCAAGGCTTTCACTTTGTGAACCGTATTGATGGCCACGTCGCAGAGCTTGGCCGTGTTACGTACACTCAGGCCCGCGCGTAGTTGCCGGGCGACGGCCGCATACTTTTTCAGAAAAACGGCCTTCTCCTCCGTGGTGCCCGCCGGGCGGCCGATTTTGACGCCTTGACGGCGCGCCTCGTCCATGCCAGAGAGAATGCGCTCGCGCAGAGTCTCGCGTTCCAGGCGGGCAAATTCGGCTAGTAGCGTGAACATGAACTGGGCCACCGGATTGCGTTTGTCGTTTTTGAGCGTTTCAATCCCGAAGTTTTGGACGTAGATGCTGACGCCTAACTGCGTCAGTTCCTCGACGATTTGCAGCACTTCCACCGTAGAGCGGCCCAAACGCGAGACTTCGCTCACCAATACTTTCTGGATGGCGCCCCGGGGGCTCAGTTCCAGCAACTGCTGAATCCTCTCCCGGTCCTGATTTCACTTGGCTCCGCTAATCTTCTCCGAAATCTCGGCCACGACCTGCACCGCTTGGTTCTGGGCTACGGCGCGCAGGTCTTCGACCTGTCGCTGGTAGTCCTGCTCCTTTTTGGAGACGCGCACGAAAATGACGGCCTGTTGCATGGCGCAAAGCTATTCCTGCCGTATCATAAAAACCATCTGGTTTTCTTAATGCGAATTCGGTCCGGCGGAAGGCGCGAAAAAGTAGTCGTAGCCGCCCTGTGAATACAGAAAATCGGGATTACCCTTAAGTTGATACACTTGCGCCAGGCGTTCGTTGACTTGCTCCTTGTCGAAATGCTCCGGCCGAAAGGTCCAGAACCAAGTCGGCACGTCGTCCTCCCGGATGTCCTCGCCGGCCAGTAGGCGGTCACGGGCTTCGTAGGCCCAGCCAAACTGGTCAAGCGTCCGTTGGTTGTAGCCCCTGGGACCGCCGACCTCCTCCGGTGGGCAGGCCCGGCGGCCACTCACGCACACCGGGTGAGCCGCTAAGGCAGTCGGGGGAAACACCTGTTCCACGCGCACTTGGTGGAGCCAGTAATCGCCGAAGTCATAGGTGTAGGTAAACTTGTCGTTGACCCGCCACGGGAAATCGCCCAGGTGAACCCGGTGGGTATCGTCGGCAAAGTAGATGCCGCCGGCATATGGAATCCCGTGTTCTTTGCCCCAGAGCTTAAAACGGTGCAGGTGCCAGTTGTCCCAGCCCATCGCCACCTGGAAGACGTGATGCAGTTCGGCCAGCGTCGTATCGCCCTGTACCAACACGCGCCGGCAAATCTGCGGGCTGATACCTAGCAGATGAATCTTGAGCTGGTAGACCGCCGCCAGCCGGTCAATACCGGATAAGATAGCAGCAGCAGCTGGTTGGGGCGTGGCGTTCAACGACAGAGATGGCTTCCCAAGTTAAGCCAACAGGTGCTTGCCCCCTACTTCCCCACCCTTTTTGATGCTCTCCAAATTAGCGCCGTTTGTCGGGTTTTGGTGTGTCTTTCAGGACAGAGGGAAGATACCACCCTGTTCTGTCCAGAGTTAGTCAGCCACCTCAGATTAGCGCAAACGTTTACGTAAAAAAACATAGGTTAAAATGTTTAATAAATGGATGTTTACACGGAATTAACGCCCCAAACAAGATTCTTACTTAAATCTTCTGACCCATGCGAACAAGTACTCTACTGCTAATACCTCTGGCCGTAGCCGCGGCTTATTCCGCGCAGGCCCAGACCCGTCAAGTAACCGGCACGGTCCTGAGCGCTGCGGACCGGAGCCCGCTGCCGGGTGTTTCGGTGGTAGTAAAAGGCACCACGCTGGGCACCGCCACCGATGCCGAAGGCAAGTTCACGTTGCCCGTGGCCGGCGACGATGCCGTGCTGGTGTACTCCTTCATCGGCTTTGAAGCCGTGGAGAGGCGCGTGGGCAGCGGCGCCACTGTGGAGCCGGTCCGCCTCAAGGAGAAGAGCACCGACCTTAACGACGTGGTGGTGGTGGGCTACGGCACCCAGCGGCGCCAGGACCTGACCGGGGCGGTGGCCTCTATCTCGGCCGAGCAGGTGGCGGAAGTGCCAATTGCCCGCGCCGAGCAGATTCTGCAGGGCCGTGTGAGCGGCGTGCAGGTTACCCAGACCAACTCCGAGCCGGGCGGTGGGGTGTCCATCCGCATCCGGGGCACCAACTCCATCAACTCCGGCAACGAGCCGCTGTTCGTGATTGACGGCTTTCCGGGCGCTGGCGACCTGAACTCCATCAACCCGTCCGACATCGAGAGCATCGAGGTGCTGAAGGATGCCTCGGCCACGGCCATCTACGGCTCGCGCGGGGCCAACGGCGTGGTGATTGTGACCACCAAAAAAGGCAAGGCCGGCCGCAACGTCATCGATTTTGAGGCATACACCGGCCTCAACACCGTGCGCAAGCCGTACGAGCTGCTGAACGCCCGCGAGTTTGCCACCTACCTCAACGAGGTACAAACGCTAAACAACCAGGAAAACCCCACCCAAGTCCGGGCATTGCCCTACACCCAGGAGCAGATTGCGGACCTGGGCAAAGGCACCGACTGGCAGGATGAGATTTTCCGTGCAGCCCGCATGGGTAACTACCAACTGGGCTTCAGCGGCGGCAACGAAGAAACCCGCTACAACCTGAGCTTTAACTACTTCGACCAGGAAGGCATCATCATAAACTCGGGCTTCAAGCGCGGCTCGGTGCGCCTGAACCTGGACCGCAAGGTGAGCGACAAAATCAACTTCAACTTCACCAGCCAGCTCTCGCGCACCCAGCAGCAGCGGGCCAATGTGAACACCGACGGCGGTAGCAGCGGCGGCACCGTGCTCGACGCCCTACGCTTCAACCCGGCCGTGCCCGTGCGCGACGCCAACGGCAACTTCACTCTCGACAACCAGCCCCAGCCCTACGTGGAAATCGGGGGCAACCCGGTGGCCTACGCCGAAAGTGTTCGCAACGAGCAGAACGTGCTGCGTGGCCTGCTGAACGCCGCCGGCACCTACGAAATCGCGCGCGGCCTGAAGCTGCGCATTTCCGGTGGCATCGACCTCTTCAACAGCCAGGAAAACCGCTTCATTCCCTCCACCGTGTTTGTGGGGCAGAACACCAACGGCTTC
This sequence comes from Hymenobacter lapidarius, assembly GCF_001816145.1. Lineage (GTDB taxonomy): Bacteria > Bacteroidota > Bacteroidia > Cytophagales > Hymenobacteraceae > Hymenobacter > Hymenobacter lapidarius. The sequence continues at coordinate 58,182 of NZ_MDZB01000093.1, read as the reverse complement.
GCCTTCAAAGGCTCGGCCACAAACTACAGCTGGCTCAACGAGAACACGCTGACTTTTGACCGTAAGCTCAACGAGAACAACGCCCTGAACGTAGTGGCGGGCCTCACGTTCCAGGAATTCGTGAATGAGCGCTACAACGCCTCGGTGAGCAACCTGTTCACCAATGCCCTGGGCAACGACAACCTGGGCATTGGCGGCAACGTGCTCACGCCCGGCTCGGGGCGCAATTCCAACACGCTGGCCTCGTATTTTGGCCGGATAAACTATCGGCTGTTCGAGAAGTACCTGGTCACCTTCACGATGCGGGCCGACGGCTCGTCGCGCTTCGGCGATAACAACAAGTTCGGCTATTTCCCGTCGGCAGCCGTGGCCTACCGCGTCATCGACGAAAACTTCATGAAGTCCCTGCCCGTGTTCAGCGACCTGAAGCTGCGCGCCAGCTACGGCATCACCGGCAACCAGGAAATCGGCTCGTACCAGTCGCTGGCCCGCTACGGCCTCAACCCCTACACCGGCGGCACCACCCGCCTGGTGGGCCTCACGGCCTCCAACATTCCCAACCCCGACCTGACCTGGGAGTCCACGGCTTCTTCTGACTTCGGCATCGACATCGGCATCCTGAAAAACCGGGTGTTGCTGACGGCCGACTATTACTATAAAAAGACCAGCGACCTGCTGCTGCAGGTGTCCATCCCGCAAACTTCGGGCTTCTCCAACATCCTGTTGAACTCGGGCAGCGTGCAGAACAAGGGCTTCGAGCTGGGCCTGAACACGGTGAACGTGGAGGGCGCCCGCTTCGGCTGGAAAACCAACCTGAACTTCTCGCTCAACCGCAACAAAGTACTAGACCTGAACGGCGAGCGAGAGCGGTTTGTGGGGCAGTCGAGCGGCAGCGTATTTCCCGGCGCGGCGGGCAACACCGGCATCCTGCGCGTGGGTCAGCCCATTGGGGCTTTCTACGGCTACCAGTTCCTGGGTATCTGGCAGACCCCGCAGGAAATCGCGGAGAGCGGCATCACCGACCGCGTGCGCCCCGGCGACCCGCGCTACGCCGACCTGAACGGCAATAACCGCATCGACGGCGGCGACCGCATTATCGTGGGCCAGGCCCAGCCCGATTTCATTTATGGCGTCACCAACAACTTCACCTTCGGGCCTCTGGGGCTGAGCCTGTTCATTCAGGGCGTGGAAGGCAGCAGCGTGCTCAACCTCAACCGCTACGAGTTGGAGTCGGGCTTTGTGGCCCCCAACAAAGTGAAGGCCGTGCTAGACCGCTGGACCGGGCCCGGCACCAGCAATACCATCCCCAAGGCCAACAGCGTGCTACGCCGCAACACCGGCATTACCAGCGACGTGGTGGAAGACGGCAGCTTCGTGCGCCTCAAAACGGCCACCATCTCCTACACCATTCCCGTGCCCGCGGGCATGAACAAAACGGTGAAAGCGGCCAGCATTTACGTGACCGGCCAGAACCTCATTACCATCACCGACTACACCGGCTACGACCCCGAGGTGAACTCCTTCGGTAACTCCAACCTGAGCCTGAACACGGACTACAACGCCTTCCCCAGCTCCCGGACGTTCATCGCCGGCGTGCGCATCGGCTTTTAAATCCTTCCCGTCCAGGCATTCCTTATTCCGTTCCGACATGAAAAAGAACCTCGTTCTGCTCAGCCTGCTTACCCTGGGTCTGCTTTCTTCCTGCGAAAAATTTCTGGAAGAAAAGCCCTACGACTTCCTCACGGCATCCAATTTTTACCAGAATGAAGGCGATGCCGTAGCGGGCCTCAACGGCGCCTTCTCCGTTATGCAGCAGCAGCGCCACTACGGCCGCACGGCCTGGCTGGTGCAGGAGCTGGGCGGCGAGCACATCGAGGTGGTGGGCGCCACCACCGGCGACCGCGCCGAGCTGAACCGCTATACCTACACGGCCAACAACGGCGAAATTGCCTTCTGGTGGAACAACACTTACCTGATGATTGCGCGGGCCAACGACGTGATTGAGAAGGTGCCGCCCATCAGCATGGACGAAGTCCGCAAGAACAACATCGTAGGCAACGCCCGCTTTCTGCGGGCGCTGGGCTACTTCGAATTGGTGCGCAGTTTCGGGGCGGTGCCCCTGCTGCTGGCTCCGGTGAAAGGCCCGAACGACGACCTGCGCCCCAACCGCACGCCTCCGGCCACGGTGTACAACCAGATTATCGACGACCTGAAGTTTGCGGAAGCCAACTGCCTGCCTGAAAACCTTATTGTGGCGGCCAACAAAGGGCGCGTATCGCGCGGCGCGGCCGCCGCGCTGCTGGCCAAAGTGTATCTGACCCGCGCCGCTTCTCCCGACGCTCAGGCCACCGACAACCAGGATGCCCTGGCCGCTGCCAACCGCGTCATCAACTCCAATCTCTACAGCCTGCTGCCGATGTACGGCGACGTGTTCAATGCCGACAAGGAGAACGGACCCGAACACATCTTCTCGGTGCAGTTCGACCTGCCGCCGAACGTGGGCAACATCATCGTGCGGCAGTACCTGTCGCCAGCGGGCGGGGGCTTCGGCTCGTTTTCCGCTGCCAATCAGTTCGTGCAGTCCTACACCGCCAACGACGTGCGCAAAGACTGGAACCTCACCAACCGGGCCGGTACCACCGTGCTGTCGCAGTTCTACTTCAACAAGTTTCGGGATGACCGCCGCATCGGCAACGACTCGCGGGTCAACTGGCTGATTCTGCGCTACGCCGACGTGCTGCTGCTGCAATCCGAAGCCCTCAACAACCTGAACGCCGCCGATGCCGCCAAGTACACGGGCATCAACCGGGTGCGGGTGCGCGCCGGGCTGGTCCCGCTGCCAACTACCTCCACTACCAAAGCTGCCTTTGTTGACCTGCTGCTGCAGGAACGGTCCTGGGAGCTGGTGCAGGAGGGCCACCGCCGCTTCGACTTGCTGCGCCTGGGCCGCCTGCAGCAAGTGCAGCAAAGCGTGCTCAGCCGCACGGTAGCCAACAATTTCCTGCTACTCCCCATTCCGCAGAGCGAGGTGGTGCTGAACCCCAACCTGATGCAAAACCCTGGGTTCTGATGCGGGCCGAGCGTTTTCGGTGGCTGCTGGCGGCCTTGCTGCTGGGTTGGGGCATTGCCCCGGCCCAGTCGGCTGCGCCGGCCCCGTTCATCCTGCTTGATGCGGGCAAAATGGCGGCTTATAAAGCGGCTTACATAAAGGGCCAGCCCGTGGAGGTGGCGCAAGTGAAAGCCGTACTGCGCGCGGCCGATAAAGCCCTGCGCCAGCGCGCTTACTTCATTACGGGCAAAAGCCAGGTACCGCCCACCGGCGACAAGCATGACTACATGTCGCAGGCGCCCTACAGCTGGCCCGACCCCACCAGGCCCGATGGGCTGCCCTACATCAACAAAGACGGGCTGCGCAACCCGGAAGCCGCCGCCTTCACCGACGAAGACAACCTGAAGGACCTGTTTCGGGACGTGAAAACCCTGGGCGTGGCCTACTACTTCACGGGCAACGAACAGTATGCAGCCTGCGCCGCTAAACAGCTGCGGGGCTTCTTCCTGGAGCCGGCCACCCGCATGAACCCCCACCTGAACTTCGCGCAGGCCATTCCGGGCGTCAGCACCGGCCGCTGCTACGGCATGATAGAATCGCGCGACATGGTAGAAATTCCCGACGCGCTGGCCCTGTTCAGCGGCAGCAAAAGCATCGATGCCCGGCTGGTGGGCGGGCTGAAGGATTGGTTCCGGCAGTTCACCACCTGGGCCACCACCAGCAAGCTGGGCCTGGAAGAAGGCCGGACCAGGAACAACCACAGCACGTTCTACGACGCGCAGGTAATCGACTTTGCCCTCTTCACTGGAGATGAAACCCTGGCGCGTAAGGTGCTCGAGACCATGACCCTTGCCCGTCTGGCCGTGCAGCTCGCGCCCGATGGCTCTCAGCCCCTGGAATTGGCCCGCACCCGCCCCTGGAACTACGTGACCATGAACATGCTGGGCTGGGTACGGGTGGCCCGCCTGGCCGAGAAGCTCAAGGTTGACCTTTGGAACTACACGCTGCCCGACGGCCGCGGCCTGCACCCGGCCATTGCGTGGTTTAAGCCCTATCTGCTGCGGCAAAAGCAGATGGACCGCCCCGATGTCGTGCCGGTGAGCAACCACGCCGTGCTCACGCTCTACCACCTGGCCAGCCCGCATTATGCTGACCTGGAAGCGGAAAAGGTATTTGCTTTAAATCCTGATTTTGCCCGGGTGCCATGGGCGCTGTAATGACCTGTTTTTTTCGCTTGAAACACCTGCCATGAACGCAACGCGCCCGACGCTGCTGATGCTCCTGCTGCTCGCGCTGGCGGGCAGTGCCTCCGCCCAAAAGGCACCGGTTATTCCCGTGGCCCAGGTGGTGGCGCTGGCCGAAACCCAGTACGCCGCTCTGCTCCGGCAGTACCCCGACAGCGCCCGGCACCCGCGCAGCACCAAAGAGGACGGAACCATGCTGCTCACTTCCAGCCGCAACTGGACCAGCGGATTCTTCGCCGGCAACCTCTGGTACCTGGCCCGCTTCACCGGCAAGGACTACTGGCGCCGCCGCGCCGCCGCCCGCACCGAAACCCTGGAAGCGGAGAAAAACACTACCAACACCCACGACCTGGGATTCATCCTGAACAACTCCTTCGGCCAGGGCTACGAGCTGACCCAGAGCCCCAAGTACCGCGAAGTGGTGCTGCAGGCCTCGGCCACGCTGGTGCGCCGCTTCAACCCCACGGTGGGTGCCATTCGCTCCTGGGACTTCGCGCCGTTTACGTATCCGGTCATCGTCGACAACCTGATGAACCTGGAAATGCTGTTTTCGGCCAGCAAGCTCAGCGGCGACCCCAGCTTTGCCCACCTCGCCAAAACCCACGCCAATACCGACCTGAAACACCGGTTTCGCAAGGACCACAGCACTTACCACGTGCTCGATTTCGACCCCGCTACCGGCCAGCTGCGCAAAGCCATGACCCACCAGGGGTTCGCCGATAACTCGTGCTGGGCCCGCGGCCAGGCCTGGGCCATTTATGGCTACACCATGCTCTACCGCCACACCCGCGACCCGCGCTATCTCACCGCGGCGCAGCAGGCGGCCGACTACTTCATCAAGCAAACCAGCAAGGTAGCGGACCGCATTCCCTACTGGGATTTCAACGCCCCCGACATTCCCGATGCGCCGCGCGATGTTTCGGCAGCAACGGTGGCCGCCTCGGGCCTGCTGGAGCTGAGCAAGTACGTCAAAAGCCCCAAAAAGTACTACGGCGCGGCCACGGCCATGCTCAGCAGCCTGTGCACGCCGCAGTACCTGGCGGCGCCGGGCACCAATAATTTTTTCCTGCTGAAGCACGCCACCGGCAACAAGCCCATCAATTCGGAGGTAGACGCGCCGTTGGTTTATGCCGATTATTACCTGCTGGAAGCCCTGTGGCGCTACCAGAATTATGCTGCCCTGGCGCTTCAATAACGGATTATGAGTGAAAACTTCTCCCTGCGCGACAAAGTCGTGGTCGTGACCGGCGGCACCGGCATTCTGGGCAATTCCTTCATCAACGGCATCGTGGAAGCTGGTGGGGCCGTGGCCATCCTGGGGCGCAGCGAAGCGGTGGCCCGCGAACGTGCCCAGGCCATCAACGACCAGGGCGGCCGGGCGCTGGCCGTGGTGGCTGATGTGATGGAAGAAGAAGACCTGCGGCGGGCCTGCAACGAGGTAATGAGCACGTTCGGCCGCCTTAATGGCCTCGTGAATGCCGCCGGCGGCAACGCCCCCGATGGCGTGCTCGACGCCGAAGAAGACGTTTTCAAGATGAACCTCGCCGGCATGAAGAGAGTAATGGAGCTGAACCTGTGGGGCACCATCCTGCCCACCCAGATTTTTGGCCAAGCCATGGCTGAATCGGGCACGGGCCGGGGCAGCATCGTCAATATCTCGTCGATGAACTCCAAGCGGGCCATCACCAAAGTGCTGGGCTACAACATGGGCAAGGCGGCCGTGGACTACTACAACCAGTGGTTTGCCGTGGAAATGGCCAACCGCTACGGCGACAAGCTCCGCATGAACGCCATAGCGCCCGGCTTCTTCCTCACCGAACAAAACCGCAGCCTGCTCACCACGCCCGACGGCGGGTTCACGGCCCGCGGCGAATTGGTAATTCGCCAAACGCCCTTCAAGCGCTTTGGCCACCCCGACGAGCTTAAAGGCGCCCTGGTGTGGCTGCTGAGCGACGCCTCCCAGTTCGTAACCGGCTCCATGATTTGCGTGGACGGGGGCTTTTCGGTGTTTGGTGGGGTCTGATTGGTTCGGGATAGCACCCGTCATGCAGAGCGCGGTATCTCGCCCGAGGGAACCTCGCCCCGCATGACATTCCATTTAAACAGGTTGATAAAGCTGCTCCACTTGAAACCCATTAGGTTTATTCTCTTGCTGGCCGGCCTGCTGAACTTCTATCCAGCCCCTGCCCAAAAAAGCACCCGGCTCAACAGCGGCTGGGAATTTGTGCGCCAGGACCTGGGCGGCGTGTGGGAGGCCGTGCGACCCGTAGGCGCCGGCAACCCCGAAAGCGTGCCCCTTTGGACGCCCGTGACGCTGCCGCATTGCTTCAACGCCCGCGATGCCGTGGACCCGGACGTGAACTACTACCAGGGCCCCGGCTGGTACCGCACCCAGCTCGACCTGCAAAACCCCTACGCCAACGGCCGCACGCTGCTGCACTTCGAAGGCGCCGGCCAAAAGACCGACGTGTACCTTCACACCACCAAAGTGGGCAGCCATGTGGGCGGCTACGACGAATGGACCGTGGACCTCACCCAGGCCGTGGCCGATTTCAAGCAAACCGAGGCCTTCCAGAAGCAATTCAAGGGGAAAGTTCCGCTGTCCATTCGCAGCGACAATTCCCGCGACCTGCAGATGATGCCTTCCGATTTATCGGATTTCAACCTGTACGGCGGCCTCTACCGCTACGTGAATCTGGTGTACGAGCCAGCGGTGGCGCTGTCCCGCATCATGGCTAAGGCCGAAGTCGACCCAACGGGAAAACAGGGTCAGCTTACCATTAGGGCGGCTTTTCGGGAATTCGCGCCCAGCGGCTCAGCCCAGGTTTCGGTGCGGGTACTAGCCCCCCGGGGCAAACAGGTGGGCAGGCACCAGGCAAGCTTTCCGGTAAAGGCAGCGGAGCAGCAACTCCACGCTTTCACGCTGAAGAACCCGCAGCTGTGGTCGCCGAAAAAGCCACAGCTTTACACCGTGCAAGTAACCGTAAAGTCCGGCTCCGACACGTTGGTGCAAACCGAGAAAGTCGGCTTCCGGCACATCGAATTCGTGGAAAAAGGCCCCTTCCGCCTGAACGGGCAGCGCCTGCTGCTGCGCGGCACCCACCGCCACGAAGACCACGCCGGCGTGGCCGCCGCCATGACCGAGCCCATGATTCGGCAGGAGATGCGGCTGATGAAGGAGATGGGCGTCAACTTCATTCGGCTGGGGCACTACCAGCAGTCGCGCATCGTGCTGCAGCAGTGCGACTCGCTGGGCATTCTGGTGTGGGAAGAAATTCCGTGGTGCCGTGGGGGCCTCGGCGGCGAGGTGTACCAGGCCCAAGGCCGGCGCATGCTGACCAACATGATTCAGCAGCACTACAACCACCCGGCGGTAATCGTGTGGGGGCTGGGCAATGAAAACGACTGGCCCGGCGACTTTCCGGATTTTGATAAGGAGAAGATTCGCACCTACATGAAGGAGCTGAACGCGCTGTCGCACCAGCTCGACCCGGCCCGCTACACCGCCATTCGGCGCTGCGATTTCTGCAAAGACATTCCGGATGTGTACTCGCCCTCCATCTGGGCGGGCTGGTACCGGGGCGTTTATACCGATTACAAAGAGATTAGCGAGAAAGAATTTCAGGGCGTGAAGCGCTTTCTGCACGTGGAATGGGGCGGCGACAGCCACGCGGGCCGCCATTCCGAAAACCCCGACAACGCCCTCGTTAAAATCAGCGGCGGGCAGGGCGGCGACGAGCGCGCCGGCGACGCCTCCCTGTTCGGCGGCAGTGCCCGCGTCTCGAAAGACGGCGACTGGAGCGAAAGCTACCTCTGCAACCTCGTCGACTGGCACCTCAAGGAGCAGGAAACCATGCCCTGGCTCAGTGGCACGGCGTATTGGCCGTTCAAGGATTTCTCCACGCCCGTGCGCCCCGACAACCCCATTCCCTACATGAACCAGAAGGGCGTGGTGGAGCGCGATTTTACCAAAAAAGAGGCATACTTTGTGTTTCAGTCGCACTGGGCCACGGCGCCCATGGCCCACATCTACGGCCACGGCTGGCCCGTGCGCTGGGGCGACGAAGGCGAGCAAAAGCTTGTGAAAGTGTACTCCAACTGCGCGCAAGCCGAGCTGTTCGTCAACGGCAAAAGCTACGGCGTGAAGCAGCGCAACAGCCAGGACTTCCCCGCCGCCGGCCTGCACTGGAACGTGCAGTTCGTGTCCGGCCAAAACCAGGTGCGCGTCGTCGCCCACCAGGGCCGCCAAACCGTGCAGGACGAAATCAGCTTCCGCTACCAGACTCAGAAATGGGGCAAACCTGCGCGCCTGACCCTGGAAAAAGTAGGCGAAACCAACGGCCTGACCACCGTCGAAGCCAAACTCTTTGATGCCCAGGGCGTGCAGTGCCTCGACGCAGCAAATTGGATGGCGTTTTCCCTGGCCGGGGCCGGCCGGCTGCTCGATGACCTGGGCACCAGCCGCGGCTCGCGCAAGGTGCAGGCCTACAACGGCCGCGCCCTCATCAGCCTGGAAGCCCGGCCCGGCCAAACCGCCGTGGCCGTGCAGTCCGAAGGCCTCGAAACCGTGCTGCTGACGCTGTAACCAACTCAACATATTCCCTTCCATCATATTCTTTCCTATGACGCAACGCTTTGCCATCGGTCCCCGGGAAACGGCCATGCTCAACACGAGTGGCCTGCGGGAGCATTTCCTGATTGAGAACATCTTCACAGCTGGCGCAACAGAGCTGACTTACGCGCATTATGACCGCATGATAGTGGGCGGCGCGCAGCCCGCTGACACGGCGCTGGCCTTGCCCTGTCCGGAGTCGCTGAAAGCGAGTTATTTCCTCGAGCGCCGCGAGCTGGGCGCGTTGAACGTGGGCGGGGCCGGCACCATCACCGTCGACGGCCAGGTGTACGAACTGGGAAACCAGGACTGCCTCTACATCGGCCTGGGTTCCAAAGAAGTGACCTTTGCCAGCGCGACGCCGCTAATCCGGCCAAGTACTATCTGCTCTCGGCCCCGGCCCACGCCGCCCACCCCACCACGCGCCGCACCCAGGCCGAGGCCACGCCCGTGGAGATGGGCGCCGCCGAGACGGCCAACCGCCGCACCATCTACAAGTACATCTACGCCGAAGGCATCCAGAGCTGCCAACTGGTGATGGGCCTGACCCAGCTGCTGCCCGGCAACGTGTGGAACACCATGCCCGCCCACACCCACGACCGGCGCATGGAAGCCTACCTCTACTTCAGCCTGCCGGCCGGCCAGCGCGTGCTGCACCTGCTGGGCGAGCCCAGCGAGACGCGCCCCTTGTGGGTAAGCAACGAGCAAGCCATTCTCTCCCCGCCGTGGAGCATCCACACCGGCTGCGGCACGGCCGCTTACGCCTTCATCTGGGGCATGGCCGGCGAGAACCGCGAGTACACTGACATGGACACCGTACCCCCGCACGACCTGCGCTAATCCGCTGCTGATAAGGTCGGGCCATCAACAAGCTCGGTAGTTTGACGAGAAAAAACCGGTGTATTCGGAGTTGCACAATAGTAGAAACAGAGAATACCGGTAGGGAGAACTGGTCGACCGTGTTTGGGTCCACCTGGGTTTGTGGCGGGCGGGGCGTCTCGTAAAACGACCAATTTTTTCGTTCATGCTCATGGCACGGTCGTTCATGCACAATGCCAGCCGGCCGGGGGAAGGCCCACAATAACTTTGGGAACCTGGCGCCGCGGCCGTAACGGGCTGCGGCGCCAGGTTCCTTTTATGCCGCTCACCCCCTGTTATGGGATAGCATCAAAAAGTATGGGGCAGTCGGGCAGTAATCACGGCAGAAGGGAGGGAGACGGCTAATTGGCTCGTCGCTTTCACCGACCAGTACGGCTCTTTAGGTAAGCTGAGAGACGGTTGACCACCATTGCCCCATACTTTTTGATGCCCTCCCTTTACGGCGGCCCCGTTGGCCATGAGCGCGGCCTGGTTATTTGGCGGGGCCACCGAGCGTTTCAAAGGGCCGGGGCGGGCGGCGGGGTCAGGCTGAAGGCGGCAGCCGCGGCGCACAGGGCCGTGCCGGCCAGGGCCGTGCCGGCCAGGGCCGCAAGGCAGAGGAAAGCAAAAGGCACAGGGTTAAGTTAAGAAAAGGTATTACGTTCGGAAGCCGCCTTCGGTGGAAGCTGCTCTTACCGGGTCTTCGTCCAGCTTACCTCCAGGGGCGAGGCCAGCGTTTGGGCAAACCGGGCCAGGTATGCGTCCCAGTCCTGCACGGTGCGGAACTGGCCGCTTTTCGTCCAGCCAAAGCCGGCGTAGAAAACCAGGGGCGTGCCAGCGGAGCGGGTAAAAATGAGCAGGTTACTCTGGTCGGGCTGGGCAACGCGGTGGTCACGAAATTCCGTCACGTCCCCGGGGGCGAGTACGACGCCAGTGCCGATTTCGGCATCGTCGAGGGGTTCCCAATACCGAAACCAGCCGGCTTGCTGGTTGGCCCGCACGGAGCCTTGCTTATCGTGCAAGGTAATGCCCACCGCGAAATTGGGCAGGGCCTGCGCGCTGCTAAAACTGACTTCGTGCCGGCTCAGATTACTGCCCAGGTCCAGGGAAATGCGTTTTTTCTCGATAATGACCCGGCCGTTGGCGTCCCAAGGCGCATAGGTCAGTTCGAACACCGTCCGGATGGAGCCGGTGGCCAGCGTTTTGTAGCTGATAAAGTTTTTGGAGACATAAAGCCGGTCGTTGTCCCAGACGCCGGTTCCGCCGCAGCCGCGGCTGTCGCCCACGTGGTAGGGGTCGTAGCCTTCACCGCGGTCGTGGTGGTAATAGCTAGGCGTTTGCACGTTGCCGGCATACCACTTGTCGATGACGGGGTAGGGTACGCGCTTTAGCCAGCAATCCATGCCACTTGTCAGGGTGCCGTCTTTGCGGCCGGCCTCCTTCAGTTGCTGGGCCACGGGGCCGTAGGTGCGAAAGGCCACCCGCTCGTTTTCCCAGGCGTAGTCGTCGATGCGCTCCGGCACGAAGCGGGAGAACGTGGTAGTGGGGCTCGTGGGCCGCTGGGCGGCCCCATTAGATGCGCCCGACACGGTGAACCGCTTTGCCTCCTTAGCGGTCAGAGTGGTCTGAAACAGCAGCTCATCGGCTCGGCCATCGGCATCATTGTCGAGCATTTGGCTTACCAGCACCACGCCGGTCGCGGCGTCGCGCACCAGCAGGTTGTCCGCACCATAGGCCGCAATGAGGCCGGTCAGCCGGGCGGCGGGCAGGCTAACTGTTTCGGCGGGGCGCGCCACCGCCAGCCGGTTGCGAACGGTGAAAGCAAGCGGGGCCGGAGACCTGAGGGCCGGCTGGGCGGCGGAGTCCGTTGAGCGCAGTGCCGGCGGGGCCAGCAGCAGCAGGCCACCACTTAGCATGGTAGAGAAGTATGACAGGAGTGAGGCCATCAATGAGGCAGAGCTAATAATTGGGGTAAGTAGCGGAAGAGCTCAGATGCAGGAGCCACGGATTTTCATCGCCGGGGTTTGACAGGCCGGCCGCGCAGCCCCGCCTTTTTGGTGCCTTCGGGGGCTATTCGGCGGAAATATACACGCCTTTTTTGTCCGGCGGCGTTCGGGCACGGTACCGTTTTCCAGCTTCGTCGCAAACGTTGTAGCATCGGGCCGGCCGTGGGTGCGCTTGGCTAAACCTATTGTGACAGGCGCGTGCTAAAAGGAGAGCATCAAAAAGTGTGGGGCAATTGGGGGCAACCACCTCTTGCCCCACACTTTTTGATGCTTCCCGAAGGTAGGCTCTGATTAAAACAACGGTCTACCTGGCAAGGCGAGTAGGAGCCCAAGGCTATGTGCAGCGGTGTGGCTGAGTGGCGCGCCAGGTCCCGCGCACGCAAACGTTTCCGTAGATAAATGCCGTGATGTTCTGTGTTTTGCTGGGATCTATACGCACCTTTACCAGCCGGTTGTAGCCGGCCTCCCGGCCCTGCGGGTCGTTTGGGCGCCCTTGACGGGCAACCTCTTATCTGAACGTTTACGGCTGGCCTAGTGGCCATTTCCGAGACCGTTGGTCGCGGAAGCGACGCCCGTGTGTCCGGCCCATTCCGGCTTTCTCCTTCCCATACCAACTCAACCAATTCCTACCCATGAAGCAACTGCTACGCCTCTTCCTGCTCAGCTGGCTGGCCCTCGCGGCGGCCCACGCGCAGCCCATCTCCCCGTACCTGGCCGGCCAAAATGCCTGGTTGCCCACGGCCCTGGGCTCGCAGGTGTTCAACGGGCAGCTCGACCGGCTGTGGCCGATGGTGCAGCAGTCGAAGGTGCGCATGGTGCGCATCGGCGGCAACGGCGTGAACTCCAACTTGGTAACGAATGCCCAGTACATCGCCCTGATTGACTCCATCCGGCGCATCGGGGCCGAGCCGATGGTGCAGGTGTCGGAAGGGCGCGGGCGGTTCACGGCGGCGCAGGCGGCGCAGGTGGTGCAGCACGTGAACATCACGATGCAACGGAACATCAAATACTGGATTATCGGCAACGAGCCCGACCTGAACAACGCCTCGCACCCCAACCCGACGCCGGTGGCGGGGGTGGAAACCTACATCAAGGCCTTTGCGTCGGCGATGAAGGCGGTGGACCCCGCCATTCTGACGGTGGGGCCGGAAAACGCCGCCTACAACGGCTACTACCCCGCGCTGGTGGGCGGCGCCAACGACATCACCGGCCGCGACGCCAATGGCCGCTACTACATCGACGTCATCTCCTTTCACACCTACCCATTCAACGGCACGCAGACCCGCGCCGGCGTGGTGAACGGCACCACCAACCTGACCAACAACACCATCAACCTGCTGGGCCTGATGGCCAACGCCAACGCCCTGCACAACCGCACCGGGGCCAACGCCCTGCGCTGGGCCCTGACCGAGTTCAACGTCGATTTTGCCAACCCCACGGTCAATACCGTGGAAGGCGTGGGCGTGCATTCCTTCCTAAACGGGCAGTTCTGGGCCGAGGTGTTCGGGGTGGGCATGAAGTATGAGGGCCTCTCGATGCAGCCGTGGTCGATTCATGAGAGCGGTGGCGCGCGCGGGGTTGGCGATTTGGGCTACATCGACGGGGGCACGCCGTCGACTTTTAAGCCGCGCTCGGCTTTCTGGCACGAGATGCTGGTGTCGGAAAACCTGCACGGCACCAACCTCAACGCCACCGACAACCAGGCGCTGGTGAAAGTGCTGAGCAGCACCGACAACGGCACCACCGCCGTGATGCTGCTGAACGAGAGCGACGCGACGGACTACGACTTCACGTTGCAGCTGAACACGGCCGCGGCGCCCGGCGCGGCCCCGCTCAAAATCAACGTGCCGGCCGGCATCAATAACTTCTACGACGACAAAATCTACGCGCAATCGACGCTGGTGCTCTTGTTCAACGCCCAGGGCGCGCTGACCCGGAAAGTCGTGTACTCGCTGCAACACGCGCAGCAGACGCTGCCGCCCACCTACCTCAACCCCGGCCAGACTTTTACGCTGGCCAACTTTACAGCCGATAAAACCTTCACCTGCGTGGCCCCCGAAGCGGTGACCTACGCGGCCACCGTGCTGGGCGAATTCACGTCGATAAACTGGAATTTTGGGGCGGGCGCCACGCCGGCCACCGGCACCGGCAAAAACCCGGCGCCCGTGACCTACGCCACGGCCGGCAGCCCCACCGTGACGATGACGCTGGTGAACCCGGACACGACCATCGTGGTGACCCGGGCCAGCTACGTGCAGGTGAGCAACTGCATCCGCACGCCCTTCCCGGCCACCATCCCAGTGATTCCGGGCGTGGTGAAGGCCGTGGAGTTTGACAACGGCGGCCAGGGCGTGGCCTACAACGACTCGGACGTGGCCAACCGCGGCGCCCAGCTCGACCCCACGGTGCCGCGCGCCAACGAGTCGGTGGACACGGAAAATGGCGGCGAGGGCCTCGGCAACGTGGGCTACTCGGCCAACGGCGAGTGGCTGAAATATTCGGTGAACGTACTGCGCAGCGGCCTGTACCGCGTCACGGTGCGGGTGGCGTCGGGCACCACTGCGGGCGGCAGCCTGCGGCTGAGCGTGAACGACGTGGACCGAACCGGCGTGATACCCGTGCCGGGCACGGGCGGCTTCCAGACCTACCAGGACGTGGTTATCAACAACGTGTACCTGAATGCGGACGCGAATGCCACGCTCAAGTTCGACATCGTGACGAGCAGCTTCAACTTCTCGAAAATCACCTTTGCCGAGCAGCCCCTGACGGGCATCGTGGTGAACCGCCTGTACAACGGCAGCTCGACTTCGGACGGCGCGACGGATGCGGTGGAGCTGCTCGTGGTGCAGGACCGCCTCGACATTCGCGGCCTGATACTGAAGGACTTTGAAGCCAACCTGACGTCGGACACCGGCGGCAGGTACCAGTTCAGGAATAACGCCTTGTGGAAGGATTTGCGCGTTGGCACCACCATCGTGCTGCGCCGCCTCGCCTCCGGCATCACCGGCTACGCGGAAGATTTCGACCCGGCCGATTTCAAAATCGACCTGCTGATGGAAAACGCCACCTACCTGGATGCGCTGGCGCCGGTGGGCCAGAATTTCAACCTGACCCAAACCGACATGGTGCTGCTGAAAACCGGCAGCGCCAGCGGCACCGACAACCCGGTACACGCCCTGGCCACCAACGCCACGGGCCTGGCTTTCTATACCGCCGTAACCAGCGCCCGGCTGCTGCTGACCAGCGGCCTGGGCACGGGAGCCTTCGTGTACCCCACGAACCCGGCCCAGAGCACGGCCGACTACAACGGCACCAACGTGGCCACCTCCACCAGCACCAGCCGCAACTGGGGCGACGGCTTCGGCAGCGCCAATATCACCTACATCCAGTCGTTGCGCGGGCTGGCCAACCCCGTGCCGCCCATCGTGGTGAACCGCATCTACAACGGCTCGAACGCCTCGACCGGCAGCCTCGACGCCGTGGAGCTACTGGTGGTGCAGGACCACCTCGACGTGCGCGGCATGATGGTCAAGGACTTTGAATCGAACGGCACGGCCGACAACGGCGGCAAGTACCAGTTTGCCAACACGGCTTTCTGGGCAGATTTGCGCAGCGGCACCACCATCGTGCTGCGCCAGCTGGCCGGCCCCGCCGGCTACGTGCCCGACTACGACGCGTCGGATTTCACGCTGGACCTGCTGCTCGGCAATACGACCTACCTCGCCAACGTGGGCGGCGCCAACATCTTCAACATCACGCAGTACGACCTGGTGATGGTGAAGGCGGCCGGTTCGGGCGCCGCGGGCGTCACGGGCGCCCTCCACACCTTTGCCACCCGCACCGGCATTGCCGGGGCCGGCGGGGCCGTAACCACCAATTACGCCTCGGCTGCCGGCTACAAAATGACCTCGCCGGACCTGGACGGGGGCGGCAGCCCCAGCAAGTTTCATTACCCGCTGAACCCGACGCAGACTATTGCCGACTACAACGGCGCCGGTAAGGCCGATATTTCGGGCAGCACGGCCCTAAACTGGGGCTTCGGCTTCGGCACGCCCAACGTGACCTACATTCAGTCGTTGCGCAACGCCGTGACGGGTCCCGACCTAGTGGTGGCCAACGGCCAAAGCATGGCGGCCGGCGGTGCCTACAACAGCATCACGGTGCAGAGCGGCGGCACCCTCACCCTGCAGCTCAACGCCACGGTGGCCACCCCCGTGCGGGTACTGGCCGGCGGCCGGCTCGTCACCAATTGCCAAACGCTGAGCGGCGCGGGCAGCTTCGAGCTGCAGGCCGGTGCCGAGCTGCAAATCTGCGACCCGGCCGGCATTGCGGCCACCGGCGCCACGGGCGCCATTCAGCTGGCGGGCCCGCGCAGCTTCTCGCCCGAGGGCCTGTACACCTATAACGGCACCGCGCCCCAGCTAACTGGCACCGGCCTGCCCAGCCAGGTGCGCAGCCTGACGGTTAACAACACGGCTATCCTGGCCGCGGACCGCACCCTGACCCTGAGCCAGGCCACCAGCGTGCAGCAGCTGGCCCGTTTGCAAAGCGGCAACCTGAACACCGCCGGCAACGCATTCACGCTGCTCTCGTCGGCCGCGGGCACGGCGTTGGTCGATAACACCGGCGGCGTGGTGAGCGGCAGCGGCACCATGCAGCGCGCCATTACCAACGCCGTGACCGGCGCGGCCTACCGCCACTTCAGCGCGCCGGTAGCCGGGGCCACGTTTGCCAGCCTGGCCACGCCGGGCTTTGCGCCCACGTTCAATGTAGGCTACAACAGCAGCGCCACGCCTTTCGCAGTGTCGCCCTTCCCCACGGTGTTTGGCTATGACGAAAGCCGGCTGGCCACGTCGCCGGCCAGCATCGCCGCTTTCGACAAAGGCTGGTTCTCGCCCACCGGCGCCACCGACGCCATGCAGCCCACCCGCGGCTACTCGGTGAACGCCCCGGCCACGGCCGCCCCGGTAGCCTTCACCGGCACCTTCAACAACGCCGCCCAGCCCTCAGGCTCACTTGCTCGGGGCACCGACGCCGACGCCGGCTGGCAGCTGCTAGGCAACCCATACCCAAGTCCGCTGGACTGGAACACCGTGGCCGCCGGCCAGCGCCCCGGCATGGACGCCGCCATGTACGTGTACCAGAGCACCGGGCAGTACGCGGGCACCTACCGCAGCTACACCAACGGCGTGGGCGACTCGCCACTAATTGTCGCCGGCTCGGGCTACTTCGCCCGCGTGACGGTCCCCGGCACCCCCGGCGCCGTGAACCTGACCAACGCCAACCGCGTCACCACCTTCGGCACCCAGCCTGCCTTCGGGCGCGGCTCTTCCGACGCCCGGCCCCACCTGCGCCTGCGCCTGGCCGGCGCCGGTCTCGCTGATGACACGTACCTCTACTTCGAAACCGGCGCCACCGGGGCCATCGACGCGCAGTACGACGCCGTGAAGCTGCCCAACCCTGCCGGCCTTGACCTGGCTTCGCTGAGCAGCACCGCCCCGCTGGCCATCAATGGCCTGGCCCCGCTCGCAACTACCGAACTAGTGGTGCCGCTGCTGGTGCGCGCGTCGAAAGCCGGCACCTATGCTTTGGAGGTAGCGGACCTGGCCAGCTTGGGTACCGCCACGGTGTGGCTACGGGACGCCCTGACCGGCAGCCAGCAGCTGCTGACGGCGGGCAGCCGCTACTCCTTCACGTCGGCTACGCCCACGGCCGGGGCCGGGCGCTTCAGCCTGGTGTTCCGCCCGGCTACCGTCACCGCGGCGCGCCCAGAGCTGACGGCCGCTACGGTCAGCCTGTATCCAAACCCGGCCCGCGGCCGCTTCACGGTACTGTTGCCGCCCCTAGCGGGCCAGCGCGAGGTGCGGGCCACGCTGGTAAATGCGTTGGGTCAGGTGGTCTTCAGCCGCGCCATCTCGCTCACGGCCGCCGGCGCCACGGCGGAGTTCAGCACCCAAGGCCTGGCGGCGGGCGTGTACACGCTACGCCTGCAGGCCGAACAGCAGACCCTGGCCAAGCGCGTGGTGGTGGAGTAGAAACGCGGCCAAATACAAAGCAGCCGCGAGGACCTGCGGAGGTGGAACCACCTCTTGCTTTGGGTCCCGCGGCTGCTTCCGTGTTGAAGCTCCCTCAGCCCCGGGGAAGACGTCCGCTTGCGGCTGGTCGTGGGCTTCGCTGCCAACTAGGCCAAACAACCCACCGGCGCACGAGGCGGACGCACACGACATCCCAGGCAAGCGCACGTCTCGTTGTTTGCCTAACCAACTGATTGCTGCACGGGGTACGCGAAACCGCAACGAGGGAACCAAGCCGCGCAGCCTGGTTCCCTCGTTGCGGTTTGAACCGTCGCTTATTGGCGATTTGCGCAGTTCCTACGACTTGAACACAGTGGCCTACCCCGCTGCCGGGGCGTTGCGGGTCGCTTGGGGCACGTGGCCCCGCAGGCCGTACCAGAAAATGTAGGCGTAGCACAGCACCGGCAGCACAAAAGCCAGCCGCAGCGCATGCACCCCGCCGCCGCCCAGCTGGCTGTCGGCCAGCAGGCCGAACAGCGGCGGCACAATGGCCCCGCCCACTATAGCCGCCGAAAGCAGCCCGGAGGCTTCTTCGGTGTGGCGGCCCAGGCCGGCTACGGCCAGCGTGAAGATGGTGGGAAACATGATGGAGTTCATCAGGCCCGCGGCCAGCAGGCTCCACATGGCCACTTCGCCGCCGGTATTCACCGAAACCAGCACCAGCACGATGGCCCCGATGGCGGCGCAGGCCAGCACCCGGCCCGGCCGGAAGATGCGCAGCAGGGCCACGCCCAGGAAGCGGCCCACCATGGCCCCGCCCCAGTAGTAGCTCACCTGCTCGCCGGCAGCCTGCGCCGACAGGTTCATCACCTCGGGCTGGTTGAGGTAGCTCACCAGGTGCGAGCCGATGGCCACTTCGGCGCCCACGTAGGTGAAGATGCCCACCAGGCCCAGCAGCAGGTGGCGGAAGTGCCAGGGCCGCTGCGGGTCGCCGGTCGGGGCCGGGGCGTGGGCCACTTGGGGCAGCTTCAGAAAGCTTAGCAGCAGGCTGATTCCTACCAGCACCCCGCCGATGCCCAGGTAAAGCAGTTGCACCGGCGCCACGTCGAGCGCGGCGGCTTGCGCGGCGGTCATCTTTTTCAGGTCGGGCAGCCGCGACAGGATGAGGGCCGCGCCCAGGGCCGGGGCAATGGCGGTGGCCAGCGAATTAAACGCCTGCGTGAGGGTGAGGCGCGACGACGCCGTTTCGGGCGGGCCCAGGATGGCCACGTAGGGGTTGCCGGCCACCTGCAGCAGCACGATGCCCGTGGCCAGCACGAACAGCGCCCCCAGAAACAGCTCGAACGTGCGGCTGGCGGCGGCCGGGTAAAACAGGAAGCAGCCCAGCGCCGCCACCAGAAAGCCCAGCAACATGCCGCGCTTATAACCAAAGCGCTTCACCACCCGGCCGCCGGCACGCCCATCACGAGGTAGGCCCCGAAAAAGCAGAAGTTCACCAGGTTCACCTTGGCGTAGCTCAGCGTGAACAACCCCTTGAGGTAGGGAATGAGGATGTCGTTGAGGCAGGTGATGAACCCCATCATGAAAAACAGCACCGTGAGCGAGGCCAGCGCCGAGGTGTAGCGGGGGGCGGCCTGGCCGGGCACTACGGCTGAGGTGGACGGAGCAGGCAGAAACGAAGCAGTGGCCATATGGGAGGAAGGAAAAATGTAAAAGCAGTGGTCGGATGTGGCCCAAAAGTGGAAAATGCTACCGACTTCCAATGGCTAAACGCCGGGTGTTCAGCGCCAACCGCAGTGGCACCGGACGATTGTTAGGGTGTCTAAGCTTCCATTATGCTGCGCTCGACACCCATTTCCAGGCCGCGCAGTTCGGCTAGTCCGCGCAGGCGGCCGATGGCCGAATAGCCGGGATTGGTCTTTTTGCGCAGGTCGTCGAGCATCTGGTGGCCGTGGTCGGGGCGCATGGGCAGCCGGGTGCCCCGCTGGCGCATCACGGCAATGAGCTCACGCATCACGGCGTACATGTCCACGTCGCCTTCAAGGTGGTTGGCTTCGTAGAAATTGCCGTGCTCGTCGCGTTGGGTGCTGCGCAAGTGAATGAAGTGAATGCGGTCGGCGAACTGGCGCACCATGGCGGGCAGGTCATTATCCGCCCGCACGCCGAACGAGCCGGTGCAGAAACACAGGCCGTTGCGCGGCGAAGGGACGGCCGTCGCCAGCGCGGCCACGTCGGCGGCAGTGCTCACTACCCGCGGCAACCCCAGGATGGGGTAGGGCGGGTCGTCGGGGTGAAGGGCGAGGTTGAGGCCCACTTCCTCCGCCACCGGCACAATCTCCCGCAGAAACAGAATCAGGTGGTGCCGCAGCTGCGCGGCGTCGATGCCCGCGTACGCGTCCAACGCCTGCTGAAACTGCGCCAGGGTGAAGCTCTCCTCGCTGCCCGGCAGCCCGGCAATGATGTTGCGCTGGAGCTGGAGCTGCTCCGCGTCGCTCATCTCGGCTAGGCGGCTTTCGGCGCGGGCCATTTCTTCGGGCGTGTAGTCCAGCGCGGCTCCGCGCCGCCGGAGCAACAGCGCATCAAACGCCACAAAAGCCGCTTTCTCGAACCGCAGCGCCTTGGAGCCGTCCTCGACTTCGTAGGCCAGGTCGGTGCGCGTCCAGTCCAGCACGGGCATGAAATTGTACGTCACGGTGCCGATGCCGCAGGCCGCTATGTTGCGCAGCGACTCCTGGTAGTTGGCGATGTGCCGCACGTAGTCGCCGCTGCGGGTTTTGATGGATTCGGGCACTGGCACGCTTTCCACCACGCTCCAGGTGAGGCCGGCGGCGGCCACCTCGGCTTGCCGCTGCTGAATTTCGGCCATCGGCCAGACTTCCCCGTTGGGAATGTGGTGCAGGGCCGTCACCACGCCGGTGGCGCCGGCCTGGCGGATATCGGCGAGGCTAACCGGGTCGGTGGGGCCGTACCAGCGCCAGCTTTGGAGTATGGGCATTTTATCTGGCTTATCAACAACCGTCATGCATCAGCTGCGCTCAGCAAGACGGTTATTATTCGTTCGACACTAGAAAATCATACCCCGCTGTAAGCGTTGAAGCCGCCGTCCACCATCACCGTTTCGCCGGTGACGAAGCGCGAGGCGTCGCTGAGCAGGTAGATGAGCGTGCCGGTGAGCTCCTCGGGCTGGCCGAAGCGCTGGAAGGGCGTGGCGGCGATGATTTTGCCGGCCCGCTCGGTGGGCGTGCCGTCGGGGTGCAGCAGCAGGTGGCGGTTTTGCTCGGTGAGGAACACGCCGGGCGCGATGGCGTTCATGCGCAGGGCCCCGCCGTAGCGCAGGCCCAGCTCGGTGGCCATCCATTGGGTGTAGGCCTCGATGGCTTTTTTGGCCATGGTGTAGCCCAGCACCCGCGTCAGGGGCCGCTGCGCGGTGAGCGACGACACGTTGACGATGGAGCCCCGGCCGTGCGCCGCCATTACGCGGCCGAACACGGTGGTCGGAATCACGGTGCCGAACAGGTTCAGGTCCACCGCCGCGCGGGTTTGGGCGATGTTCAGGTCGAACAAGTCCTGGTCGGGGCCCACGGTGGCGCCGGGCAGGTTGCCGCCGGCCGCGTTCACCAGCCCGTCCACGGTGCCCCAGGTATCCACTATTTCCGAGCAGGCGGCGTGCATCTGGCCCTCGTCGAGCACGTCGGCCAGCACCGACATGGCCGTGCCGCCCCCGGCCCGGATAGCGGCCACGCGGGCGGCGGCGCGCCCGGCGTCACGGCCCAGCACGGCCACTTTGGCCCCGGCTTCGGCCACGGCCAGCGACATGCTTTCGCCCAGCACTCCGGTGGCCCCGGTAATGACGATAACCCGGTCGCGCAGCGAAAACTGGTCGAGTGCCGAGCGGCGCGGCGCGGCGCCATCATGGGCGGCCGGCAAAGATTCTAGCGCGAGGGGAAGCATAAGCGGGATAGGATTAGGGTACGAGCGTGAGTTTGCCTTCCAGGCGGGTGTCGTCGGAGGCGCTGCCGATGAACAGCCGGAAGTCGCCGGGCTCGGCGGCCCAGGCGAGCTGCTGGTTGTAGAAGGAGAGCGTGGCGCGGTCGATGGTGAAGGTGACGGTCTGGCTTTCACCAGGCTTGAGGGCCAGCTTCTGGAAGCCCTTCAGCTCCTTCAGCGGCCGGGCTACGGAGGCCACCACGTCGTGCAGGTAGAGCTGCGCCACCTCCTCGCCGGCGCGGGTGCCGGTGTTGGTGATGCGGAACTGCACGCGCACGCTCTGGTCGGCCGTCAGGGTGGGCTGGCTGAGTTGCAGGTTGTCGTACCTGAACGTGGTGTAGCTCAGGCCGTGGCCGAAGGCGTAGCGCGGCGTGTTGGGCGCGTCGAGGTAGGCCGACTTGTAGCGGATTTCGCCGGGCTTGGTGATGGGTCGGCCGGTGTTGTACTGCTGGTAGCTGATGGGAATCTGGCCGGCGTTGCGCGGAAACGTCATGGGCAGCTTGCCGGCCGGGTTGTAGTCGCCGTAGAGCACGTTGGCCAGGGCGGGGCCGCCCTCCGCGCCCGGCCACCAGGCGTAAAGAATGGCGTCGGCCTGCTCGGCAATGGCGTCGAAAATCAGCGGCCGGCCGCCGAAAATTACCACGACCACGGGCTTGCCGGTGGCTTTCAGGGCCTGGAACAGCTCTTCCTGCACGCCGGGCAGGTGAAGGTCGGTGCGCGACTTGGCCTCGCCGCTCATTTCCCAGGTTTCGCCCACGGCCAGCACCACTACATCAGCGGTTTGGGCGGCGGCCACGGCGGCGGCAAAGCCGGCGCGGGAGTCGCCCTGCACGTTGCAGCCCTTGGCGTACGCCAGCCGCGTACCGGCTCCCACGCGCTTCGCCAAGCCGTCATAAAACGAGGTAATGAGCGTGGTGTCGGCGTTCAGGGCCCAGCTGCCGTCGAGGTCGCGGCGCGACTTAGCCAGCGGGCCGATGAGGGCCACGGTGCGGTGCTGCTTGCCCAGGGGCAACGTGTTGTTCTGATTCTTAAGCAGCACCAGCGACTTTTCGGCCATCTGGCGGGCGGCCACGCGGTGTTGCGGGTCGCTGAGGACTTGCTTTTCGCGCTTCAGGTCCGAAAACTTGTAGGGGTCGTCGAACAGGCCCAGCTCGAATTTCTTGCGCAAAATGCGGCGCACGGCGTCGTCTACGAGGGCGGTTTCCACTTTGCCGTCCTTCACCAGCTGGGCCAGGTGGTTGCGGTAGGCGTCGCTTTCCATGTCCATGTCGGAGCCGGCGGTTATGGCTTTTTGGGCGGCATCGGCCGGGTCGCGGGCGTAGCCCCAGGGCACCATCTCGCCGATGGAGCCCCAGTCGCTCACCACGAAGCCCTGGTACTTCCACTGGCCTTTCAGAATGTCGCGCTGCAGGTACTTGTTGCCGGTGGCGGGCACCCCGTTCAGGGTGTTGAAGGAGTTCATGAACGTGGCCACACCGGCATCCACGGCGGCTTTGAAGGGCGGCAGGTAGGTTTCCCAAAGCTGTTGGTCGCTCAGGTCCACGGCGTTGTAGTCGCGGCCGGCGGTGGCGGCGCCGTAGGCCGCAAAGTGCTTGGCGCAGGCCATGATAGCGTCGGTGCCGCCCAGCCGCTCGCCCTGGAAGCCCAGCACGCGGGCCCGCGCAATCTGCGCGCCCAGGTAGGCGTCTTCGCCGGCGCCTTCCATCACGCGGCCCCAGCGCGGGTCGCGGGCCACGTCCACCATCGGGGCAAACGTCCAGTGCTGGCCGGCGGCGGCGGCTTCGCGGGCCGCCACGTGCGCGCCCTGCCGGATGGCGGCCATATCCCACGACGCCGCTTCGGCCAGCGGAATGGGAAACACCGTCTGGTAGCCGTGAATCACGTCGAGCCCGAACAGCAGGGGAATTTTCAGGCGCGATTTCAGGGCCTCGGCCTGTACCTCGCGGGTGGCCTGCACGCCGGTCACGTTCAGCATCGAGCCCACCAAGCCGCTACGGATGCTGTTGAGCAAATCGGTTTTGCGGTCGCTGGCCGGCCCCGTCAGCTGCCGCCCCGAGTACTGCGTGAGCTGCCCTACCTTCTCAGCCAGCGTCATCTGCGCCAGCAACGTGCTGATGCGCTGCTCGGTGCCGGCCGCGTCGCTTGGCTGCGCGCCCGCGGAACCGCTGGCCAGCAGCAGACCTGTGAGGAGTAAAAGGCAAGAAAATTGAAAGCGCATCAAAGAAAAAACGGGGCCGCGAGGCCAATGGATAATCATACGGAGCCTACTGGCGGCTGCCTGCCGCAACGAGCCCGGGCCGGTGCCTGGTTTGCACGCACTCACCTTCGTGCAAGGCGGGTTTCCGGCCGGACTGGCTGCCTATCCCATTTTCCCGATGGAAGAGGCAGCCGCCAGATAAGCTCCGTTTTTTTTGAACTTTTACTGTTTGAATTTTAGAACGGGTATCAAAGCCA
Source organism: Hymenobacter lapidarius (assembly GCF_001816145.1). Classification (GTDB taxonomy): domain Bacteria; phylum Bacteroidota; class Bacteroidia; order Cytophagales; family Hymenobacteraceae; genus Hymenobacter; species Hymenobacter lapidarius. The sequence continues at coordinate 33,958 of NZ_MDZB01000093.1, read as the reverse complement.
AAACAGACCGTCATGCTGAGCTTGTCGAAGCATCTCTACCGCTTCGTTGGGAAGGCAAATTGATTACTCCCGAGGTAGAGATGCTTCGGCAAGCTCAGCATGACGTTCTTTTCTCTATTGCAAGGCTTCCACGATGCCGTCGTAGGCGGGTTTGCGCTGGTAGTTGTCGTCGAAGGGCAGCGGCCACTCGGGGCAGCTGCAGTTGCCGCGTCGCCAGGTGTCGGCGTCGGCCACGTTCCAGGTGGTAATGCCGAAGCGCTGGGCGGCGGGCAGGGCCCGGAAGGCCGTGGTCACGGCTTTGTACTTCACCTTTTGGGCGGCGGCCAGGGCTGGCGTGAAGGTGGCCGTGGTCGCCTTGCTGGGGTTCATTGAAATATCAAGCTCGGAAATGTGCACCAGCAGGCCGGTCTGGCCAGCCTGGGCAATGGTGCTGGCCAGCTGCGCGTCGCTGATGTTACTGCTGGTGTGGAACTGCATGCCTATCCCGTGAATGGGAATGCCGCGGCTGCGCAGGCTGGCGACCAGGGCGAAGATGGCGGTGCGCTTGGCGGTGCTGTACTCGTGGCCGTAGTCATTGTAGAAGAGCCGCGCGGCGGGGTCGGCGGCGGCAGCGTACTGAAACGCCCGGGCGATGTAGTCGGGGCCCAGGTGCCGCACCCAGATGCTGTTGCGCAGCACGCCGGTGTCTTCGAAGGCCTCGTTCACCACATCCCAGGAGGCCACTTTGCCGCGAAAGTGCGTAACGACGGTGGTGATGTGGGTGCGCAGCAGGTTTTCCCAGGCCGTGGAATCACCCGAGAAGTTGGTGACCCAACTCGGCAGGGAAGTGTACCAGTTGAGGGTGTGGCCGTGCACGCGGGCGTTGTTCTGGCGGGCGAAGTCGACGATGTATTCGGCATCGGTGAAGTTGAAGCTGGTGGCGGTTGGCCGCAGCGCGTTCATCTTCATGGCGTTTTCGGCCGTGATGCTGCTGTACTCTTTGGCCGCCAGCTGGCTGTAGGAAGGGCGGTTGCGGAGCAGGCTGGCGTTGACGGCCCCGCCGAATGGAAACGGGGAAATGCTCCTTAGCGTGCCCGTGAAGGGGGCCGGAGCAGCGGGCGGCGCGGGGGTGGGAGTTGATTTTTTTTTCCCGCACTGCGTCAGCAGAAAGAAGCTCAGCACACAAAGAAGAATCGGGTATTTCATGCGGGGGGTGGTGTTCTTGGGTTAAGGCTGCGGCGTGCGCTGGTCGAAAAAGTCGGCCAGTGGGTACATCTGCAGGTTCAGCTCGCGCATCTTGTCCAGGAGCGGGGTGTAAGGCTCCAGGTAGTTGTTCACGATGCCTTTGTTGGCATTGGTGTTCGAGGGCTCGGCGCCCACGATGGTGGGGTCGTTGTCCTGGTACTTAAACCAGTGCCAGCCCACGCAATTCTTCGATTCTAGCAAACCCAGCGTGAAATTCTGGTAGAACAGGCCGCGGTCGGCCTGGGTCTTCACCACCCAGCCAGCGCCAGCGGTGTTGGCCAGGCCGGGGGCATCTTCGCCCTTCACGTACCATTCTGTGATGAGAAAGGGCTTACCGGCCGACTGCTCCCACTCGGCCACCCAGCGTTTTTCGGGCGTCCAGTTGTTGTAATAGTTGATGCTCACGGCATCCAGGTATTTGCCGGCCACCTTCATCAGCTCCGGGTAGTAGCGCTGGGCACCGTGGAAGCGGCAGCCCAGGTACAGGTGGTTGGGGTCGTACTTCTTTATAGCCTTGGCCACGATGGAAAAGTACTTTTCGGCCGCGAAAGCCAGAAAATCCTGCCGGTTTTGGTCGGTGATGGTGGCCAGGGTGATGCCGCGCTCGTCGGCCCATTTTTTGGCCGCCACGTAGCCGGGTTCGGTCACGGGCAGGGTCAGGTAGCCGTCTAGGTTTTTGCGCAGCAGCGGCATTTCGTTGTCGGAGAAATAGCCGAACAGGTTCTTGTCTTTCCTGTTCTTGGCCAGCTGTTTGGCGTGCTGCTCGGCAAAAGCTTCAAAACCCGGGTCGAAGGCGAAAATAACGTCGTTGGGGTAGCCTTTGTGGCCGGGCTGCACGTAGGTGCCGCCGCGCTTGTCCCCGTATTTGCTCATAAAATCCAGATTGATGGTGTACGCCAGCGGCCGGTCGGCCCTGGCGTTTTCCGCCTGAATTTCCTTGGTGGCCGACCACGCCCCGGCCCCGTTGAAGCCATTGGCAAACAGAAACTTGCGGGTGGCCGTCATCCAGCCGGCCGCATTGCCGTACTTTTCCTGTAACGCCTTCTTCGTGCGCTCCGATGTGCCGTGGCTAACGGCGTTCGGGGCATTGTGCAGGAAGTAGTAGCCTTCGGGGTCCACGGCCCACCAGCGCCCGTCCATCTTCTTTACGTGGAAGAAGCCGGTGGCTTTGGTACGCTTGTCGAGGCGCCCGCCGTACTTGCTCAGTTTCACGGTGGCCGGCACGAAACCCTGCAATTGGGCAATGGTGCGCGTGGGGTAGTTTTTGTACTCCGCAAAGCCGGCTTTGCCGTCGATGGTGGAGTTGTTGATGGTCTTTTTGGCGGCTACGCGCAGGGTGTACTCGGCGCTGTCGCGGGCCTGGGCCTGGGCGGCGGGGGTGAGGGTGAACAGGAGTAGCGCGGCTGTCAGCAGGCGCCGCGCCTCACCCCCCGGCCCCCTCTCCGGTGGAGAGGGGAAGCCATATGCAAGAATCGTTGAACGCACCCCCTCTCCACCGGAGAGGGGGCCGGGGGGTGAGGCGAACGCCTGGCAGATTTGGTTTATCATCCTCATCATTATTTCCCGTCGTATTTAGCCGCCATCTGCCGGTAGTATTCCTGCAGCACGTAGTAAGCCTTCTTCTTGGTGCCCGTGCTGGAAATCAGTCCCTTGCGGTTGAAGCCGTTCTGATAAACCGGGTGCTGGCGGCGGGTGGCGCGGAAGTCGGCCAGAATCCAGGGCGTCATGCCACGCAGGCCCTTGATGGTGCTCAGCATCTTGATTTGATTCTGATAAAGTGCTTCCTGATACTCCTCGCTCCAGCGGGTTTCGGCGTCGCCGTGGTAGCCGGCCAGGGCATCGCCGCCGAACTCGCTCACCACCACCGGCTTGTTGTATTTAATATCGAAGGTGTACCTGGTGATTTCGCTGGGCTTGCCGCCCCAGTACCAGCCAGCATACTCGTTGAAGCTGGTCAGGTCCAGGGACTCGCCCAGCGGGTCGTCCACGTGCACCACGTTGTCGGGGGTGCGGTGCAGCTCCAGGGCGGCCGCAATCAGGCGGGTATCGTCCAAGCTGCGGGCTTTTTTCACAAGGTTGGTCATGAAGGCCAGGCGCGGGTCGCCGAGCGGGGTTTCGTTGCCCACGGACCACACCACCACGCTGGCCCGGTTTTTTCCCATCGAAATAAGGTCCGAGAGCTGGGCTTCGGCGTTCTGGTAGGTGGCGGGGTTGGTCCAGGCAATGGTCCAGTAGACCGGCACTTCGGCCCAGACCAGCAGGCCCATTTCATCGGCTAGCTTGAGCATGGTTTCGTTGTGCGGGTAGTGGGCCAGGCGCACGTAGTTGCAGCCCAGTTCCTTGGCCCAGGTCAGCAGCATGCGCAGGTCGCCTTCGCCGCGGGCGCGGCCGGGGATGAGCGGGTTCTCGTCGTGCATGGAAATGCCGCGCATGTAGATGGACTTGCCGTTCAGCAGAATGTCCTGCCCCTTGGTTTGGATGGTGCGGAAGCCAATCTTGTCCTGCACGGCATCTCCCCCACTGCTCAAACTCACGGCGTAGAGTTTGGGGCTCTGCGGCGACCACATTTTGAGGTTTTTGGCGGGAATACTGATGGTGGCGCGGCCTTCGGCGTCGGTCTTCAGGTTGTGTTTGATGCCGGCTTCGGCAATGATCAGGGTCACGGTCTGGTTGGCTTTGCCCTCGCCGCTGAGCTGCACGAAGCCCGCCAGGGTGCCGGGCGCATCCTTGGCCAGTTGCACTTTGTAGTCGTTGATGAAGGTGGCCGGCGTTTCGGCCACGAAGACGTCACGGGTGATGCCGCCGTAGTTCCACCAATCGGTGTTGATAGTGGGCACCTCCTCGGGGCGGCGGGTATTGTCGGCCTTCACCACAACGAAGTTGTCGCCGGTGGCGCTCAGCTGGCTGGTGATGTCGTACTGAATCGGCGTGAAGCCGCCCTTGTGCATGCCCAGCTTCCTGCCGTTCAGGTAAATGTGCGACTCGTAGTTAATCGCGCCGAAGTAGATGAAGTAGCGCTTGCCCGCTTTAGGCATCAGCCTGAAGCTTTTCTTGTACCAGACGGTGCCTTCGTAGTAGAGCAGCCTGGGGTCCTGCGAGTTCCAGTCGCCCGGAATCTGCATGCCGGCCGACTGGTCGAAGTCGTACTCAATCAGCTCTTCTTCCTGCTTGGAGCTGGGCTTCTGGTTGTCGTAGTAGCCGCCCTTGCCCGACTTGGATTGGTCGAAAGCTTCGCGGCGGTAGTCGTAAAAACCGTTTTCGTAGGGGTCGATGATGTAGTTCCAGCGGCCGTTCAGGCTGAGCACGCTCCGGCCCGGCGCGTTTTGCAGCAGGGTGGTTTGGGAATGTGCTGGCGAGCCTAACAAGAGGCCCGCTAGCACCAAAAGGACAGCTGGCAACATCTTCAGCAGGTTGGGTGGGGTCATGGGTAGGCAGGAAAGGAAAACGAGAAACTGTTTCAAGCGAAGTGGTGAGAGCTTGCGCGGCACCTGGCCGTTGCAGCAGCCGGGCACCGTTGTGCAAACCTTCACCATCTCACTCACCAAATGGCTACAGGTAACCCTCGTTCTGTGTAAGAATTGGGTTGGTCTGGATTTCCTGAATCGGAACCGGGAACACCAGCTTGCGGGCGTCGATGCGGCTGGCCGAGTTGGTACGCATGAAGAAAGCATTCATCACGGGGATGGCGCGGTCGGTGCGCACCAGGTCAAACCAGCGGTGGCCTTCAAAATTCAATTCCAGGCGGCGCTCCAGCTCCAGGCGGGTACGCAGAGCAGGCTGGCTGATGCTGGCGGGTAGGTCAACCGTGGGGGCGGCGGTGGCCACGGGCAGGTTGCGCGAGCGGCGGATAACGCGGTTCACGGCGTCGAGCGCCAGGGCGTTGGGGCCGCTTTGCTCGTTCACGGCTTCGGCGTACATCAGCAGCACGTCGGCGTAGCGCAGGATAATCCAGTCGTTTTCGGCGTCAAAGGCGCTGGTGGGTACGTCGGCGTACTTCCTGGTGAAGAACTGGGTGACGGTCCCGACCGTGGAAGCGCCGAACGAAGCGGCGGCCCGCACGTCGGTGGCGCCGCTAGCCGTGAAGGCGGCCACCAGGTCGGGGTCTACCGAATTATACTGCTGGCCCACGCCCACGTTGCCGTTTACGGTGAGGGCCACGGCCGCCGGCAGCACCGGCATAAACCACGTGCTGAAGGAACTGCCCACGCCCAGGCCGCCTTTGGTGTAGCGCGCAGCGGCCAGAATTTCGCTGTTCATCTCATTGGTGGTCAAAAAGATGTTGGCGTAGCTGGCCTGCAGCGCGTAGGTATTGGCATCAATGACCTTTTTCAGGGCCACGGCGGCATCGGCGTGTTTCTTCTGGGTGAGCAGCACTTTGCCCAGCAAGCCCTGGGCGGCGCCTTTGGTAATGCGGCCCAGGTTGGCGCCGGTGAAGGTGGTGGGCAGGTTGGCTTCGGCAAACGCCAGGTCTTGCTCCATCTGAGCGTACACTTCGGCCTTGGGGGCCCGGCCAAACTTGTAGGCGTCGGCAATGGACGTGATTTCGCTGGTTACCAGCGGAACATCGCCCCAAATTCGCACCGCGTTGAAGTAGGCCAGCGCCCGGATAAAGCGCACTTCGCCGTAGAAGCGGTTGCGCGTGGCGTCGGTGAGTTTCACGGCGCGGCCCGGTTCAGGATGACGTTGCAGCGGGCAATGGCGCGGTAGGTAACCTGCCACTGGCTCTGCAAGCGCGGGTTGATGCTGGATAAGGTGAAGTCGTTGAACTCGTTGAGCAGCTCGCCGGAAGTCAGCGCGAAGCTGTTATCAGACGGGATTTCAGCGTAGACGAACAGGCCCCGGTTGCTGCCGTTGCCGTGCATGTCCTGCAGCGACGCATAAGCCGCCGTCACGCCGGTCACGATGCTCAGCGAATCGGTGTAGCCCTCCGCGCTGGGCAGGCGGGTGGGGTCGTTCAGGTCAATGAAGTCCTTGCTACACGAAGTGGTGCCCAGAGTGGCCAGGCCCAACAGCGTGACAACACCAGCACCCGCGAAAAATTTATGGAAAGTCATGGTGGGAATTATAAAGATTTTGATTGAGAAAGCCCGTCATGCTTCGACAGGCGGACGCCAGATAAAGCATGACACGGCCTACTCACTTATACTAGAAGCCCAACTGCACGCCCAGCGTGACGGTGCGGGCCATCGGAAACGCCCCTTGGTCGACGCCGTAGGTGGGCGACGTGGTGTTGCCGTAGTTGTTGGCTTCGGGGTTGTAGCCGAAGTATTTCGTGAACGTGTACAGGTTCTGGATGCTGGTGTAGATGCCCAGGCTCTGCAGGCTGGCGCGCTTCACCAATGCGCTGGGCACCTGGTAGCGTAGCGTCACGTTGCGCACGCGCACAAACGAGGCGTCGTGCACGTAGTAGGAGTTGAACACCGTTTTGAGCGAGCCGTTGACGGTGGCCAGCGGCGTTTGGCCGTCGCCAGGGTTTTCGGGCGAGCGCCAGCGGTTCAGCAGGTTGGTGCGGCCGTTGGTGCCGCCCTGGCCGTTCACCACGTAGCGGTCGGAGCCGTACAGCACGTCGTTGCCCTGCGAGCCCTGCAGCGTGAAAGCCAGCGAGAAGGCCTTGTAGCCGAGGGTGTTTTGCACGCCGAAGGTGAATTTCGGGAACGGGTTGCCGATGACCCCGATGTCGGCCGAGTTAATCTGGCCGTCGCCGTTCACGTCCTTGAATTTCAGGTCGCCGGGCCGAATCACGGTCCCGCTGCCGGTCCACTTCGGGCTGCTGTCGATGTCGGCCTGGTTCATGTACACGCCTTCCTGCTGGTAGCCGTAGAACACGCCCAGCGGCTGGCCCGGCACCACGCGAATGGAGCCGGCGTAGCCAAACACGGCATCGAACGTAATCTGCTCATTGGTACCGGCCAGGGCAATTACCTGGTTGCGGTTGAACGACAGGTTGGCGGCCGTACTCCAGGTGAAATCTCTGCCCTGGATGTTGGCCGTGTTCAGCTGGAACTCCAGGCCGCGGTTGCGCACCTCGCCCACGTTGGCCAGGGCCCGCGACGAGAAGCCGAGCAGGGCCGGAATGTTGCGGTTCAGCAGCAGGTCGGTGGTGTTGCGCTGGTAGGCGGCCACGGTCAGGTAGATGCGGTCGCGGAACAGGCCCAGGTCGAAGCCGGCGTCGAATTGCTTGTTGGTTTCCCAGCTCAGGTTGCGGATGGCCACGCCGTTGGGCGAGAAGCCGAACGCGCGGGCCCCGGTGCCGGCCCCGAACACGTAGTTGGCGCTGGCCTGGTACGCCTGGTAGTTGTAATCGCCGATGTTGTTGTTGCCGGTCACGCCGTAGCTGGCGCGCAGCTTCAGCTCGCTAATGGACGAAAACTGCTTGACAAAAGGCTCCTCGGCCACGCGCCACGCCAGGGCCACCGACGGGAACGTGGCGTAGCGGTTGTCGGGGCCGAAGCGCGACGAGCCGTCCGTCCGCAGCGCGGCGGTCAGAATGTAGCGCTCCTTGAAAGCGTAGTCGAAGCGGCCAAATACCGACGTCAACGCGTTCTCGTTATTAAAAAGACCCTGGCCGAATACCTGGCCGGCGGCCGTAGGGTATTCGATGTTGGTGTTGGTGTAGGTACCGCCCTGGCCCAGCACCGTATTGCCCTCCGCCGTGTTGTACTGGGCCGCGTAGCCGGCCAGCAGGGTCACGCTGTGGTCGAGGGCGAAAGTGCGGTTGTAGGTGGCCGTGTTCTCCAGCACCCAGTTCAGGTTGGTACTGTTCAGGCGGCGGGCATCCACGTTGTTGAGGATGGGGTTTGAGAGGTTGGCGCTCTGGTTGCTGGCGGTGCCCAGCGTGGCCGGCACGTAGATGCCCCGGCGAGAGTTGATGATTTCGGACCCGAAGTTGGTGCGCAGATGCAGGCCCTCGAGCACCTCAAAATCGAGGAACATCGAGCCCAGGGCACGCACGGCGTTGTTGCGGTCCTGGTAAAGGTCCAGCGGGGCCACCGGACTCAGCAGGTCGCCGGGGTTGGTGATGGCCTGGTTGCTGCCGGTGCGAAGGCCGGCGTAGTCGCCGTTGGGCAGGCGCACCGGCACAATGGGCGCCATGATGAGGGCGGCCGTGACGGCGCCGGTTTCGCCGGCGGGCCCGCCGCCGGTGATGCTGCTGCCGTTGTAGCTGCCCGTGGTGGGCACCACGTCGGTGCGGCTGAAATTGGGTGCCAGGCTCAGGCCCAGCTTCAGCTTGGGGCTCAGCTGGGCGTCGTAGTTGGCACGCAGCGAGAAACGCTCGAAGCCTGAGCCCCGCACAATGCCGGTCTGCTTGAAATAGCCGCCCGAGATGTAGAAGCGGGCCTTGTCGGTGCCGCCGCTGGCTCCCAGCTGGTACTGCTGCTGCACGCCGGTCTGGAAAATCTCATCCTGCCAGTCGGTATCGGGCAAGCTGTTTTGGTCTTGCGCAAACAGCGCCGTCATGGGGGCCGTGAAAGCGCGGCCAGCGTTGGTGTACGACTCCTTGAAGTACTCCAAGAACTGGTCGCGGTTGAGCAGGTCCACGCGCTTGGCCACCTGCTGAATGCCCGTATTAGCCGTGAAGTTGAAGCGGGTTTTGCCGTCGGTGGCGCCGCGCTTGGTGGTCACAATCACGATGCCATTGGCGCCCCGCGAGCCGTAGATGGCGCAAGCCGCCGCGTCCTTCAGCACCTGTACGCTCTGGATGTCGGCGGGCGGAATCTGGAAGTAGCTGTCGGGGTTGTTGAGCGGGTAGCCGTCCACCACGTACAGCGGGTTGTTGCCGGCCGAAATCGAGCCCAGGCCGCGAATGCGGATGACCGCGCCCGCGCCGGGCTCGCCCGAAGGCTCCGTAATCTGGGCGCCGGCCACCAGGCCCACCAATGCTTCGGAGGGCGAGGCCACCGGCAGCAGCTCCACCTGCTTGGCCGAAATGGTGGCGATGGATGTGGCCAGCATTTTTTTCTCCTGCACCCCGTAGCCCACCACCACCACTTCTTCCAGCGCCTTGGAATCGGGCTTGAGGCTGGAGTTGATGGTGGTGCGGCCGTTCACAGCCACTTCCTCGGCCAGGTAGCCCACAAAGGTGAAGACCAGCGTGGCGTTTTCGGGGGCCACGATGGTGTAGCGGCCGCTGGCATCGGTTTGTGCGCCGTTGCTGGTGCCGCGTACAATGACGTTGACGCCGGGCAGGCCCGTGCCTTTCTCATCCAGCACCTGCCCGCTGATGGTCACGTCGGCCCGCGTGGCGGCTGCAATCGTTACCGGGCGAGGAAATGCGGCGAGAGCGACGTTGACACTTAGGCTCAGCGCGGGCAACAGCACCAACGGCCGCAGGCAACGCCGAAAATCGTGTTGTAGAGTAGCCTTCATAAAGTGGGTGGGTTTGTGACGGATGAGTGACGATTGCGAAAACAGATGCACTACTCTTCGGGTAGTCGCTCGGCTGTGGCTAGCGCGGCAGCAAGAGCGTATTAAATGCCCCTTTCGCGCATCGATTGCCCTGCGAATTACCACAGTGTTTCCCGCTATTTAATAAAATAACAAGGCTTTATTTACGCAAACGTTTCCAGTAAATAAGCCATACTCAGAGGCTTTGTGGTACGTACCGTATGAGATTTGTATCTTGCCCAGCCATTCGCAGCTGAACTAAAGCTGATTTCTTGTACTTAGCCGACCTGCTGTTGCCATGCCGCCTGCTGTAAACCTCAAATCCCTGGCTCAGGCGTTGAACCTGTCCATTGCCACGGTTTCCAGGGCGTTGCAGGACAGCCACGAGGTGTCGCCTCAAACCAAAGAGCGGGTGCGCGCCCTGGCTGCCGAACTCAACTACCAGCCCAATGCCTACGCCAGCAGCCTGCGCCGCAACCTGAGCAAGACCATCGGGGTGGTCATTCCTGAAGTCAACAACCACTTCTTTTCGCTGGCCATCAATGGCATCGAGGAAGTGGCGCGCCAGCACGATTTCCACGTAATCATCTACCTCACCCACGACGACTATGCCCGCGAAGTAGCCATTGCACAATACCTCACCGGTGGCCGCATCGACGGGCTGCTTATGTCGGTGGCCAGCGGCAGCCAGGACTTCGCGCACCTGCACAAGCTGCAGGAAAACAAGCTGCCCATTGTGTTTTTCGACCGCGTGTGCGAAGAAGTGAGCACGGCAAAGGTCACCACCAACGACTACGAGAGTGGCTTCCGCGCCACCCAGCACCTGCTCGAAGCCGGCTGCCGGCACGTGGCTCACTTGCTGGTATCGGGCAACTTGTCCATCGGCCGCAGCCGCATGCAGGGCTACGCGGCGGCGCTGCAGGCCCACGGCCTGCCCTACGACGAAGACCTGGTGCTAAGCGGCGGCAACGACCAGGAGCGCAACGCGACCCTGATTAAGGAGTTGCTGGAGCGCCGGCCCGAAATCGACGGCATCTTCGCCTCAGTCGAGCACCTGGCCATTGGCAGCTACCACGCCTGCCAGCGCCTGGGCCGGAGCATTCCCGAGCAGGTCAAAATCATTGGCTTCTCCAACCTGGAAATTGCGGCCCTGCTCAACCCGGCCCTCACTACCATCACGCAGCCGGCCTACGACATCGGCCGCGAAGCCGCCGTCATTCTGCTCCGCGCCGTGACCCGGAAAAAGTCCGTTCTGCCCGCTCAGAGCCTCATGCTGGAATCGGAGCTGTTTGCGCGGGCCTCCACCGCGAGGTAGAAGCTGAGGCGGTGCTGCCCCACGGGTTTTCAGCCCGCGCCCACCAACACCGGCTTTTCCAGCTGCACTGGCTCCATCCGCGGGGCGAAGAAGTGCATGGCCAGCCACGCCAGCAGGTAGGCCGAGCCGCAAATGAGGAAGATAATGTTGTAGCCGGTGTTGATGTTGCCGGCGGCCTTGGCGGTGTCGAGGAGGTAGCCCACCAGCAGCGGAAACAGCATGCCCCCCACCGAACCGGCCATGCTGCCCAGCCCAATCACCGAGCCCACCACGCGCTTGGGAAACATGTCGGAGGCCGTGGTGAAGATGTTGGCGCTCCATGCCTGATGCGCAGCGGCGGCCAAGCTAATCAGGGCCACGGCGGGCCAGATGCTGGTGGCGTAGCGGGCCGCCATGATGGGCACCACCAGCAGGGCAAACAGCAGCATGGCCATTTTGCGGGCCCGAAAAACCGTCCAGCCCCGCTTGATGAGCCACGACGACAGGTAGCCGCCCCCGATGCTACCCACCGTGGTCAGCGAGTACACCACCACCAGCGGCAAACTGGGTTTTTTTAGGTCGAGGCTGAAGGTATTGGCGAAGTAGGAAGGAAGCCAGAACAGGAAAAACCACCAGATGGGGTCGGTCAGCAGCTTGCCGAAGATGAAGGCCCAGGTCTGCCGAATGCGCAGCAGCTGCCCCCAGCTAACGGCCGGCCCTTGGTCGCCCTCGGCTGATTCCGGCGGGTTGTCGGAGTGGATGTAGGCGTACTCGGCGGCTTGCAGCTTGGGCTGCCGCGCGGGCACTTCGTAGCAAAACCACCAGAATCCCAGCCACACAAACCCGATGGCGCCGGTAATCAGAAAAGCTTCTTCCCAGCCGTAGGCCCCCAGAATCCAGGGCACGAGCACGGGCGCCACCACGGCCCCGATGTTGGCGCCCGAATTGAAGATGCCCGTGGCCAGGGCGCGCTCCTTCTTGGGAAACCACTCCGCCACCGTTTTGATGGCGGCGGGAAAATTGCCCGACTCGCCCAGCCCCAGCGCCGCCCGCGCCAGGCCAAACCCGAACGTGGTGGTGGCAAAGGCGTGCGCAATGGCCGCGCCGCTCCAGGCAATGATGGAGTAGATATAGCCCCGCTTGGTGCCAATGCGGTCGATGATGGTGCCGAACAGGAGCAGCCCCACGGCATATGCTGCCTGAAAGGCGATTTGCAGGTAGCCATAGTCTGTTTCACTCCAGTGAAACTGGGCTTCCAGCGTGGGCTTGAGCAGCCCGATGACCTGGCGGTCGAGGTAGTTGATGCTGGTGGCGAAGAACAGCAGGGCCACCACTGTCCAGCGGTATTTTCCAACGGGCGCTTGCATGGCGTTACGGTTTATGAGTTTGGGCAAATGCCAGCAGCTCGGCCACCCGCGTCGCCAGGGCTTGAGAGTCGGTTACTTGCTTGAAAAGCTGCGAGCCCAGCCCCAGGCAGTTGGCCCCTGCCCCGAGCCATTCCCCCAGGCTGGCAGCGGTGGGTTCGACGCCCCCGGTCACCATGATTTTCACTTTCGGCAGGGGCCCCCGCAGCGCACGGAGGTAGTCGGGCCCCACGGCGCTGCCAGGAAACAGCTTCACCAGCGGCGCGCCCAGCTCGGTGGCGTGGTAAACTTCGTTGGGCGTGAGCGCGCCCGGCACCCACAGCACGTCGTGGCGCTGGCAGACGGCGGCCACGGCAGCCGTCGTCACGGGCTGCACCACGAAGGCCGCCCCGGCGGCCAGGAAATCCTCCGCTTCGGCAGCCGTGTAAATGGTGCCGATGCCCAGCTGCAACCCCGGACAGTGCTGCTGCGCAAAGCAGTGTAGCTCGCGGAATACCGCCAGGGCATTATCCCCGCGGTTGGTGAACTCGAACGCCCGGATGCCCCCGGCGTAGCAGGCGCCCAAAATTTGCCGGGCGTGGGCGGCATCGGCGTGGTTGAACACCGGGACGAGCGGCACGGCCAGCACCTGGGCCAGGGTGGCCGCCGCTTGGGAAACGGCAGTGTTTTTCGGAGCGACTAGCATAGCGTGGGTGGGATAAAAAAAGCGTAAATCAGCGCAGCAAACGGCCCGAAGTGTGCCCGGCCAGCACGTGTTCGACTTCGGCCACGGTCACTAAGTTGATGTCGCCGTGAATGGTGTGCTTGAGCGCCGAAGCGGCCGTAGCGAAAGCCAGGGCTTCCGGGGCCGTGGCGTAGTGCCGCCGGCCGTAGATGAAGCCGGCCAGGAAGGCATCGCCGCCGCCGATGCGGTCCACCACGGGCGTCAGGTCGTAGGCAGACGTTTGGTGGTAGCCCAGCTCGGCGTCCAGCAGCTGGCCGTGGATGCGCTCGTGCGAGGCGCTCTGGGTGGCCCGGCTGGTAGCCAGCACCTGCCGGATTTGCGGGAACCGCCGCATGAGCTGCCCGGCCACGGAGGCGAAGCGGTTGGGGGCGTTTTCTTCGGGCTGAATGCCGAACAGGTCGGCCGCGTCGTGTTCGGAGCACACCACCACGTCGCAGCCGGCCACCAGTTCGGTCATCACGGCTTGCGCCGTTTGGCCGTACTGCCACAGGTTACGGCGGTAGTTCACGTCGGCCGACACGGTGAGGCCCAGGCGGCGCGCGGCGGCAATGGCCTGGCGCGTGGCCTCGGCCGCGCCGGCCGAAATGGCGGCCGTGATGCCCGTCCAGTGCAGCCAAACGGCATCTTGCAAAATCTCATCCCAGGCAAACCACTCCGGCTGCAGCTCGGCAAACGCCGAATGGGCGCGGTCGTACACCACCTTGCTGGCCCGCAGCGAGGCCCCGGTTTCCAGGAAGTACAAGCCCAGGCGCTGGCCCCGAAAAACGGTCGGCGTCATATCCACGCCGTAGCGCCGGAAGTGGGCCGCCGCGGCCTGGCCCAGCTCGTTGTCCGGAAAGCAGGTGACGTGCGTGGCCGGCACGCCCAGTCCGGCCAGGGCCGCCGCCACGTTGGCCTCGCCCCCGCCGTAGGTGAGGTCGAAGCTACTGGCCTGCGCCAGCCGGTAGTGCAGCGGCGGCGCCAGCCGCAGCATGATTTCGCCGAACGTGACCACGCGCCGGGGCTGGCCAGCCGGGGCTGGTGTGCTATGCATGAAGCAGGCGGGGAACGGCCGTGGCCGACGGCACGGCGGCAAAGCCAAAATAGGCCTTGGCGTTGTGGTAGCAAATATTCTCGATGATGGCCCCGAGGCCGGGCAAATCGTCGGGCAGCTCGCCGTTTTCCACGTCGGTGCCGAACAGGTTGCAGAGAATGCGCCGGAAGTATTCGTGGCGCGGAAACGAGAGGAAGCTGCGCGAGTCGGTGAGCATGCCCACGAAGCGGCTCAGCAAGCCCAGGTTCGACAGAGTATTTAGCTGCTTTTCGATGCCGTCCTTCTGGTCCAGAAACCACCAGCTGGCGCCCCACTGCACCTTGCCCGCCACCGAGCCGTCCTGGAAGTTGCCAATCATGGCGGCCATCAGTTCGTTATCGGCCGGGTTGAGGTTGTAGAGAATGGTTTTGGCGAGCTGGTTCTGCCCGTCGAGGCGGTCGAGGAAGGTGGCCAGGCGGCGGCCCTGCTGAAAGTCGCCGATGGAGTCGGCGCCCGCGTCGGGGCCCCACTGACGAAGCAGGCGCGTGCTGGTGTTGCGCAGGGCCCCCAGGTGAAACTGCTGGGTCCAGCCGCGGGCGTGGTTGAGCCGGGCTAAATCCAGCAACAGGCACGACTTAAAAGCTTCGGCTTCGGTCTGGTTTAGCACCCGGCCGCCGCGCACTTTCCGGAATGCTGTCTCCACCTGCGCGGCCGTGAACTCGGCCGCGTACAGCCGTTCCAGCCCGTGGTCCGACAGCCGACAGCCCTGGGCGTGAAAAGCCGCGTGGCGCCGCTCTAGGGCGCGCAGCAAATCGGCGTACGTGCGGATGGCAACGTCCGCGGCGGCACCCAGCCGGTCCAGATACGCCGAGTAGGCGGCAACGTCCTCCACGGCAAGCGCCTTGTCGGGCCGAAAGGTGGGCAGCACCTGCACCCCGCCCGGCGTGGCCGCGCAGGCCGCGTGGTGCGTCAGGGCATCGGCGGGGTCGTCGGTCGTGCACACGGTTTCCACGTTCATGCGCCGCAGCAGGCCACGCGCCGAGAATGCCGGGGTGCGCAGCTGCTCGTTGCAGTGTTCCCAGATGCGGCGGGCGCTGCCGGGGTGCAGCAGCTCCGTCACCCCGAAATAGCGCTGCAGCTCCAGGTGCGTCCAGTGGTAGAGCGGGTTGCGCACGGTCTGGGGCACGGTTTCGGCCCATTTGGCAAATTTCTCCCAGTCCGAGGCGTTGCCGGTAATGAACCGCTCGTTTACGCCGTTGGTGCGCAGGGCCCGCCACTTGTAATGGTCGCCCGCGAGCCACACCTGCGTCAAATTTTCAAATTGGCGGTTTTCAGCAATCTGGTCGGGCGGTAGGTGGTTATGGTAGTCGATGATGGGCAGGCCCTGCGCATAGTCGCGGTACAACGCCTGCGCGGTGGCCGTGCGCAGCAGGAAGTTATCGTCGAGGAAGGATTTTTTCATGGATGTCCTCACGCTTTAAATGTGTTGTCGAGGGCTGGCGGGCCACAGCTATGTGGCCGTTTCGGGACCGCATCGGTCCGGAGACAGGCAGAAACAGGCTGGTAAAGATGAGCGAATTGCCCCGTAGAACCCGAAAAACCAGCGGATATATCTACGAAAACGTTTGCGACACTATCTGAGCACCCCACAAAACAAGACGTCGCGCTGGGCATAGCCCGACACGACGTCTTAATAAGATTCAGTCAGCCCGTTACTCCTTCACTACTTTCTGGCGGAACGTGCCTTCGGGCGTGGTCACGGTCAGGAAATAGAGGCCCCGAGGCAAGGCCTGCAGGTCAAGCTGACCAAGCCCATTCAAGGCCTGCGTCAGACACACGCGGCCGGTGGCGTCGCGCAGCGTGGCCTGGCTGCCGCCGGTCGCGCCCACAATGGTGAGGCGGTCCGTCGTGGGGTTGGGGTAAGCAAGTAGGCCCGTGGCCGAGCCGGCCGCGGTGGCCAGCGCCGCGCCGCTGCCGCGGGCCTGCAGCACCTTGTTGGCGGCATCAGCGGCGTCGAAACGCCACTGCTGCGAGGTGTAGGCGGTGTTGAGCGTGCTCTGCACCAGGGGGGCATTGTTGAGCAGGGAGCCGTTCTGGGTGCGCAGGTACTTCTGGCTGCGCCGGTTTTGCAGGCGGTATACCCCGCCGCTGCCGGTGTACTGCACGTCCCACATCAGGTAGTCGTATTTGATGTTCGCCTCATCCAGCATTTCCTGGCCCATGAGCTGGTTGTCCTGCAGGCGTTCGGCGTCGGTGGCGCCCTTGGGGCGCAGGGCCTGGTTGGTATTCTGGTTCAGGATGAAGTAGTAGCCGGGCGCGGCGGGCTTGAACAGCCAGCGCGCCGAGCTCAGGGCCGACACGTCGCCGGCGTAATGCACCACGTCGGCGCCGGCCAGGCCGTCCAGGGGCCGGGCGTAGGCCAGCGAGTTCACGTTCACGAAGTTGAACGACAGCTGCTGGCGCGGGGCCGCGTCGCCCACCACATAGTGCAGCACGGACAGCACGTTGCCATCGGGGTCGAGCTTGTAGAGGTGGGTGGTGCGCGGCCCCAGCGAGCCCACCAGCTGGCGGGTGAGCGGCGTGTAGCCCTGCAGCTTGATTTTTACGGCTTCGTTGCCGGTGGCGTAGGTGTCGTTCAGCGAGGTGCGGTAGGAGTAGGTGCTGCCGGCCGTCATGTTCATCAGCATAACGGTGTAGCCCCCGGGACCGCGCATGGCCACGAACACCACGTTGTCGGCCTGGGCGCTCTGGGCGCCGTTCATCAGGTTGGCCTGGCGGTTGTTGCTGAGCATGGCCAGGTGCCACATGGTGGAGCGTCGGCTCGGGGTCGTCGTGTTGGTGTTGTAGAGCGAGTAGTCGAACTTGGTTTCGTCGGCGCTGCTTTCGTAGATGCTCCACGGCGTGAAGCACAGGCCGCCCTGCTGCATCACCTGCTTGGCCATCAGGGCGATAAACTGCCCGGCCTTGAACTGCCAAGCCTTCATCCCGGTGGCGTCGCTCATCTGGTTGAAGGCGTTGACCTCCGTCACGGCGATGGTGATGTCGGTGGCCGCGCCATTGGCCCGGCGGGTGGCATTCACGCGGCCGAGCAGGTCGCGCAGGGTCTGAAAGCGCGCTGCCATCGTCGACTCCGGCTTATCGGCGTAGAAGTGCAGGGCAAAGTGGTCGAGCAGCGGCCGTTTCTGGCCGGCGGCGTTGGTGTGGTATTGCACGCCCACGTCTTCCAGGAACTTGGTGTAGTAGTCCGGGATGCCGCCCGCGTTGCCGGGGTTCACCACGTCGTAGAACAGGCGGAAGTCCGGGCCCACGAGCTTGCAGTTGGGCAGGTCGTTTTTCAGGCGAATGGCCAGCGCCTTGTACTGCGTCACCCACTCGGCGTAGTTGTAGTCGAACTGCGGCTCGCGGTAGCTGCCCGACGACCAAAGCGCGGGCTCGTTGGGCTCGGGGTCGCCCTCGTTGGCCGGGTCGGGCTCGTTGCCGATGGCCCAGTAAATGATGTTGTAGGCGCGCAGGTCGGCCACGAAGACCGAAAGCTGGTCTTTGGTCAACTTAATCGGAATCTGCACGATGGGCTCGGCTCCCAGCCCACGGGCGAAGTTGATGGCCGTCACGTAGCTCGACGCGCTTTTGTAGTAGGCTTCCGTGTTGAAGCCGTTGCCGCCGATGCGCATAAAGCGCAGGTCGGCCTTGGCTAGGTCGTTAGTGAGCCCGGACGACGGGTTGGGCAGCCAGTAGTTGATGCCGAAAAACTGCGGCGAAATGGCCTGCGCTTCGGCCCCGAAACGGGTCAGGACCACAAGCAGCAGCGTAAACAGGGCCCAGCGGTATGACCCCAGCCGCCGGTGGACAGGCAGAACAAGCGTGGCGGGTACGCAGTAGAAAGTACGGTCTTTGCGCATGAGAAAATGGGTTTGGGTGGGATGAAAGCCAGAGGAAGCAAGAGCCGGGGGCCACCCCCCGGCCAGGGCGCGCCGCCCGACAGCCCAGGGCCACACGGGCAAGCCATAAAGTGGGGGCTACAGCAGCCAGGGATGCGGCTTAAACAGCACTCAACCACGCCACCAATGGGAGCCCGTGGGAGTATGGACCGGCAACGCCGGCAGCAGGATATTGCCGGGGCATGGCCGCCGGCGCTGGCAATGCTTGGTTACAGTAGTAACAAGCGGCTGTTGACCAATTGATTGATGCCTTAAATTACGGCATACATTTACTGCAAAAGCACACTTTGTGCAATGTTTAGTTACGTAAACGTTTGCGGGTCTCGCTGCCTCTTAGCTACCCAAGTTGCGGACTATTGGGAGGGGGCAAAAAAAATCTGTTCCGGCAGGGAAAGACTAGGTTTGAAGTATTCGACCCCTTCAAGCCCCGCTCGCCATGACAGAACAGACCGTCGCAATGTACTGCTTTATCGATGATTTGCTGACCAAAACCCGCCCCGTGTGGGCCCGGCCGGACGACAAGCGCCGGCACTTGTCCGACGCCCAAGTGCTGACCACGGCCTTGGTCGCGGCGCGCTATTTCGGGGGCAACCTGGTGCTGGGCCGGCGCTACATGGAGCAGCACTGGGGCCAGAAACGCCTGGATAAGAGCGGTTTCAGCCGGCAGCTACACGCCTTGGCCGATACGCTGGCGGGTTTGTTTGCCACCTTCGGCTCCCTGCTCAAGGCCCTGCACACCGATTCGCGCTACGTCATCGACTCGTTTCCGGTCGCCGTATGCCACAATACCCGCATCCCGCGCTGTCAACTACTGACCGGCAAGGCGTACCACGGAAAATGCGCCAGCAAGCGGTGCTGGTTTTATGGCTTCAAGGTGCAGGTCGTGGCCACCACGGACGGGGTACCGGTCGAGTTGTATGTCCACGCCGGCAGCGAGGCCGACCAGACCGGCCTGCGGGCCCTGGCCCCGGACCTGCCTGCGGGCAGCGTGCTCTACACCGACGCCGGCTATACGGACTACGCCGGCGAAGACCTGTGCGAGGAGGCCACCGGCAACCGCCAGCAGACGGCGCGTAAAAAGAACAGCACCCGGCCCCACGCCCCGCACGAAAACTTTCTGCTTCAACACTTTCGCAAATCCATCGAAACCTGTTTCAGCCAGTTGACCGCCCGCTTTCCCAAAAAAATTCACGCCGTCACGGCGGAAGGATTTGTCCTAAAAATTGTTCTGTTCATCTTCGTTCACGCCATCGACAAAGCCGGCATATAGTCCGCAACTTGGGTTAGCTACCAGGCCTCCCCTTACAATACCACGCTGCCGGTCAGGCGGATGTCGCGCGAGGAACTACCCACCAGCACCTCAAACCTGCCCGGCTCCAGCACCCACTGCTTCCTGGCCTCGCTGTAATACTGGAAAGCCTCCGCGTCGAGCACCAGGGTCAGGGCTTTGCTGGCTCCGGGTTGCAGGAATACCTTCTGGAAGCCCTTCAACTCCTTTTCGGGGCGCTTCACCGAAGCCTTTTCGTCATGCACGTACACCTGCACCACTTCGGCCCCGGCCACCGGGCCCGTGTTGGTCACCGTCAGCTGCACGGTGGCGCTGCGCTTGCCGGGCGTCACGGTCAGGCCGTTGTATTTGAAAGTGGTATAGCTCAGGCCGTGGCCGAACGCAAACTGCGGTGCCACTTTGTAGGTGTCGAAGTAGCGGTAGCCCACGTAGATGTCGTCCTTGTAGGTCTGCTTCAGGGGGTTGCCGGGCGTGCTGGGGTACTCGCCCAGCTTGGTTACGGGCGAGTCTTCCAGCTTCACGGGGAAGGTGAGGGGCAGCTTGCCGGAGGGATTCACGTCGCCGAACAGGATATGCGCCAGGGCATTGCCGCCTTCCATGCCGGGGTACCAGGCTTCCACGATGGCGCGGGTTTGCGCGGCCCAGGCCGACACGTCGATGGGCCCGCCGCCCAACAGCACCACCACGGTGTTGGGGTTGGCGGCCAGCACGGCCCGCACCAATTCGTCCTGACCGAAGGGCAGGTGCAGGTCGGGCTTGTCCACGGCTTCGGCGTCGTAAGCGTTATCGCCCCACTTTGTGTAGTCGTAGCCGTGGAACGAGCCCCCCACGAACACGACCACCTCGGCCGCCTTGGCGGCGGCCACGGCCTCGGAAATGAGGGCAGGGTCGGCCTGCTGGCCTTTGGCAATTTTGTAACCCGCGGCGTAGGTGATGGTGGCCGTACTGCCCAATTCGTATTTGAGGCCCTGTAACGGCGTGACTTCGTACTTGGCCCGCAGCTGCGCGCTGCCGCCGCCGCCGGCGTTTTCGCGGGTCGCGTTGGCCCCGATGACGGCCACGGTCTTCACCGTTTTCTTCAAGGGCAGCAGGCCGTCGTTTTTGAGCAGCACGATGCCTTCCTCGGCTACTTTGAGGGCGGTGGCCTGGTGCGCCGCGGTGTTGTGGGCACCCGGCTGACGCTTGACCGGGCCGAGCATGTTGGTGGCGTACATCAGCCGCAGAATGCGCCGCACTTTGTCGTCGAGCAGCGGCAGCAGCTGGGGGTCTTTTTTGATGGCTGCCAAAGCCGGCGCGGCGAGGAAAAACTGGTCGTAGAGGGCGGGAGTGAATTCGGGCTTGAAGCCTTCCACGGTTTGCGCCGTGCTTTTGTAGACCATGTTCAAATCGGTACCCATTTCCAGGTCGGTGCCATTGCGCAGGGCATCCTGGGTGTTGTGTACCGAACCCCAGTCGCTCATCACCACGCCCTTGAAGCCCCACTCGCCTTTCAGGATGTCGTTTACCAAGTAGGCATTTTCGGTGGCGTACTGGCCCCGGAACTTGTTGTACGAGCCCATCAGCGCGTACGCGCCGCCCTGCTGCACGGCCGCCCGAAAGCCCGGCAGGTAGATTTCCCGCAGGGCCCGCTCGCTCATGTTCACGTCGATGTCGTTGCGGTGGATTTCCTGGTTGTTGGCCGCGTAGTGCTTCACGCAGGCCGACACGCCCTGGTCCTGCACCCCGCGGATGTAGCCCACCGCCATCTGGGCCACCAGGTAGGGGTCTTCGCTGAGGTACTCGAAGTTGCGCCCGTTGAGCGGGGCCCGGATGATGTTGATGCCCGGGCCCAGGATAACATCCTTGCCGCGAAAATTGGCCTCGCGGCCCAGCACCGCCCCGTAGGCGTAGCCCAGCTCCCGGTTCCAGGTGGCGGCCAGGGCGTTGTTGGTGGGCAGGTAGGTACTGGCGTTGTGCGGGTTGTCCACGGGCTTCCAGTTTCGGCCCTGCTCGGGGCGCACGCCGTGGGGCCCGTCGGAGGTCATCAGCTCCGGGATGCTCAGGCGCTCGATGCCGCCCGAGGCAAACGCCGAATTGGCATGCACCATCTTGATTTTTTCTTCCAGCGTCAGCTTCTTCAGCAGGGCTTCCACCGCGGCGTCGTTGGCGGTGAGGGGGGGTGATTGGCTGGCCAGCAACGCGGGACGTTTCGGCGGAAACGGGGCGTGGGGTTGGGCCAGGCTGAAGGCGGTGCCGGCACCACACAGGGCCGCGCCGGCCAGGGCTACGAGTCGGAAGGAAGCGAAAGGCATGCGGATGGGTACAAGAGAAGCGTTGGCCGTGGAGGAAGCCAGCCGGCAACTTCACCCACGCAATTCAGCGGGCAGTCAAGCCGGTGAAGCGGCGTTGTGCCCGGGGCTGGCTCCCGACTGCCGGACGGTGCCGCGGAGGAAAGGTAGAGTACCCGGCCAATGGTCGATTCTCTGAAGGGGCTTATCGGCCAGAATTTTTTGCGTAAACGTTTGCGTGAAAAATGGGGACGGGTGCCCGGCTGGGCCTTTCCAGCGCCGGCCGCTTTCGTGTACTTGCGGGCCAACTTCTCCTCGTCAACTAGTCGTTCATTCCCGCCATGCACATTCGTACTCTTGGGCTACTTTTTGGGGCCCTGGCCGCCGCCTTCACGGCGCAGGCCCAAAAGAGCATCTACCACAAAGGCTGGACGGACTTCAACAAAAACGGCCGGCGCGACGTGTTCGAGGACGTAACACAGCCGCTGGAAAAGCGCCTCGATGACCTGCTCGGGCAGATGACACTGGCCGAAAAATCCTGCCAGCTGGCCACGCTCTACGGCTACGGGCGGGTGCTGAAGGACGAAATGCCCACGCCCAACTGGAAAAACGAAATCTGGAAAGACGGCATCGCCAACATCGATGAGGAGCTGAACAGCCTGCGGGAGACGGGGAAAGCCCAGACCAAGTACTCCTACCCGTTCAGCCGGCACGCTTCGGCCATCAACACCATTCAGCACTGGTTTGTGGAGGAAACGCGGCTGGGCATCCCGGTTGATTTCACCAACGAAGGCATCCATGGGCTGTGCCACGACCGCGCCACGCCCCTGCCCGCGCCCATCGCCACAGGCAGCACCTGGAACCGGGCGCTGGTGCGCCGGGCCGGCGAAACTGTGGGCCGCGAAGCCAAGGCCCTGGGCTACACCAACGTGTACGCGCCCATCCTCGACCCCGCCCGCGACCCGCGCTGGGGCCGGGTGGTGGAGTGCTACGGCGAGGACCCCTTCCTCATCGCCGAGCTGGGCAAGCAGATGGTGCTGGGCGTGCAGAGCCAGGGCGTGGCCGCCACGCTCAAGCACTATGCCGTGTACAGCGTGCCCAAGGGCGGGCGCGACGGCAACGCCCGCACCGACCCGCACGTGGCCCCGCGCGAGCTGCACGACATCTTCCTCTACCCGTTCCGGCGCGTGATTCAGGAGGCCCACCCGCTGGGCGTGATGAGCAGCTACAACGACTGGGACGGCCTGCCCGTGAGCGGCAGCCACTACTTCCTCACCGAGCTGCTGCGCCAGCAGTACGGCTTCGACGGCTACGTGGTGTCGGACAGCCGGGCGGTGGAGTTTCTGCACGAAAAGCACCGCGTGGCCACCGACTTCCAGGACGGCACCCGGCAGGCCATGGAAGCCGGCCTGAACGTGTGGACCAACTTCTACAGCCCCGCCGAATACATCACCAACGTGCGCACGCTGGTCACCAGCGGCCGACTCTCCACCGCCACCTTGGACCAGCGGGTGCGCGAGGTGCTGAGCGTGAAGTTCCGCCTCGGCCTCTTCGACCAGCCCTACGTGGCCGACCCCCAGCGGGCCGACAAAATCGTGCACACCCCCGCCGACGACGCCTTCGCGCTCCAGCTCAACCGGGAATCACTGGTGTTGCTGAAGAACAACAAGGGCCTGCTGCCGCTGAAAAAAAACCAGCTGAAAAATATCCTGGTCACCGGGCCGCTGGCGGCCGAAACCAGCCACGCCATCAGCCGCTACGGACCATCGAACAACCCCGTAACCACCGTGCTCCAGGGCCTGCAGTCGGCGGCCGGGCCGGGCATCGCCGTGCAGTACGAGCAAGGCTGCGCGGCCCTGTCGCCCGGCTGGCCCGACACGGAGCTGGTGCCCACGCCCCTCACCGCGGCCGAGCAGGCGGCATCGCGCTGGCCGTGGCCAGGGCCCGCGACGCCGACGTGATTGTGGCCGTGCTGGGCGAAACCGACAAGGCCGTGGGCGAAAGCCTCTCGCGTACCTCGCTGGAGCTGCCCGGCCGCCAGCAGCAGCTGCTCGAAGCCCTGCACACCACGGGCAAGCCGGTGGTGCTGGTGCTCATCAACGGCCAGCCCCTCACCATCAACTGGGCCGAGCGCAACGTGCCCGCCATCCTGGAGGCCTGGTTTCCGGGGCCCTCGGGCGGCCGGGCCGTGGCCGAGGCCCTGTTCGGCGAATACAACCCCGGCGGCAAGCTCACGATGACCTTCCCCAAAAGTACCGGCCAGATTGAGTTCAACTTCCCCTTCAAGCCCGGCTCGCAAGCCGGCCAGCCCAGCGCCGGCGACCCCAACGGCGGCGGCCGCACCAGCGCCAACGGCCCGCTCTACCCCTTCGGCTTCGGCCTGAGCTACACCACCTTCGGCTACTCCAACCTGCGGGTTTCGCCCCACCAGGCCGCCCCCCAGGCCCTGATTGAAGTAACGGTGGACGTGGCCAACACCGGCCCCGTGGCGGGCGATGAAGTGGTGCAGCTCTACCTGCGCGATGTGCTCAGCAGCGTGGTCACCTACGACAGCCAGCTGCGCGGCTTCGAGCGCGTGGCCCTAAAACCCGGCGAAAAGAAAACCGTCCGCTTCACCCTGCGCCCCGACGACCTCGCCCTGCTCGACCGCAGCATGAACCGCGTGGTGGAGCCCGGCCGGTTCGAGGTGCTCATCGGCAGTTCCTCCACCGACATTCGGGCGAAGGAGACATTTGAAAGCATGACCAGATAAACCAGCGGCCCGGATGACGAAGAGACGAAATTGTCTCGTTCACTATGTATCTGAAGCAATCAGTACATGTTATACCGGGCTGAATATCCGGCAATAAGTAGGTCGTTAGAATTACTTTGCATTAAGCAGGTCGAATATCATCTTTCAGACGACACTTTTAGTTGCTTATAAGCATTTTATCTTGATTTCCAAGGTTAAACTAATTTCCCCGACCTAAGTGCTGAATCAAATTTATTTAGTGGATGTCAGATTGTAAACCGGATGGAGTATTGTTGTCCGACCCGGTCGAGGATGTGCCAGACGGCGGTTTTGAGGGTTTTGAAATCGAGGTAGGCTTCGGGGCGCAGCCACTCGTCTTTGACCTTGCGCCAGAGGGTTTCGATTGTGTTGAGGTGGGGGCTGTAGGTGGGCAGGTAAAAAATGTGCACATCCTGGTCTTCCCAGCGCTGCAGGCGTGCCTGAAAGGCGGCGCTGTGGTGGATGCGGGCGTTGTCGAGCACGAGCACCGCGGGGCGGGTGCGCGTGGCGGCCCAGGCGTCGAGCGTGTCGATGACAAAGGCCGTGTCCAGGGGGCCTTCGCGGGCGGCGGCGTGCACCGCATTGGTGGTGGCGTTGCAGGAGCCCAGCACGTTGAAGCGCTGGCTGTGGCGGGGTCGGGTGGCGACGTGTTCGCCGGGGAATTGCCAGCCGTAGGGGATGGCCGAGGTCAGGCAAAAGCCGGATTCATCGCCATAAAACAGGTCCATCGCACCGTCTTTTTCCAGTTGTTGCAAGTGCTGCAACTGGTCCGTTTTCAGGGCGTACGCGTCCGGGTCCTGCGCCTGTTTCAGGCGGTGGCGGAAGCGCCGCCATGTGCCCCCACACTTTTTAAAAAGCGCTTGCGTGTCCGGGGCGAGAAGTCTTTGTCCAGTTCCTGGCGCTTTGTACCCCAAAAAATAAAAATGCCCTTTGTGAAGTCACAAAGGGCATTAATTGTACCAGAGACGGTACTACTCGTCCTCTCCCCATGCCCGACGAGACACCTCTACTTGGCGGGCGATAGTAGTTTGGTTATAACGCAAGGTGGTCTTCGCGTTAACGTGGCCGGTGGCTTGCATGATAAGCTCCAGGGGTATGTCTTTAGCAAAAGACAGGGTTGTGTACGTGCGGCGGGCAGAGTGGCAACTAATGCGTAAGTACTTTTTCTTGGTCACTTTGTGGGGGCGACTGGTTTGGGCGTAGTACGTTATTTGCTCGGTCAACTCGTCAATGCCAGCCAGTTCACAGACAACTTTGATATACTGGTTCAGCTTCGCGTTGCTGATGGGGCGTAATTCCCCTGCCCACCACTTGTTCAGCAACGCCCGGGCTGGTTTGCGCACATACACCGTGGCTTTAATATCGGTCGTCTTCTTGGGAACAAGTTGCAACGTTTCGCCTTTGTCGTGTTCGGGTCGAAGAGTCATAGCATCGCTGTATCGTAGTCCAGTGTAGGCCATCAACAGCCATAACCCCCGCGCATTTTCCAAGTAGGGGGGCAACCCGGTCAAGGCTTCCAATTGAGCTAACTCACCAGTAGTAAGTGCCAGCACGGCTGGTTCCGCAAATTTCCAGCTCCACCCCTTGACATCAATACGCGGAGTACGCTGGTGGTCTGCAGCGTCGGCCAGAAATTCTTTTAATATTTTAAGTTGCTTGTTCACGCTGCTGTCAGCAAGCTTTTGTTCCTCGGACAGATACCCGGCAAACCGGTCCTTCCACTCACGTGTCATGTCGCTGTACTCCAGGGAGCGGGAGGATTTCGCCACAAAAACCGCCAAGTGATTATAGGTTGTCCGGTGCGAGCGAACGGTGTTGGGGCTGTTCTTTTTCTCCATCCTCGATAGATAAGCAAGGAAATCGGGCAGTGGCCGGAACCGTTCCGGCTCAGGGGTACCCGGCACTTCAGGTTCCACAACGGCTCGCAGTTCTTCGGCGGTAGGCAATTTGCCAGCGGCCCGACACTGCGCCCAGTGGTCCAGTAGCCGCTTCGCCATGCGTTCGTTATTAGTATTAATTGCTTTGTTACGTTCTGTTTCGGGCCCGCGCTTGGGGGTTTTTGCCCGCTGCGCATCACCTCCTTCCCACTGGTCAGGATGAATTTTATCACCGGTATAAATGCGGATGCGGGGTTGCCCGTTTTGAGGATTGAACCAGATAAAAAGGGCTGTGGGTTTGTCACCACCGGGCTCTTTCAAGTGATATGAAACAGTTGCCATGACTCAAGAGCATTTTAAATGCTCAAGGTATGGAATTCGTACCATAGGGTACAGCATAGGGTACAAACATTCCGTATCAAAACGAAAAACATTACATAACACTCAAAGCTTATTATCTGAAATACGCGCCCATTGCATGAAAAAGGGGGTTTAGCAGAAAAATCCCGTTAAGATATTTATCAGAATGGGTATAGGTTTTATTCCCCTACGGACTACTAAAAAAGGCCTTCCAGATACCTGGAAGGCCTTTTTGTTTTGCATTTGTGACTGCGCCACTACCTGGGGCTGGCCACTGAGGCCCTGCAAGCAGGCGACAAGCCGTTCGGCTCCCTCTTGGTCGGGGGCGGGGGCGAGGTGCTGGTCCAAGCCCGCAACCGCGTCAAGAAATTGAACACCCTGGCTCATCCTGAGCTGGGGCTGGTGCAGCGGGCGGCCGCTTACCTGGCCCCTGACAAGCGCGCCGCCGCCACGCTCTACACCAGCGGCATCTCGGGCCGCAGCAGCCAGCGTTTCGGACTCATGAAAAAGCCCATTTACTTACTGGAAATGGGCTTTTTTAGTGCTAAATCTCGGCAATTGCCTGTTAGGCGGTGCAGCAGGAACGGAATTCTCGGTATTAAGCTGCCAATTGCTTGTCCAAACAAGCGCTGCGATGCCGTAGCCTATTTGGGTAAGCTACTGGCATCCCGCGTCAACGGAAGTTGACGGCGTTAAGCAGGATGAGGACGTGGTCAACCGTCAGTTCGCCGCGCACAAATTGGTCCAAGAGCATCTGCTCGTAGGGCTTGGGCTCGATGCGGGTGCCTTTCGTAATTCTTAGGATAACCTCAACCATGCGGCGGCGTCCGCATTCGGTAGTCAGGAGCGAGTCATTGTCAACCATAGCATATCGGTTTTGAAGGTTAGTAATTCAAATTTGACACCTGATAATCAACAAAGCAAGCTCGACTGCAAGTATTAATAAATAGAATAGTGCTTATTTTTATAAACAAAGTACTCACATTTGCTTTACAAGGAAGCAATCCTCCTTTTATAGCCTGCTAAATAATTACAAGCGGTGTAAGTTACTCATTTCGGATGAGTTGTCTAACTGGAGACGCCCTGCCGACCAGCCAAAACGGCCCGCCCGCTCGCTCACCAACCGCCGCAACCAAGCTAGAGCGCTATTGTCTGTACTAACAACAGAAGCAGCATGTAGCAGAACATTATTCTGTTTGAAACCGCTGGTTGACAAGTACTACTGCTACCAAGAGACTGACGAGGCACCTCACAGAGGTTCAAAAAACAAACTATTTTTAATATATTTTGATGGTATATCTATTATCCTTTTGGCGATGGTCTAAGGCAGTGTAAGTTGTAATTTTCAATGACAATTTTAATTCGGGTAGTGTGCATTTCCAGCTTTTTACTGAAGGAGCAGGATTTGCGCACGAGCACACCGCAGCGCTGGCGCAGGGAACAGCCCAGGGTTTCGATGACGCTCGTGCCGCCGTCACCCTTCGGGCAGCGGCGGTGCCGCCAAAGCGGCAGCACGCCAACGTGAGCCGGAAACAAGTCGGAAAAGTAGCGGCGTTAGCGCCGGGGCAGCGCCAGCCACAAGCGCCGGGCCGTGGTCGCGTCGCGCCGGCCCAGTACCTAGGGCCACAACCCGCCGGCTAGCCCGCTCAACGGCCAGCCACAGCCAGACTTTGCGCTTTTTGCGGCCCATGAAAGCCCACATTTCATCCAGTTCAAGCGCCTTCCATACCAGCCGCTGGGCTTTTTCGGCTGCAGTCGAGGCAAGGGCGGGCTTGGCTTTCGCGCTTTTTTTGCCAGTTTGGCTACGGTCATGCGCGAGACACCCGTGGCCCGCCCCCTGCTACTTCCGTTCTTGTGCACTTGGTCGCTGGCGCACCGTCCACATAACTGAGTCGTGGGTATCATACTACCCGTACGTTAATCACACCCCACCAAGTGTACAGTCCCAAAGTGAGCCGGGTGGGGTCACGGATAAAGATAGTGGGATTCAGGTGCTATTGTTGGCAAATGAATTCGTGGGGTGTTTTGCCCCGCAGGCGCTTGAGGCGCTTGCCGTGGTTGTAGGCCAGCAAAAAGGCTTGCCGGTGCTCGTTGAGCTGTTCAGTGGTTTAGTAGTGGTACCGCTTCACGGTCGCTTCTTTGAGCGTGCGGTTGAAGCGCTCGACCTGGCCGTTGGTCCACGGGTGCGCGGGCTTGGTGAAGCGGTGCTCGATGCCGTGCTCGTCGCAGGCGCGGTTGAAAACGTGCCGCCAGGCGTACACTTGGTGGGGCATGTTGCCGACCTGCGTCCCGTTGTTGGTCAGCACTTGGTTCGCTGTTTACGGAATAGCCGCCGAGACCTAGCGCAGAAGGTCATCCACCAGCAGCTTCATGGCCCGCGGCTGCAACTCGGCGAAGGCCACGAAGCTGGTGCGGTCGATGGCAACGAATAAGTACACCTGTCCTTCTTAGGTCCACGCTTCGGTCCGCGCTTCGGCAAAATCCACGTGCAGGTAGCAAATGGGGTAGTTCTTGAATTTCTTTTCCGCCGGCTCCGGGTTACTGCCGCAGTTGTCCAATAACTGCCGTAAAGTAATTCTACCATAGGTGCGTGCAAAATTCCAGCCCGGAAAATACAGCACCCCTTCTGGGGTTTTACACCTACATACTTTAGTTTCTGCAGCCGCTTGTGCGCGGCCGGAATGATGCTACTTTCGCTTTGAGCAATTTGCTCTCATCAATTCCTGGCCTCGTTCCCGCATGCTGACATGAAAAAAATCATCTACTCCGTTTGCCTGCTGAGTGCTGGCCTGCTGGCCGCGCAGCCCACGGCGCCGCCCGCCGATGTGGAGGCAATGAAGGCGCAGGCCCAGCAGGACCTGCAAAGCCGCTACAACGAGTACCGGCAAGTGGCCCAGCGCATTTGGGGCTTCGCCGAAGTGGGCTACAAGGAAACCCAAAGCTCGGCCCTGCTGCAGAAGACGCTGCGCGACAACGGCTTTGCGGTGCAGGCCGGCGTGGCAGATATTCCCACCGCGTTTGTGGCTACGTACGGCAGCGGCAAGCCGGTGATTGGGATTTTGGCGGAATACGATGCGCTACCGGGGCTTTCGCAGCAGGCCGGGGCCGAGAAAAAGCCCGTGGCCGGCATCGACGCCGGACACGGCTGCGGCCACAATTTATTTGGCACGGCCAGCGTGGCGGCGGGCATCGAGCTGAAGAAGCTGATGAAAGACGGCAAGTTTAAGGGCACGGTGCGGGTGTACGGCGCCCCGGCCGAGGAGGGCGGCAGCGGCAAGGTGTACCTGGTGCGGGCCGGCCTGTTTAAGGACGTGGACGCGGTGCTGCACTGGCACCCCAGCAACCAGAACCGCTCGATGATGGCCAGCTACATTGCCAACAGCTCGGCCAAATTCCGCTTCCACGGCATTGCGTCGCACGCGGCGGCCTCGCCCCAGCGCGGGCGCAGCGCCCTCGACGGCGTGGAGGCCATGAACCACATGGTGAACATGATGCGCGAGCACCTGCCCCAGGAAACCCGCATTCACTACATCATCACCAACGGCGGCAAGGCCCCGAACGTGGTGCCCGAATTTGCGGAGGTGTACTACTACGTGCGCCACCCCAACCGCTCGGAGGTGAAGGACGCATTTGCCCGCGTGGTGAAGGCGGCCGAGGGTGCTGCCATGGGCACCGGCACCACCGTGGACTACGAAATCATTGGCGGCACGCACGAACTGCTGCTCAACGAGACCCTGGCCCGGGCCCTGCAGCTCAACCTGGAGCAGGTGGGCGGCGTGACCTACAGCCCGCAGGAGCTGGCCGTGGGCAAGCAGCTGCAGGCCTCGCTGGGCTTTGCGGCG
The DNA here is from genome assembly GCF_001816145.1 of Hymenobacter lapidarius. Taxonomy (GTDB): domain Bacteria; phylum Bacteroidota; class Bacteroidia; order Cytophagales; family Hymenobacteraceae; genus Hymenobacter; species Hymenobacter lapidarius. The sequence continues at coordinate 3,613 of NZ_MDZB01000093.1, read as the reverse complement.
CCGCCCGTGGAAGAGGCGGCCACCGTGCAGCCCTTCGCCGTCACGGATGGGGGCGGCAGCTCCGACGTGGGCGACGTGAGCTTTGCGGTACCCACCGTGGGCCTGCTGGCCGCCACCTGGATTCCGGGCACGCCGGCCCACAGCTGGCAGGCCGTGGCCTGCAGCGGGCAGGAAATTGGCTCCAAGGGCATGATGGTGGCCGCCAAAACCATGACCCTGACGGCCATCGACTTATTCACCAACCCAGACCTGCTCGAAAAAGCAACCGCCGAGTTCAAGCAGGACGTGGGCACCTACGTGTACAAGCCGCTGCTGGGCGACCGCAAGCCGGCCCTCAACTACCGCGACTAGCGCGGCGGCACGGCTTGCCTCCCGCCGGCCAACCGGCTGATGGTAAGCGCCTCCTGCCTCGCAACTTTCACATAGCCAACCTTTGCCGCGGGGCGGGGGTACAAACGGACGGGCCGCCTGACGTAAAAAACAAGGCCTGCGCGGTATGCTAGAAAAGGTGCAGCAGTGGATGGAGCAGTTCCCCGACACCATGGTGGGAGTGCTTGTGGTGGTGGGCAGCGTGGTGGGCGGCCTGCTGCTGAAATACCTGATTGCGGTGGTGCTGCGGGCCTACGAGCGGCGGCAGGCTTCCCTGCTGGTGGCTTCGGTGCGGCGGCATCTGGCCCACCCGGTGAGCTACTTTTTTCCCATCCTGCTGCTGTCGCTGCTGCTGCCCCTTGTGCCCCTGGAAGCCCGGCCGTTTGAGCTGCTGCGGCGGGTGGTGGAAATTGCATTCATCGCCAGCTTTGCCTGGGGGCTGATGCGCGCCCTGGAGGTGGTCGAGGACCTGGTGCTGGCGCACTACTCATTGTCTGGGGGCGACAACCTGCAGATACGCAAGCTGTTCACGCAGTTGCAGTTTGTGAAAAAGCTGGTGGTGTCGCTCATCTTTTTCGTGGCCGTGGCCCTGGTGCTCATGAGCTTTGCCACGGTGCGGCGCGTGGGCACGGGCCTGCTCACTTCGGCGGGCATTGCCAGCGTTATCATTGGCTTTGCCGCGCAGCGCTCCATCAGCAACCTGCTGGCGGGCTTTCAGCTGGCGTTCACCCAGCCCCTGCGCATCGATGACGTGCTGGTGGTGGAGGGCGAGTGGGGCCGGGTGGAGGAAATTACCTTCACCAATGTGGTGATGGCCCTCTGGGATGAGCGCCGGCTGGTGCTGCCGCTCAACTACTTCATCGAAAAGCCGTTCCAGAACTGGACCCGCAACAGCGCCAAAATAATGGGGACGGTGTACCTGCAGGTAGACTACACGGTGCCGGTGGAGGCCATTCGGGCCGAGCTGCAGCGCATAGTGAAAGCGCACCCGCTCTGGGACAAGCGCGCGTGCGTGCTGCACGTCACCGATGCCAAGCAAAGCACTCTGGAGCTGCGCGCCCTGGTGAGTGCCGCCGACGCCAGCGCAATGTGGGAGCTGCGCTGCGCCGTGCGGGAGCAGCTGGTGGCGTTTGTGCAGCAGCAGTACCCGGAATGCCTGCCCAAAATCCGGGCGCGGCTGGACGGCGCGCCGGGCCCGGCCGGGCCGGGCGAATGGGGTTAGGCAGCCCCGCGCCGGCAACCCCACCCCCGTTCGCCCGTATTTTTAAGAGCCCGACAGGTGACTGCCGGGCTTTTTAGTATCCGCTGCTGTACTCGTTTTCCTGCTATGACTGCAATTCCTCCTTCCCTCACCAAGCACACTTACGACATGGGTCTGGTGGGCAACTGCGCCTTCCTGGGCCTCATTCGCAAAGACACGTCGGTGGCCTGGCTGTGCTGGCCGCGCTTCGACAGCAGCTTCGTGTTTGGCAGCCTGTTGGACTCGCGCAAGGGCGGCGAGTATAGCGTATGCCCGGCGCGCGGCCAGGCGTTCGAATCGCACCAGTACTACCGGGAAAACACCAACGTGCTGTGCACGGAAATCACCACGGCGGAGGGCCGCTACCGCGTCACGGACTTTGCGCCGCGCTTTTCGCAGTACGAGCGGTACTACAAGCCACTGATGTTTATCCGGAAGCTGGAGCCGCTGGACGGGACCCCGCGCATTCGGGTGGTGTGCCAGCCCGTGGGCGACTACGGCACCCGGGAGTTGCACCGCCGCCGCAGCTCCAACCACATTGCGTTTCTGGGCCTGGAAGAGGAAATTCGCCTCACTACCAACATCCCGCTCACCTACGTGCTGGATAGCGACGAGTTTGCCCTCAACGAAACCAAGTACCTGGTGCTCACCTACGGCGCGCCGCTGGAGGCCCCGCTGGAAAGCACGGCTGAGCAGTTTTTGCGCAGCACCGTGGACTACTGGCGCAAATGGATAAAGAGCACTAGCATCGGTGACTTCTTTCAGCAACAGGTCATCCGGTCGGCTTTGGCCCTGAAAATTCACCAGTACGAAGACACCGGCGCCATCATTGCGGCCACCACCACCAGCCTGCCCGAGGCCCCCGGCAGCACCCGGAACTGGGACTACCGCTACTGCTGGATGCGCGACACCTACTACATCCTCACGGCCTTCAGCAACATCGGCCACTTCGAGGAGATGGAGCGGTACTTCCACTACATCGCCAACATTTCTACCAACATTTCTACCAACATTAAGGACAAATACCAGCCGCTGTACGGCATTAGCGGCACGTCGGCGCTGGTGGAGCAGGAGCTGGATTTGGAAGGCTACCTGGGCAACAAGCCGGTGCGCATCGGCAACGATGCCTACACCCACATTCAGAACGACGTGTACGGGCAGGTGCTGGTGGCCCTGCTGCCGCTCTACGTGGACCAGCGCTTTGTGGACCCCGAGCGCACCGCGCCCGAAAAGCTGGTGTACGAGGCCCTGCACCTCATTGAGCAAACCATGGACCTGCCCGATGCCGGGCTCTGGGAGTTCCGGCACATTGCGCAGTACCACTGCTACACGTACCTTTTTCACTGGGCCGGCTGCCACGCCGCCCGCCAGGTAGCCTTCAAGCTGGGCAACGCTGAGATGGAGGCGCTGGCCACCAAGCTGCAGCTCGAAGCCGAGCGCCGCATTGAGGCCTGCCTCGACGCCGAGCGCGGCGTGTACACCAATGCCATCGGCTCCACGCACCTCGACGCCAGCACCCTGCAGCTCATCCTGATGGGCTACCTCGACCCATCATCGGAGCTGGCCCATACCCACCTGGCTGCGCTGGAAAAAGAGTTGATGACCCCCGAGGGCCTGTTTTACCGTTACCGCCACCCCGACGATTTCGGCACCCCCGAAACCACCTTCCTCATCTGCTCCTTCTGGTACGTGGAGGCCCTGGCCTGCGTGGGCCGTGTGGACGACGCCATTCGGGAGTTTGAGAAGCTGGTGGGCTATACCAACCACCTGGGCCTGCTCAGCGAGGACGTGGACGCCCGCACCGGCTCGCAGTGGGGCAATTTCCCGCAGGCCTACAGCCACGTAGGCCTGATGAACGCCGCCTTCCGCATCGCCAAGAAGCTGGACAAGCCTAACTTTATTTAGGGTCCGTGTTCTTGAATCAAAACGTCATGCTGAGCTTGCCGAAGCATCTCGCGTGCCACCACTAATTCAAAAGACTGAGCCGTCGTCGCGGAGCACGGT
>NZ_MDZB01000092.1 GCF_001816145.1 Hymenobacter lapidarius | reverse complement strand
GGGCCCTCGCCTCGCGTTACGAGAAGAACGCCAGTACCTTTCTGGCAATGGTCACGCTAGGAGCCATCCTGATGTGGCTTTAATTGTTCACACGTCCTAATCTGTATTACTCCACCGGAAGTCTTTCCATCAGCAGTGAGTCCGCTTGCACTTAAGCTTAAGTCCCCACTGCTGTATTGAGTGGTCAACACTGGTCCGCCAAATGGGCTTCCAGCGGGCGTCCACGCTTCGCCGTTGACCAGGCAGCCGAAGGTGCGCTGCCCGACTTGGGTTTCGGGCGGGAGTTGGCTGAGCGGGTCTTTGGGGGGTTCGGGCTTCGGGTCGTTGCGTTGGCACGCCGAGCACTGCGTGAGCAGCAGCAGGGCCGAGTAGAGGCAGATTTTGCGGAGCATGGCGGAAAGGGAAATGCTACAGTTTCTTGTCGAAGCGGCCGTTGGTGACGCGCACGCTGTCGCAGCCGGGCTGATAAAGCGTGAAGGCAAATGTGCCTGAGATGATGCCTTGCGTCAGGTCCAGCCGCGTAATAGTGAGTGTGCCCTTTCGGTAGGTAACACGGGGAGGGTCCCCGATGTAGTCACAGGGAGATGGCTTGCCCAAGTCATTGTAGAACACTGAGTTGCTGTTAAGCAAATCAAAGCTGTAAACACCTGCCTGCGTCACGTTAGCTGCCCCGAATGTGATGCCTTGCCGTACCTGATTTGGTTCAACATAGCGGTATGTCTTAACCTGCAAGGCACCCCCTGCATAACCGGGGTCATAACTAACATTGAAGTTGGGTTTCCCATTGTTTCCGTTGGGCGTCCAGGGCTGGCCGTTGAGCAGGCAGCCGAAGGTGTTGGCCCCGGTTTGGGTGGCGGGCGGCAGTTGGTCCGCTGGGCTGGAGTTGTCCTTTTTGCACTGGCTCAGGCCCAGCAGCGCGGCTAGCAACAGGGCAGAATGTCCAGCTTGTTTTTGGGGAAAATCCATGAGGTAGAGCGTAGCCGGATGATGCGTAGAGCTGCTGCATAAGCGCAGCCAATGTGAAGCCACAAGGCCCACTGTATTAATCGCACCGAATGTACGGGTTAAGACGCCCCTACGAAATCAAAAATGTAGAGAAAGTGGACTTCCTGTTTGCCCCTTTCAGAACCAAACAAGCCCACTGAACACCCTGATTCAATAAAATCAGGATTTTTTACGGACTTTTCAGCAGCGGACGGGACTGCGCGAAACGGCACCAGTTGGCGTGCTTTTACCGAAACCAGCCGGCGTACATCTGGTAGTTGGCGGCGGTGCGCTGCAGTCCTTCGCGTTGCGCCTCCGTCACGGGCTTGATTTTTTTGGCGGGCACGCCGGCGTACAAAAAACCCGGCTCGCACACAAAATTCTCCAGCACCACGGCCCCGGCCGCGATGATGCAGCCCGTGCCCACCACGGCGTGGTCCATCACAATGGCGCCCATGCCGATGAGCACGTCGTCCTCCACGGTGCAGCCGTGCACCAGCGCCCGGTGCCCGATGCTCACGCGGCTGCCGATGGTGAGCGGCGCTTGCTGGTAGGTGCAGTGCAGCACCGCGCCGTCCTGCACGTTGGTTTCGTCGCCGATGCGGATGCGGTGCACGTCGCCGCGAATCACGGCCGTGAACCAAACCGTGCATTTCGAGCCGAGGACAACGTCACCGACGATGGTGGCGTTGTCGGCGATAAAGCAGTCGGCCGGGATGGTGGGCATGATGCCGTGAACGGGGAGGATTAGAGCGGGCATGAGCAGTGAGCAGTGAGCAGTGAGCAGTGAGCAGTGAGCAGTGAGCAGTGAGCAGTGAGCAGTGAGCAAAAGAACGTCATGCTGAGCGCAGTCGAAGCATCTCTACCGTATTAGTAATTCAATCGAATGAGTCACTATCGCGGTAGAGATGCTTCGACTGCGCTCAGCATGACGTTCTTTTTTGTTTCTTAACGTCCTTACGCTACTCCAATTAACCGCTTCCACGTGCCTTTTTCCCAGTTGTACTTCAGCGTGCTGGGCAATGCCTGCCAGAAGTATTTGCTGGTTTCCACCGCGAAGCTGGGCTGCATGTAGCAGTTGATGGTACAGCCTTCGCAGGCGGGCAGGCGGCCTTCCAGCGCGGCCAGGCGCTGGGTTTCGGGCGCGTTGTAAAGGTCAAACAGCTTGCCTTCGATGGGGAATTTCTGTTCGCCGAGGTGGTAGCAGGGCAGCACCAGCTCGTTGCTAGGCGAAATGACCAGCGTGGTGCTGGCCGCCCGGCACACCGGCGCGGCTACGTGGTTGCCGCCGTCACGCCGCAGCGCAATGAACGCCTCGTTGAGGTACACACCCTTGCGCTTGCCGAAAGCGGACAGGTAGTCCAGCTCCTCGGGCGTGAGCTGCTCGCCGGTTTCCACGTCGCCGTATTCAAAGGCCGGGTTTAGAATGAGGACCAGGTTGTTGGGCTGGGTGATGTCGCGGTACACGGCCTCCAGGTCCGCCAGGTTTTTGCGGAACACGGTGAAGAGAATGTCCGGCCGCTCGCCCAATTCCTTGGCCACGCGAATGCTTTCGAGCACAAAATCGTAGCAGGCCACGCCCCGGCCCAAGTCGTGCGTATCGCGGTCGGCCGAGTCGAGTGAGAAGTGCAGCATATCGACCAGTCCGCGCAGCTTCTCCGCATTCTTGGGATACAGCAGGCCGTTGGTGGTCACGGTGGTGATGAACCCCATTTCGCGGGCCAGAGCCAGAAACTCCGGCAGTTGCCGGTGCAGCAGCGGCTCGCCGCCCGTGAAGTCCAGCACCGACACCCCCAGCCGCTTGAGGTCGCGCAGGTTCTGCGTCACGTCCTCCAGCGTGATATAGGGCGACGGCTTTTCCCAGATGTCACAAAACGCGCACTTCGCATTGCACCGGTACGTGACGTAGTAATTGCACAGAACAGGATGCTTGACGAGGCGCATGGTGTAAAGGTACAGCCCCCAGAACGTCATGCCCCGGCACGTCATGCTGAGCGCAGCCGAAGCATCTCTACCGCAATAGTAAATAGTTACTCCCGTAGCAGAGATGCTTCGGCAAGCTCAGCATGACGTGCCGGGTATTCTCAGCATGACGTTCGGGGCATTCAACTAGTGTGGTAGCTTGCCCCAGGCGGCGGGGTCCCACTGGCTGGGCGTAGCGGCCAACGCCTCCGCCGTGGCCGCGCCATAGTGCTCCTGGTAGTAGTTGCAAAAGCCCTTGAGGGGGCATCGCGGGCAGTTGGGCTTCAGGAAAAAGCAGATTTGCTGCCCGTGCCAGTAGTTGTGTTTGTGGAAGTTGAAAAGCGTTTCGCCATCGGCGGGCAGCAGGGCCAGCAGCACGCTATGGGCTTTTTCCACCGACACCTTCGGCCCAAGAAAGCCCACGCGCTGGGCCACGCGGTGCACGTGTGCATCCACGGGCAACACCGGCTTGTGGTAGTTGAAGAGCAGCACCAAAGAGGCCGTTTTCAGCCCAATGCCGGGCATATCCGTGAGCCAGGCCATGCCCCGGTCCACCGGCCATTCGGCCAGAAAGTCCAGGTCAAACGCCCCACCCGTCTCGGTCTGAATGCGCCGCAGAATCTCCTGAATGCGTGGCGCCTGGGTGTCGGGCCAGCGCGTGGTCCGGATGGCGTGGGCCAACTCCGCGGTGGGCGCAGCCAGCACGCCAGGCCAGTCGCCGTAGGCTGCCAGCATGCGGTCGTAGGCCAGCTCTTCGTCGGCGTGGGTGGTGCGGTGCGACAGCACCGTGGAGATGAGCTCGCGCATGGGCATGCGGCGCGGCGCGGGCGGCAGGTGGCCGTAGAAAAAATCCAGAATGGCGTGGTCGGCCCAGGCTTTTTCGGCGGCGGGCGAGGCGTAGGTAGCGTCGGGAGCGGGCATGGCCGGTTGTACCGGCCGGCGGGCAGTTAGGTTGTCATTTCAGCTCGGCGGCCGCAATGCTGCGCTCCCACAGCAGGGCGCCCGCGTGGTTGTGCACCGCAATGCGCAGCTGGCGCGTGGCCTGCGGGCCGCTCACGGCCAGCATGGCAAAGTTGCGCTCCGTCACCAGGGTGCCGTCCACGCGGCTAGTGTTGGCTTCGGTGCGCCCGCCGGTGGCCACCCCGCTGGTCAGGGGCGAGCAGGTGAAATCGTAGAGCGGGTACGTGCCCGGGCGTTCTAGCCTGGTGAGCTCGGTGTGGTGGCGGTCGCCGTCGAGAAATACCACGCCGCTGATTTTACGGTTGGCAATGCCCTGCAGCAGGGCGGCCCGCTCCTGCTCGTAGTTGCTGTAATTCTCAAACACCTTGGCCGGGTTCAGCACCTGCCCGCCCACGGCCACCAGCTTGAACGTGGCCTGGCTGGTGGTGAGGGCGTCGAGCAGCCAGGTCAACTGCGCGGGGCCCAGGTAGCTGGCCTCCTTCTGATTGTAGCGATTGGGTGCCCGAAACCACCGGTCGTCGAGCAGAAAAACCTGCACGTCGTACCACTCAAAGGTGCCGCTGATGCCTTGGCCGGCCGCCTGGCCGTAGTTGGGGTTGGCCCAAAAATCCTTGAAAGCCCCCAGGGTAATGTCCTTGCCGGCGTAGCTGCGGTCCGAGTCATTGGTTCCGTAATCGTGGTCGTCCCAGATGGCGTAGTTGTGGGTGCGGGCCAGCAGCGGCTGCATCTCGGGCAGGGCCCGGGAGTGCGAGTAGCGGTGGTAGATGCCGGTGCGCGTGTTCCAATCGGCGGGGCGCAGGTAGGTATTATCACCCAGCCAAAGCATGAAGTCCGGCCGCTGGGCGTCAATGGTCTTGAAGATGTCGTAATTGCCGCCGTAAGCTGACCCCGGCCGGTCATACGCCGGGTCATTCACGTACACGCACGAGCCGAGTGCAAAGCGAAAGTCGGGCGGGTCGCGCTGAAACTGCCACTGGCCCAGGCTCTGAAACTCCAGCGGGTAGGGCCGGGCCACGCGCTGGCCGTTCAGGTACAGGGCGTAGGCGTAGAGCCGGCCGGGCTGCACCTGGTCGGCGAGCAGATGGGCCGTGTAGGCGTGGGTAGCCGTGGCGGCCACGGGCGCCGTGCGCCACCTCACCTGCGGCTTTTCCTTGTCCCAATACTCAATCTGGGCCGTGGCCGGGCCCGTGGCCTGCACCCACAGCGCCACCTCCCGCATTTCCGAATACCCCACCATGGGCCCCGAGCGCAGCAAGCCAGTGGCCGCAGCCCGCCCCTGGGCGGTCTTGGTCTTGGCCGTGGAAGAAACGGCCTTGCGGGGTTGGGCTTCTGCCGCACCCGCAATCAATACTACCCCTGCGGCCAGCCGCAACCAAATAGACAATCTCATGCCCAAATGTACTTGCTGGCCCTGCTGGGTACAGCGGTAGGACCACTACGGACCAAAAAAAAGCCAGCGACCGAAAACGGCCACTGGCTTTTGCAATCTTATGCTAGCGTGCTAGCAACTCATTTTACAGCTGGCCGCGCTTGGCGGCTTTCTGCATTTTCTCGTTGGCGAAGATGGCTACTTCCACGCGGCGGTTGGCTGCTTTACCCGCTACCGAGGTGTTGTCGGCCACGGGCTGGGTCGAGCCGTAGCCCGTCGAAGTGATGCGGGCATCGTCGATGCCCTGGGACGTGATTTCGTTGGCCACAGCACGAGCGCGGCGCTCCGACAGGGGCTGGTTGATGGCGTCCGAACCCGAGCTATCGGTGTGGCCTTCCACCACCACGTTGGTGTCACCATACTTTTTCAGGGTAGCGGCCAACTGGTCGATGTTGCCGGCCGCGGCCGGCGTGAGCGACGACGAGTTGGTGCCGAAAAGAATGCCCGAAGCGAAGGTGATTTTGATGCCTTCGCCCACGCGCTCTACCGTGGCGCCTTCCAGGTCGCGGCGCAGCTCAGCGGCTTGCTTGTCCATACGGCGGCCGATGAGAGCGCCACCGGCACCACCTACGGCAGCACCAATAATAGCACCTTTGGCAGTGCCCGACTTGCCGCCGATGACTCGACCCGCCACGCCACCAGCTACCGCGCCACCCAGGCCGCCAATGAGGCCACCTTTGAGGGTTTTGCTCATCGTGCCTTTGGGGCGAGCAGTGCCTACGGTAGAAGATTGGGCCTGGGCGAAGTTATCAACCATCAGCAACAGGGCCAACAGAAGAGTAAATGACAAACGAAGGAATTTCATGAGTGAAAAAGGGTTTGGTAATGGTTAGCGGCTGGTAAAGATACTGTAGTTAGAAACAGCAGGCCGGCAATTTCGATATTTAGCAACCATCTTGCCAAACTCTTCCAGCCCGACTGCTCTTATGGCTCGACCAACCCCTGTCGCAGCACGGCCAAGTACCAAAAAAGGCCCTCCCGTAGCGGAAGAGCCTTTTTTTGTGGGTTATTGATAAGCCCGCACAGCCCGCGAGAAAATTATTATTTCTTGCGATACTCTTTGTAGCGGGCCGGGTCTTTCTTCTTGTCTCGGTTGCGGCCTATCAGCCCGCCCCCCACAGCGCCCGCAGCACCGCCAATGATGGCGCCTTTGCCGCCCCCGATGATGGCCCCGGTTACGGCGCCCGCGCCGGCACCCACCGTGGCACCTTTGGCCTTGTTGCTCCACCCTTTTTTGGGCGTTTGGGCCTGCACGGCCGAACCAGCCAGCAAAAAGAACGAGAAGACCAGCAGGAAAAACAACTTGAATGGTTTCATGGCGAGTAACAATTAGTAGTGAAAATAATGCTCGTTAAACGCAGCCTCTACCGCCTGAGTTGCACCCTCTTCTGCAGTACTACACGAAAAAAGGCCGCCCAATCGGGCGGCCTTTTTGGTTTCCCACGGCCCGGGCTGCTGCATAGAGCAGCCCGGCGTTGGAAAATGAGAGCTTCAGACTACAAGCGGCCGTCTTCGGCAGCTTTCTTCATCTTCTCGTTGGCATAGATGGCAATTTCTACGCGGCGGTTGGCCTGCTTGCCTTCGGCGGTAGAATTGTCGCCGATGGGCTGCGACGAGCCATAACCCTGCGTAGTCACGCGGCTGGGCGATACGCCTTTGGCGATGGCTTCGCCGGCTACGGCCTGAGCCCGACGCTCTGACAACGGCTGGTTGATGGCATCCGAACCGCTGGCATCGGTGTGGCCTTCCACCAGTACGTTGGTGTCGGGGTACTTCTGGAGCACATCGGCCATCTTGTCGATTTCACTCAGCGAGGCCGGGCGCAGGGTAGACGAGTTGGTGTCGAACAGGATGCCCGAATCGAAGGTAATTTTGATGCCTTCGCCCACGCGCTCTACCTTGGCGTTTTTCATATCGCGCTGCAGGTCTTCGGCGGCTTTGTCCATTTTGCGGCCAATAATGGCACCCGTAGCGCCGCCAGCGGCAGCACCCACAATGGCACCAATGGCAGTGCCTTTGCCGCCGCCAATTACGCGGCCCAGGATGGCACCAGCCGCCGCGCCACTACCGGCGCCAATCAGGCCACCTTTAGCGGTTTTGCTCATACCGGTTTTGCGGGCGCCGGTGCCGTTGTTACCCGAGAGGTCGGGCTGGGTGGTGCCGGCTTGCTGCGACGTTGCGCACGAGCTGAACAACAGCACGAAAGCCATCAGGACGGAAAGAAGAGATTTGGAGGAGTTCATGTGAAAAAAAGAATTGGGTGAAGGTATTTTCGGGCTTATACGGGAAAAACCCGTTCCGGTATCGGAAACGGGCTTTTCAATAAATGTGCCGAATGTTGGAAAAGCAGTCAAAACGTCCTTAATGGGCTTTGATGGGCGTGCGGCGGGCTTCACGCTGCCCGGGCGCAGCGGCCACCACGGGCTGCAGCATGCCCAACAAGTCGGCCAGGCGCTGCTTAAGCTCGCGGCGGTCAACGATGAAATCGAGGAAGCCGTGCTCCAGCACAAACTCGGCGCTCTGGAAGCCCTTGGGCAGGTCCTTGCCAATGGTCTCTTTGATAACCCGCGGGCCGGCGAAGCCAATGAGGGCGCCCGGCTCGGCAATGTTAAAGTCGCCCAGCATGGCAAACGACGCCGTGACGCCGCCCGTAGTGGGGTCCGTGAGCAGGCTCACGTAGGGCACGCCGGCTTCGGAGAGCAGCGCCAGCTTGGCCGAGGTCTTGGCCATTTGCATCAGCGAGTAGCCGGCCTCCATCATGCGGGCGCCGCCGGAGCGCGAAATCATCAGGAACGGCGTGCGGTTTTGGCGGGCGTAGTCAATGGCGCGGGCAATTTTCTCGCCCACCACCGAGCCCATCGAGCCGCCAATGAATTTGAAATCCATGGCCGCCACCACCAGCGGCTGGCCCGTGGACAGGCCGTGGGCGGTGCGCACGGCATCTTTCAGGCCCGTGTTGTGCTCCGTGGCCACCAGGCGCTTGGGGTACTCCTTGGTGTCGACAAACCGCAGCGGGTCGCCCGAGGTCAGGTTGGCGTCGAGCTCGGTGAATTGGCCGTCATCGAAGAGAAATTCGAAGTAGTCGGCGGCGTCAATCCGGTCGTGATGAGTGCAGGAGCCGCACACGCAGCGGTGGCGCTTGTGCTCGGCCATGGTCACCACGGTTTTGCATTCCGGACACTTGTGCCAGAGGCCGTCGGGGGTCTCCTTTTTTTGGTCGGTGGGGGTAACGATGCCCTTTTCTACGCGCTTAAACCAGGCCATATTGTTAGCTGATGGCTGATAGCTGTTCGCTATTAGCTTTATTTTGAAGGGAAGACCGCAAGCCAAAGGCCTGTCGGGCCGAATGAAAACCGGGCGCCAAAGATAAGCCATATCCGACGCCGGGCTTGCGAAACGCGGCCCGGCCCTGCCGGACCGCTGCCTGCCTACGCCAGGGTAATGCTTTCGTCTAGGTACACGTCCTGAATGGCATTGAGCAATTGTACGCCCTCGGCAAAGGGCCGCTGGAAAGCTTTGCGGCCCGAAATCAGGCCCTGCCCGCCGGCGCGCTTGTTCACAATGGCCGTCCGGATGGCCGCTTCCAGGTCGCCTTGGCCCAGGCTTTCGCCGCCGGAGTTGATGAGGCCGATGCGGCCGGAATAGCAATTCAACACCTGGTAGCGGGTGAGGTCGATGGGGTGGTCAGTGCTGAGGGTTTCGTACATCGACGGGAACGTCTTGCCAAACTTCAGCGCCGAGAAGCCGCCGTTATTTTCGGGCAGCTTCTGCTTGATGATGTCGGCGCCCATGGTCACGCCCAGGTGGTTGGCCTGCCCGGTGAGGTCGGCCGCCACATGAAAATCCTTCGCAGCGGTTTTGAAGGCGTTGTTGCGGGTGTAGCACCAGAGCACGGTGGCCATGCCCAGCCGGTGGGCCTCCTCAAACGCTTCGGTTACTTCCGTAATCTGCCGGTTGCTGTCTTCCGAGCCAAAATACACCGTGGCTCCCACGGCCGTAGCGCCCAGGTCCCAGGCCTGCCGCACCGACCCAAACAGTATCTGGTTGAATTTATTGGGGTAGGTCAGCAGCTCATTGTGGTTGATTTTGACCAGAAACGGGATTTTGTGGGCGTATTTGCGGGCCACTGTCCCGAAAGTGCCGAAGGTGGTGGCCACCGCGTTGCAGCCACCCTCAATGGCCAGCCGGAGAATGTTTTCGGGGTCGAAATACATTGGGTTGGGGCCAAACGACGCGCCCGCCGTGTGCTCAATGCCCTGGTCTACGGGCAGGATGCTCACGTAGCCGGTGCCGGCCAGGCGGCCGTGGCCGTAGAGCGCGCCCAGGCTGCGCAGCACCTGCGGCGTGCGGCTGCCGGGCACAAAGCAGCGGTCCAGAAAATCGGGGCCAGGTGCGTGAATCAGGTCCTTGCTTACCACGCATTGGTGAGTGAGCAGGGCTTCGTTTTCGGGGCTCAAAGTCAGGGTGGAGGCCATTCAGAAAGAGCGGGGTGGGGATGGAAGACGGCCAGCCGCAGCCAGCCGGGGAAGCAAGCAAATATAGGCCGAAAAGTACCGGGCAAATTGACCTGCAGAGGCGGTGGCAGCGCGCCAAGCGCTACCTTGCTCCACCAAACACGGCCGGATAGTCCGGCTGCCGAGGACTGGTCCGTTGCCTCTCTTTATCCCGTGAAAAACTTCTCCCCCGCCCTGCTGGCCCTTTCCCTGCTCGCCGCGCCCGCCCTCAACGGCTGCGTGACGGCCAAAAAGTACGACGACCTGAGCGCCCGCCAGCGAGCCGACGCCGACGGCAAAGCCGCCGCCGAGCGCCAGTACCGCGGCGCCACCGCCGAACTGCAGAAAGCCACCGACGAGCTGGCCCAGCTGCGCCTCACCCAGAAGCGCCTCGTCACCGACTCGACCGAAACCGGTGCCGCCTACCGCAAAACCCGCACGCTCTACAACCAGCTCAACAGCAGCTTCGAGAAGCTGCTCAAAAACAGTGACCGCGAGCTGGCTAACAAGTCCTCGGACTACAACAAGGTGGCCCAGGACCTGGCCCGCCGCGAAGCCGAGCTGGGCACGCTGGACGTGTCGCTGCAAAAAAGTAAAGCCGAAAACGACCGCCTCGCCGCCGACCTCAAGGGCCGCGAAGCCCGCCTCACGGAGCTTACCAAAGCCTTGGCCGACAAGGACAAGGCCGTAGACGACCTGAAGGCCCGCGTGAGCAAGGCCCTGCTCAGCTTCAACAGCAGCGACCTGCAAGTGAAGCTGAAAGACGGCAAGGTGTACGTGTCGCTCTCCGAGCAGCTGCTGTTCAAGTCGGGTTCCACCAAAGTGGACCCCAAAGGCCAGGAAGCCCTGAAAACCCTCGCCGCCGTGCTGCAGGAGCAGAAAGACGTGAACGTGGTGGTAGAAGGCCACACCGACTCCGTGCCCATTGCGCGCGGCACCGCCGGCATGACCGATAACTGGGACCTGAGCGCCCTGCGGGCCACCGAAATTGCCCGCCTGCTCACCACGGCCGGCGTGGCTCCGGAGCGCGTCACGGCTTCGGGCCGCGGCAAGTACGTGCCGGTAGCGGCCAACGACACGCCTGCTAATAAGGCCCTGAACCGCCGCACCGAAATCATCCTGACGCCGAAACTCGACGAGCTGTTTAAGATTCTGGACAGCTCCTCAGCCACGCCGGCCACGAGCAGGTAAGACGCTGGCATCCGAACAAAAAGAAGGCCCGTGCTGCGTAGCACGGGCCTTCTTTTTGGGCTTCACTATGATGTGCCTGTTGGCTACAGCAGCGTGAAGTTGAGGCGGGCAAAGTAGTAGCCGCCGTTGAAGCCAAACTGGTTGGCGTTGTACACGAAGCGGTTGCGGTTGGTGTTGTCGAGGCCGGAGCTGAAGCTCGTGGCCGGGTCCACCGAGAAGTTGTTGGGGTTGTTGCGGGGATGCAGGCGGAACTTGTCGGGGTACACGTCGAACAGGTTGTTGGCCCCGATGGTGATGCCGAGCTGCTTGATTACCTGGGCGCTGATGGACAAGTCGGTAATCCATTTGGCCGCAAACGTTTGGTCGACGAGGGCGGCGCGGGCTGGGTCGGCGTCGCGGAACTTTACCTCGCCAAACCGCACGGTGCGCAGCTCGACGCCAAAGATGCCGTAGCCGTAGTTGGCGGCCAGGTTGATTTTGCTGCGGGGCTGGGCCGACTCGATGCGGGTGCGCTGCTGGCGGTCGAACAAGGTGTTTTGCAGGCTGGCGTTTTCGTTGATGGTGCTGGACGACGTGTTGAGGCCGCGCACTTTCGTTTCGGTGAAGTTGGCGGCCACCGTGAAGCCCAGGCGGCTGGTGCCCAGCGTGAGGCGCTCGTTGGCCACGATGTCGATGCCACGGGTGCGGGTGTTGATGGCGTTGGCGAAGAACTGCACGCGGCTCACGTCGCGGCCGGCCAGAATCTGGTCAATCGCCGTGACCGGAGGCGTGTTGGCGGCGTTGGTTTTGGCAAACTGCGACGAGAGCACAATGCGGTCGTCGATGTCGATTTGGTAGGCGTCCACGGTCAGGGTGAGGGTACTCGCCACGCGGGCGGTGATGCCCAGGCTGTAGTTCACCGATTTTTCCTGCTTGAGGGGCCCCACGCCAAAGCCCTTCTGGCCCGCGTTATTGAAGCTGTTGCGCACAATGGGGTCGTCGTTGTTCACGGTGAGCACCTGGTTGGCAATGCCGCTCACGAACTGGGTGCTGGTGTTGGTGAAGTACCGCTGCTGCAGCGACGGCGCCCGGAAGCCGTTGCCCACCGAGCCGCGCACGGCCAGCCCGTCGAGGATGCTGTAGCGGCCGGCCACCTGCCCGCTCACGTTCGAGCCAAAGTCGCTGTAGTTTTCGGCGCGGCCGGCCACGCGCAGCAGCAGCTTCTCGGTAATGTCGCTTTCCAGGTCTACGTAGCCGGCCACGTTGGAGCGCGAGCGGTCCACTTCGTCGCTAGGCTGGTAGCCCGGAAATACCTGCGCGCCCGAGGCCGTGGGCGCCCCGTTGGGGTTGGTCGGGGTCACGTTGATGCGGCGGCCGCCGTTGATGTAGGAATTGGGCTCGCCGGCACCAATCTGGAACCGGTCGACGCGGTATTCACCGCCAAATGCCACGTTGAGCGTAGCCAGCGGCCCAATGCCGGTGAACTTGCGCGACAAGCCCAGGTTGGTGGTGTTTTGGCTGAAGTTCAGCTTGCCGGCGTAAAATTCAGTGGGGTTACGCACGCCCGACGTCTGCGGCAACGAGGCATTGATGGTGTTGCTGATGTCGAAGCTCAGCTCGTTGCGGCCGTAGGTATTGCTCAGGTCGGCGGCAAAGCCGCCGATGGTGGCGCGCAGGCCCGTGATGGCCGACTGGTCGTCGATGGTGGTGTTGATGAACGGCAGGAAGCCGTTGGGGAAGATGGACAGGTCGCTCTGCGCGGCCTGATTGGCCAGGCGGTAGAAGCCGGCGGCCTTGCCGGTACGGTGCGTCACGCCCCCCGAAACGTAGGCTTCGATGCCGCCGCCAAGGCGGTAGGCCGCGTTCACGAAGCCCCCGAAGTTGCGGGACTCCGAATTGCCCACGCGCATGTTCTTGCGGTCGAAGCCGCGCTCGCGCACCAGGGCATCGTCCTGCGCCTTGAGGTCGCGGCGCAGCTGCTCGGTGTTGGCGCTGGCGGGGTAGTTGCCGCCACTATTGCCCAGAAACATGAGCGGAGCCGTGTCTTCGAAAGTGCGGTTGGTGTAGCCGCGGTTCAGAAACTGCCCGCTTACGTCCACGAAGCCACGGCCGCCCAGGCCAATGCCCACGTTGGCATCGCCCTGGAACACGCGGCCGTCGCCCTCGTAGGTCTGGCCGCCGGTGGCGCTGGCCGTCACGCCGGTCGAGTCGTCTTTGAGCTGAATGTTGATAACGCCGGCAATGGCGTCGGAGCCGTAGAGCGCCGCCGCGCCTTCGCGCAGCACCTCAATGCGCTTGATGGACGCCAGGGGAATGACGTTGAGGTCGGTGCCCACGGAGCCGCGGCCCACCGTGCCGTTGATGTTGACCAGCGCCGAGTTGTGGCGGCGCTTGCCGTTCACCAGCACCAGTACCTGGTCGGGGCCCAGGCCGCGCAGGCTGGCGGGGTCCACGTGGTCGGTGCCGTCGGAAATGGCCTGGCGCGACGACTGGAACGAGGGCGCCGCGTAGGTGAGCACCTGCGACACGTCGGTTTGGGCGAAGGCCTTAATTTCGCGGGCCGAAATCACATCGACCGGGGCCGTGGTGAGGATGTTGGAGCGGCCTTCAGTAGCGCGGGAGCCGGTCACCACCACTTCGTTGAGGTCCTGCGCAGCGGTTACCAGGCGCACGTTGACAATGCCGCGGCCGTTCACCGGAATCTGCTGGGTTGCAAAGCCGATGGCCTGCACCGTGAGGACGGCATCGGGCTTCACCGAGAGCGAAAACTCGCCGTTGCCGCCCGTGGAAGTGCCGTTGGAGGTGCCGCGTTCGAGCACCGTGGAGCCCGGCAGGGCCTCGCCAGATGCGCCCGTCACCCGGCCGGTCACGTTCACGTTCTGGGCATGAGCGGCCAGTCCGCTCAGCATTAATAACAACATTAGTAACAGGTTTTTCATGAGGGACAGGGTTGGTGAAAAAATGTATTGAAGTGTTAATTACCTGAAAATGTTTTAATAATATATTAAATATATTTAGAACGGCAGACACTCCTGCTTTCGCACACCGCACTCGGGGCGCAACAGCCCGCATTCGGGGTTTCCGAAAATACAAAAAACCGGGTCGCCTGAGCCCATTATTGCGCTTCGCAACCACAGCGGCACCGTTCTTCGACCTGAAACCGTGGTGGCCAGTTGGTGTTGGCCTGCGGTTTTGTGGTTCGCGGCTAATAGCGCGAGCTGGCCCGGCAGGCGCTCTGGATTCCCTCTTATTATGCTATGGAATAGCTACTTAAAAAGTTGCCCGTAGCAAGCGCAGGCTCCGGGCTTGCCTATGCGCCACCACTTAAAAAAAGCTCACTTCCTACTACTCAGCACCGCGCGGCCGTTAGAAATCCGCCTTCACTCCCAGCGCCAAGGTGAGGATTTTCCCAAAGCCCAAGCCGCCTTTCAGGTTGCCAAAGAAACTGGCTATGTACAGGTCGTTGGTGCCCAGCTCGTAGTAGGCCGAGAGCCTGCGGGGCTGCCCCGTGGCCGCCAGTGGCGGCGCCAGATACGTAACCCGGCCGCCCAGCAGGGGCCCCACCCGGGTGTTCCTCGAAAACCAGTAGTAGTCCCTGGGATACTGGCCCCGCACCCCGTCGTTGATGATGCCGTGCGCATAGCTGACGTACGCGCCCACCGTCAGGGGCAGCACCTGCACCTTGGGGGCCACTTGCAGGCGGTACGGCGAGTACATGACTTTGAGCGACGCTACGCTGAGGGTGGAGCCGGCGTATTTCCGGGGTACGTAGCCGAGCAGCACATCGGTTTCGAGGCGGTTTTTGGCCAGCGCGTAGCCTGCGCCGGCGGCTACCTGGCCCAGGCCGCCGCCGGTTTGCAGCAGCAGGTGGGTGGGCCGCCACCACTTGCGGGGAGCGGGAGGCACGGCAGCGGCACTGGTATCGGGCAGGGTGGCCGCGTGGGCTCCCAGCCCAGGCAGCAGCAGGACGGCAAGTAAGAAGCGTTTCATTAGAACTCGACTCGTTTGATGCGAAACTGCCGGTCGCCCCACATGGTCACCACCACGTAGGAATGCTCGGAAAAGGCGTCGGAATTGACATAGGTCACGCCGTCGTCGTAGTATTCGCCGATGCGGTAGGCGTGGTTGTGGCCGCTCAGGCCCAGCACCACGTTGGGGGCAGTGCCCAGGGCGCGCGCGAAGGGGATTTCCAGCGTGGGGTCGAAGTCGGAGTTGTCGGGCGGCACGTGCGCCATCACCACCTGCCGCCGGGCCCCGTCGAGGCTGGCGAGCTGGGTTTGCAGCCAGTTTATGTCCGGCACCTGGTGGTTGAAATTGTACTCGCGGCTATTGGTGTCGATGAGCACAAACTTGGTATCGCCGTACACGAAGGAGTAGTTCAGCGGTCCGTAGACGTGCTGGTAGGCTTCGCGGCCGTTGCCCACCAGGTCGTGGTTGCCCACCACGGTCAGGTACGGCACCTTGAGGCGGCGCAGCTTCTCGTCCACCCAGCGCAGTTCACGGGCCAGCCCGAAATCGGAAATATCGCCGGCTACGAACAGAAACGAGATGCCCGGCTGTTGATTCACGCTTTTCACAAGCTCCTCGGCTTCATCGTAGAATTTCTGCGAATCGCCGGTGAACACAAACCGCAGGGTGTCGCCGGCAGCCAGGGGCCGGGCTTGCAGCTTGGCCAGGTTTTTCTCGGTGAGGCGGGTGAACTCCTCCGGCACGCGGTGGTCGCTGGGGCTGAATTCCAGCATATCGCAGCCGGCCAGTCCCAGCAGGGCCACAACGGGCACTATGCGGAACCACCGGCGCAGGGTAGTAGGTGAGCGCATAAAAATAACACCGGCACAGAACCGGGAAGCACAGTAAATAATACCAGTAACGACTTCCCGCTACTGCTGGTTTGGAAACAGAATTCTTATTTGCACGCGCCCTTTGTGTCAACTCATTTCCAGCACGTGCACAGGAAGTCCAGGAAGCACCAGCCCCCCAGACAATCATAGGCGCATTAGCCCCCGAATTACTTTACTGACATCACGCAGTGGTAGGGCGGGCATGCAACCGCGCAACAGCAGCTACTTCACTTCAAATACCACGTCGTATACCGCCTGCACCTTGATTTTGCGCAGGTTGGGAGTGGCTATGTCGCCGCCGCTGCCATCGCCGCCGGCCTTGTTTTTCGATGCGTAAGCGGCTGTGCGAAATTCGGCGAGTTGGCTGTCGCCGGCGTTGTAAGGCAGGACCTCTACGGCTGTTACCACGTTGCCCAACTGCCCGCCGGCTTGCTTCACCACAATTTGTGCTTTCTGGCGGGCGGCGGCGGCGGCCCGGCCGGCTACCTCCAGCTTAGTGGCGTCCATCCGGCTGCTTTCCAGGTTAACCACCCGCAGGTTGTCGGCGCCGGTCTGCACCAGCTGGGGAATCAGGCTGTTCAGGATTTTGGGGTTATCCAACGTCAGGCGGTAGACTTTGATGAGGGCTACGGTGGCGTTGACGGTTTTTGACATGCCGCCGTAGCCGCTGGCACTCAGTTCTTCCAGCACCAGTTTTTCAGGCGCGATGCCGGCCTGTTTCAGCACTTGCTGCAGGCCTTGCTCCTGCTCCTGGGTGCGGCCGCTTTCTTTCACGTTGTCCGAAAACCGGTACGTGAGCAGCAAATCCAACCTTTCGGGGTCCAGCTCCTGCTCGGCCGTGCCGCGCACCATGATGGTATGAGCCAGCGAAGGCGCCACCGCCTGAGCGGCCGAAAGGTGCGCAAGTGGTAGAAATAGCAGAAAAAGGCAACGCATATTAAGCGGAATTAGGCGTGAAGTCGGGGCTAAATGTAAAAGCCGGGGGCCATTCACAACGGCAGTCCGGCGTTTTTCATATAAATCCAGTCCGCAAGTCGCCCCATCAGCCCACGGCAGCCATCCATTAAAGACCTGACCCTACAGGGACCTCCCCAACCCTTCACTTCACAAGCTCAGCAGTTCCCGGAGGCGCACCGACTGCTGGTGCGACACTGCCACCACTTCGGCGCCGCCGCGCAGGGTCAGGCGCAGGCTGTGGCTGAACCAAGGCTCGACGCCGGCCACGAAATTCAGGTTGACAATCTGCTGGCGGTTGGCCCGAAAAACACTTTGGGGTCGAAGCGGGCTTCGGGCTGGGCCAGCGTGCGTGGAATTGTGCGGGCGGTGCTGGTCGAAGTAAATCTGGGTGTAGCTGCCGTTGATTTTGAAGAGGCGCACCTCGGCCAGCCGCACAAACCTACCCCCGCCCCTACCGGCCCCAAAGGCATTTCCTGCCAACGGTGACTCTGCCCCGCAAACGGGCGCAAATCCCGCCGAACCGAAGGCCCCATCAGCACAAATGCCCCGGAGAAGCTCTCCGAGGCACTCGTTCAAACCAAACGCTTTCGTGGTTACCCAATGGCCTGGGCCAGGTCCTCAATCAGGTCCTCGGCGTCCTCAATGCCCACGCTCAGGCGAATGAGCGAGTCGCTCAGGCCAGACTTGCGGCGCTGCTCGGCCGGAATGCTGGCGTGCGTCATGCTGGCAGGGTGGCCGCTGAGGCTTTCCACGCCGCCCAGGCTCTCGGCCAGGGTGAAGTACTGGAATTTCTCCAGCACGGCAATGGCGTCTTCCTGGCGGTCGCCCTTCAGCACGAAGGAAATCATGCCGCCGAAGTCGCGCATCTGCTTGGCCGCAATGGCGTGGTTGGGGTGGTTCTCAAAACCGGGCCAGTACACTTTTTCCACTTTGGGGTGCTGGCGCAGGTATTCGGCCACGGCGCGGCCGTTTTCGCAGTGGCGCTGCATGCGGATGTGCAGGGTTTTGAGGCCGCGCAGCACCAGGAAGCAGTCCTGGGGGCCGGGCGTGCCGCCGCAGGCATTCTGGTAGAAGCTCAGCCGCTCGTGCAGCTCGTCGTCGTTCACCACCAGGGCGCCCATCACGGTGTCGGAGTGGCCGGCCATGTACTTGGTCAGCGAGTACATCACGATATCCGCGCCCAGGTCCATGGGCGTTTGCAGGTAGGGCGTGCTGAAGGTGTTGTCCACGGCCAGCAGGGCGCCGCACTCCTTGGCCACGGCGGCCGCGGCCGCGATGTCGATGACGTTGAGCAGCGGGTTGGTGGGGGTTTCCACCCAAATCAGCTTGGTCTTGGGGCCGGCCACGGCGCGCACGGCTTCCATGTCGTGCATGGGCACAAAGTGGAATTTGATGCCCAGCGGCTCATATACTTTGGTGAAAATGCGGTAGGAACCACCGTAGAGGTCGTTGGTCGAAATCACCTCGTCGCCGGGCTGCAGCAGCTTGGCCACGCAGTCGATGGCGGCCATGCCGGAGGCAAAGGCCAGGCCGTGCTTGCCGTTGTCCAGCGCGGCCATGGCGTTTTGCAGCTGGGTACGGGTGGGGTTGTGGGTGCGCGAGTACTCGTAGCCCATGTTCTTACCGGGCGAGGACTGCACGTAGGTCGAGGTTTGGTAAATGGGCGTCATGATGGCGCCCGTAGCGGGGTCCGGGTGCACGCCGGCGTGAATGGCTTTGGTGGCGAATTTCATAAGAAACGAAGCGGGAATTTGACGAGAAATAGCAAGCAGCCGGCCGGGGCCAGCCGCTTTGGGCCGGCAAGTTACGGAGCCCGGCCAAGGCAAAGCCCAAACGCGGGGCTAAGGTTATGCTCGGCTCTTGGCCTGGTTGCAGGCTATGTATGACGTGCATGCTGCCCTCCGCGTTTGCCCCACCAAACAGCCAACAAGCCACGCGGTGCGTACAGGTCTGGGACGGGCCGCCCGCCGTGGAGCTTCCCGGCTCCGGCGGAGCGGCCCCGCCCCTACCTTCGTTGCCTTATGAAATTCCTGCGCGAGCTTTTCCAAAAGAACTTTTCTACCCTGTTGTCCATGCTGCTGCTGGTGGCGGTGCCCATCGTGGGCAGCTCGTCGCTCACGTTCATCCTCTACCAAAACCAGCAGTTCCTGGAGAACCTCACCACCGGCCAGAGCCTGCTCTACTTCGTGCTGGTGGGCGTGGCCATGGCCTTTTCCCTGGTAAATACCACGGCGGTGGTGCTGGTCACGGGCTTCTACCTGGGCTGGAGCGGCTTTCCGGGCATGGTGGTGGCCTACGCACTGGCGGCCCTCACTGGCTACCAGATAGCCACCATGCTCGACCACGGCAAGATGCTTGGCTTCCTGAGCCATTTCCCGAAGGTGGACGCGGTGATGAAAGAACTGAAAACCGACAGCTGGCAGCTCATCTTTCTCACCCGCGTGTCGCCCGTCACCCCGTTTGCCCTCATGACCTTTGTGCTGGCCATTATGCGGGTGCGGCGCTGGCCGTTTCTGCTGGCCTCCATCGCGGGCATGCTACCGCGCAGCCTGTTTTTCTACTGGCTCGGCACCAAGGCACAGGACGTTTTCGCGCTACTCAAAGACCCCGGTACCGGCACCACCGGCAAACTGCTGCTCTTTGTCCTGGTGGCGGCCTCGTTCTTCGGGCTCTACTACCTGTTCAACCAAGCCCTGAAACGTGCCCTCAACAAAGGCGCCGCCGCGGCCTCAAACCAAGCCTGATTTAGAGCGGTTTGCGTGTTTTGTAAAAAAATATTTGCGAAATATGTGCCCCTGGCTTGTGCAGCCGCATTTTTTGCTCTTACCTTTGCGGTCCCATCACGGGAAATGGTTGTGTAGCTCAATTGGATAGAGCATCTGACTACGAATCAGAAGGTTTAAGGTTCGACTCCTTACACGACCACGAAAAGCTCTTTACGGTATCGTAAAGAGCTTTTTTTTATATTTCAAGGGTACGCGTAGGGGTACACGCCTTCACTTTCCCGCCCGGTGGTGGACAGCGCGGGTGGGTGCTTTCCGGTGGCCTGCTTGTCTTTGTTTCAGCCCGAAAGGTTGTAGTTGCCATCTCTGCCAAAAGGCAAAAGCCCCGCGTTCCTCAGTCGAGGGCGCGAGGCTTTCTTGTTTTGGAGTCCGGGCTGGTCGTGCTCGGTCAAGTGAGAAACAGCCGTTAGCCTTTCAAGTAACTGTTGGCGGGCATCCCTTAAGGTTCATCGTGATTCAATTCGGCGCCAGGAGGCCGTCCATTGCCCGCGCCTTCTGCAAAATCCTATGCCACTGCGGGTCGGCCATGATGCCGGCATCGGTGTCGGGTTCGTCAAAGCCGTCGAGGAGCGCCTTGAGCTCCTGTAGCTTCTGTTCGGTTTCCTCGCTCAACCCGGCTTGTTGCCGTGCTCGTAACGCGAAAAACTGTTCGAACCGGCCGTCTGTGTATAAAAGGCCCAGGGCTTCCCGAAAGTTGTCCCCGTGGCTTTCGGGGCCTACATCTCCGTGGCCCAGGTGAAAATCAATGTGGCGCAAGCGGCAAAGGGCCTCCCGCAGTTCGGATTTCCACAGGGTATACTCCTTACTCATGAATGATTAACTGTTATGAATTTATATTGTTATCCCTCAGCCCTGACACGCCCGTCGCCCGGGCAAAATTGGACCCAAAGGGTTATCACTGGCAACAACGAGGAAGAAACCAGAAAATTACGCAGGCTCCGTATTGGGCAGCTACTTGGCTGACAATTTCGTGATTTTGGGTTCTGCGCAATAAAGGCAGTTTTACAAAAAGGGGCGCGCGCACCGGCCGCGTTCGGAGTGATGACGGTTGGAAGGAATCAAACAGGTCTTGCTCGCCTTCCTCCCCCAGGGCACTCACTTTGGAACGACTGGCTGGGGTTAGCCCGAACTGGCTGAGCATGGCCATCGCCCGCCGCCAGGCATCGGCCTCGGCGACACCAACGACCGGGACCAGCGCGTCTTTGACGCCAGCAATTCGGCTCCGTTGCTCGGTTTCGACTTCAACGGGGCATCGGCCAGACCATGTACTTCCCCTATGAAGTGACGGGGGCCGGCGCGGATGTGACGATGAACATTCCGGCGCTGAACCCGGCCAGCGGCATTGCCGCTGGCCGGGCGCTCCCCACTTTGAGGTGGTGTTTGCCGCGTCGGAGTTGGACATGGAGACGCTGACCTACATCAACGCCGTGGTAGCCGCTCCGCTGGGCATTTTGCCCATCAACAGCGCTTCGCTGGCCAACCAGGCGGTAGTAGCCTGGCGCTGCACGCCAACAGCGGACAGGAAGTGCTGGTAGACCACCTGGCGCAAAGCACGCCCGGCGAGGAAGCGGTGCTCTTCAGCCATGGGCCGGATGGGAACGGCGGGCAGGAACTGCCCCCCAACCCGCTTATTGGGGAAGCCTTGACGGGTACGCCCATCATCCCGCCTGCATCCGAGGCACTTGCCGTGGCCTTGGAGAAGGCACCTGAGCAAGTGAAAGATTAAAAGGGGTTGCTGCTCCTGGGACAGTGGAGGCGGCTAAAACCGTACCGAATCGCCGACTCCCGTTACGGGGGCCGGTTATTTTGTGCCAGGCTCCGGTCAGGTTCTGGATACCTTTGGGGGAAGCTTCCCAGCCGTCGATGTTCACCCGCCACTTGTTGCGCTTGCTTACGCTATTGCTCGGCAGCTTCTACCAGGGCGGCGTGTGCGAGTTGGATGCGGCCGAATGCCGGCAGAACTACGCCAAGGAGTTCATGCCCAATGTGGCGGCCCGCGTGCAGGTGGATGTGCCAGCGGCCGTTCAGCTGGCGACGCCCGCCGCGGTACTGGCCGCGCCGGGGGACGGGCGCAGGGGGCGGTGGCTTGCGGTGGTCCTGCTGGCCCGCTGGGCGTAGGTGGCTTTGCCGCTGGTACTGCGGCGGCGCCATTACCCCTTTGACCGGCAAACCCTGCGGGTGCTGAGCTGGGTTAACTCGTAAAGTCTTAAAGTCGTAGTTGTTGGTGAAAGCAATAACCCAACCAGCAGTTCCTCGCATCTTGCCTTAAACACTGACCGATTGCCTCAGCCTTTTTGATACTCTACTAGAAGTCGCCCATATGCTCCTCGACATCAACCTGCCGATTTCCTACATCTTCAAGCGCATTCTGCCGGATGTACTGCGGGTGCTGCTCATTTCCGTATTCTTTCAGGTCCTAAAACAGTTCGTTGGGGAGCAATTGCCGCCAATCCCCTTGCAATTGCCCACCATTCTGGGTGGGTCCATCTCGCTGCTGCTGGCCTTTAAAATCAGCCAGTCGTACGACCGGTGGTGGGAAGCCCGCAAGATTTGGGGCAGCATCGTCAACGACTCGCGCACGTTAGTGCTCCAAGTCAGCGGCTTCGTGCCAGACAGCCTGCTTCGTCCCGACGACGCGGATTCGCCCCTGCGGGCGGTGGCCTACCGCCAGATTGCCTGGTGCTACTGCCTGGGCCAATCGCTGCGCGGGCTCGACCCGCTGGCCACGCTTGCCGCCTACCTGCCCGCGGCGGAGCTGGCCTACCTGGGCGCGCACACCAACAAGTCTTTGGGCTTGCTGGCCCTGCACACCCGCCAGATAAAGTCGCTTTTCGAGCAGCAAGCCCTCAACCCCTTTCAGCAGGTGCAGCTCGACACCACCCTGGTGCGCCTGTGCGATTCGATGGGCCGGGCCGAACGCATTAAGAGCACGGTATTTCCGGCCAGCTACCGGCTGCTGGTGTATTTCCTCATCTACCTATTTCTGTTCACCCTCTCGCTGGGGCTGGTGGAAACCATTGGGCTGTGGGAAATCCCGGTGCTGCTGGCCATTGCTTCCACCTTTTTTCTGCTGGAGCGCACCGCCCGCTACCTGCAGGACCCCTTCAACAACCAGCCCACCGACACCCCGGTCACGGCCATTGCCCGCACCGTGGAGATTAACCTCAAGCAACTGTTGCAGGAGCGCGAAATTCCCCAACCGGTGGCTCCCGAAGCATTCTACCTGATGTAAGTGCCGGCCAGCCGGGGCCGGCACCCCCTAGGGCGGCTGGGCTTTCCCCGGCGGGGCGCCGTGGCTAAAACAGGCGGTGGCGCAGCAGCCAGCCGGCGGCGTCAAACTCATGGGCCCGGGGCTGATACAGGGCGGTCTTGACGGCGTCGTGGCGGGGCACCTCGTTGCCGTCGATGGACAGCACCAGCGTGTTGGCGGCCGGGTCCCAGGTCAGCACCGGGTTGAGGGCGTTCAGCAGCTCCTGACACTGCTGGTCGTAACCCGCGGGCGCGGCGGCGGTGTGGGCGTAGACTTCGGCGCGCAGGTCGGCGGCGACGTGCGCTTGCAACGCCAGGGGCAGGCAGGTGTAGGCGGCAATGAGCATGGGCGAGAGATGAGCAACGGGGGCACCCCTGCGGGCAGGGCAAGCAAACTCTGTGTTCGTACGGCCGGGGCGGGGCAAGGTATTCCGCCCTGGCCCAGCCTGCCAACCGGCATTTGCTGACCTGGCGGCCTGGTTTGCGATAACATCAATCAAGGAAAGGCCACGTATAGCCCTTAGGGCGAGCAAAAAACAGCCGTTCGCCCCGCCCAGGCAACCAGCGCCCGAAACCCCGGACCGCCGCCATTTTTAACAAGATTTAATCCCTCCGCAGGTGGCGGGGGGCGTTCTTTGTTGGTGCATCCACTGCCGGAAATGTCCGGCTACCTATTTCACCCCGCCATGCAAGTACTCCTGGTTGAAGACGAGCAGGCCCTGGCCCAGTTCATTCGCAAGGGTTTCCTCCACGAAGGCTACGAGCTGAGCGTGGCCTACGACGGGCTGGTGGGCCAGTCGATGCTTCGCCAGCACCGCTACGACCTGGTCATCCTCGACGTGAACCTGCCTCATGTCAACGGCTTCGAGCTGTGCCGCGAGGCCCGGACTGCGCAGCCCAACGTGCCGGTGCTGATGCTCACGGCCCTCGACTCGCTCGATGACAAAGTGAAGGGTTTTGAAGCCGGAGCCGACGACTACCTGGCCAAGCCCTTTGCCTTCCGCGAGCTGCTGCTGCGGGCCCGCGCCCTCACCCGCCGCAACGCCGCCGCCGGCACCGCCGAGCGGCACGTGCTGCGCCTGGGCGACTTGGAGGTGAACCTCGACGCCAAGCGGGTGACCCGGGCGGGCCAGCGCATTGTGCTCACCACCCGCGAGTACGCGCTGCTGGAATTTCTGATGCTGCACCGCGGCAAGGTTGTGTCCCGGGCAGACATCACCCAGAAGGTCTGGGACCTCAACTTCGACACCACTACCAATGTCATCGACGTGTACGTGAGCCATTTGCGCAAGAAGATTGACAAAGACCACGAAACCAAGCTGATTCATACCGTGGTGGGCATGGGCTACGAAATGCGCGAGGACTGATGCTAATCCGGGCCCGCCTCACCCTGCGCTTCACTCTGCTCGTGCTCCTGATTCAGCTGCTCTTTGCCGGGTTCGTGTCGTGGCTGTTTGCCACGGCCCGCGAGCAGCGCTTCGCCGGGCAGCTGCAGGCCGAGGCCGGGTTGTCGGCCCGGCTGCTGGTGCGCCAGCAGCAGCTCAACCCCGCCTACCTGCGCGCCTTCCGGCCCCGCGACGTGCCGGGCGTGGCCGCCGAGCAGCTCAGCGTCTTCGGCCCCGACGGGCGGCTGCTTTACACCAGCGCCGACGCGCAGAGCCTGCGGCTGCACCGCGCCCAGCGGCCCAATGTACAGTCCGGGCAGTCGGTGCGCTTTCAGGACGCGACGGCGAGACGGTGGGCATTGCCTTCCGCAACGAGGGTCGCTCCTACACCGTGTTTGCCGGCGGCGTGGACGTGGAAGGCTTCCAGCTGCTCAACCGGCTGCGCCTGATTCTGCTGGCCGGCATCGTGGGGGCGCTGGCCCTGAGCGTACTGGCCGGGCGCCACTTTGCCGGGCAGGCCCTGGCACCCATGCGCGCGGTGGTGCGGCAGGTGCGGCGCATCACGGCCGAGCGCCTGAGCCTGCGCCTAAGCGAGGGCAACGGCACCGACGAAATTGCCGAGCTGGCCGCCACCTTCAACCAGATGCTCGACCGGCTGGAAGAGTCCTTTACCGCGCAGCGCAGCTTTGTGGCCCACGCCTCGCACGAGCTGCGCACGCCGCTCACCACGCTGCTGGGCACCCTGGAAACGGCCGCCGACTACGACCGCACCCTGCCCGACGCCCAGGGCAGCATCGAGGTGGCCGTGCAGGAAATCCGCAAGCTCATCGCGCTGGTCAACGGCCTGCTGGCCCTGGCCCGCGCCGACGAGTCCACCTTCACCGGCGAAACCGTGCAGCTCGACGAGTGCCTGCTACAGGCCCTGGCCTACTGCCGGGCCCACTACCCCGCCCAGCCGGTGCACTTCACCCTGGGCGCCATTCCCGACGAGGCCGAGGAGGGCTACGCCGTGCGTGGCAACGCCCAGCTGCTGACCACGGCCGTGCTCAACGTGCTCGACAATGCCCTGAAATTCTCCGGCCGCCCGTGGCCGTCACGCTGGAATACGCTACCGGCCGGCTGCTACGGCTGACCGTGAACGACCAGGGGCCGGGCCTGACGGCAGAGGAGCAGCTGCGGGCTTTTGAGCCGCTGTACCGTGGGCCCAGCGGGCAGCACCGGCCCGGCCACGGCATCGGGCTGGCCGTGGCGCGCAAAGTGCTGGAGCTGCACGGCGGCCAGGTAGCCCTGCGCCCGGCACCCGGCGGCAGCGGTACGGCAGCGGTGCTGACCCTGCCCACGGCCGGCCAGGGCGCTTTTTAATGAGTTTTAATGTGGTATTCATCCCGTTGTAATGCCGGGGCCGGAGCTTTGCGGGACGGTACGGAGCGGCGGCATTACCTGCTCCGGCTTATTCCGCGCGTTCTACTTTACCCCATGTTGTTGCATTTCCATTCCCCGGCCCACCTATTTTCTCAACCAGACCCGCAGTCGCCGCCGCACCCGGGCATTCGTATTTTCCTGGCCACCCTGCTGGTATGGCTGCTGCCGACGCTGGCCCGGGCGCAACAGCCCACCGCACCGGATTCAAGCAGCCGTATCCGGCAGTCCGAACGGGCCGACGACCAATACATTACGGAGGTGGAGGACGCCCGGGAGCCCGACAAGGTGCTACACGCCGAACCCTTGTACATTGACCTGATTCGGGACCTAGGCGCACGCAAGGGCGAGCAGGAATGGAACGTGGGCTTGGGCCTGACCGACAACCTGAGCTACGACAGCCACCAGGTGTTGGTGGAATACGAGTGGGCCCCCGTCAACCGCCTCGGGCTGGAAGTGGAAGTTCCGCTGACGTTCAATTCCAACTCGCGCAACAACGGCCGCGAACGGCCGCGCAGCCGGGTCAACGGCTTAAAAACCGCCTTTCAGTACTCGTTCTACGTGTCGGCAAAGCACCAGACGTCCATGGCCGTTGGCTACATCAACGAACTGGAAATGAACAGCTTTGACCGGCTGGGCCGGCGCCCCGTCACGGGCAACGGCTACAGCCCATTTCTGGTGGCGGCCAAACGCTGGGGCAGCAATTTTCATTCTCTCATCTACACCGGCCCCATTGCCAGCCAGCAGTTTGCTGGGCCCACGCACTGGAGCTACCAGCACAACACCAGCCTGCACTACATGATACCCGGCACGCGCAACTTCCTGGGGGCGGAGTTCAACAAGCTCTGGTCGGGCACCGGGTTCGACATGACCATCCGCCCCCAGATGCGCGTGGGCGTGGCCGACAACCTGCTGGTGGGCATCGTGGGCGGCATTCCAATTAACCGGGGCGAAGAAGGCCTCAGCTCCTTCATCCGCCTGATTTACGAGCCCGGCCACAAACACCGCTAACCGCAGGAGGGCGGGTGCCAGCGAGGCCCTGGCTTGCCGAGAGCGGG
The DNA here is from genome assembly GCF_001816145.1 of Hymenobacter lapidarius. Classification (GTDB taxonomy): domain Bacteria; phylum Bacteroidota; class Bacteroidia; order Cytophagales; family Hymenobacteraceae; genus Hymenobacter; species Hymenobacter lapidarius. The sequence continues at coordinate 42,893 of NZ_MDZB01000092.1, read as the reverse complement.
GGATTTTAATGTTTTTTAATCGGCAACAGCCCGGCAATCAGCGTATACCGGACCAGCTATGTGCATCCTCTGGCACTGAGGAAACCGCTCGTTTCTCGCTCCGCCCCCCGCTGCTGCGCAGCGTCGGGGACCACCTAACCGCCACTCCATGCCCCTGCCCACCAACGACCCCGAAAACAACCGCAAGCTGTCCGCACGGGCCCTGCAGGACTTGGCGCTGATTCGGGCGGCGCTGGCAGGCAGCGACAAAGCGTATGAGCTGCTACTGCACAGCTACCACCGGTCGGTGTACCACCTTGTGCTGCGAATAGTGCGCAACGCCGACGAGGCCGAGGACATCACCATCGAGGCGTTTGCCAAAGCTTTCCAGTTTCTGCCGCGCTTCCGGGCCGAGTACGCATTCAGCCCCTGGCTATTTCGCATTGCCACAAACCGCTGCATTGACTTTCTGCGCAGCAAAAAGCTGCTTACTCTATCTTGCTCTTAATCAATATACTGCCATGACATCTTCGAATTTTGACAAAGAGGTTTTACTAGATTTGACAAGTCGCACCCACCCCCACTCGATTTCCATTTTTATTCCTACCCATCGCCGGGGCAAGCAGGTCCTCGACGGGCGCGACGCCATCGTGCTGAAGAATCATCTGCAAACGATTCGGCTTGAGCTGAAAGCGCAGGCGCTGCGCAGCAACGACATCGACGATTTGATGCAGCCCCTGGAATCCCTCCTGGACGACCCGCAGTTCTGGCGCCACCGCACCGAAGGGCTGGCGCTGTTTCGCAGCCCCGACTTCTTTGCCACCTTCGACAGCCCCCTGCCGCTGGCGGATGTGCACTACCTGGCATCCACGTTTCAGATGCGGCCACTGCTGCCCTACGTACAGCCCGCCGCGCGCTACTACCTGCTGCAAATCGGCAAAAAGGAAGTTGTCCTGTATCATGCCGACGCGTATTCGATGGCCGTCGTCGACACAGCCGGCGTAATGCCGGCCGGTTTGGAAGAAGTGACCAAATACTACGACTTCGAGGAAGAGCTGCAGGGGCGTTCCACGGGCGGAGGTGGGCTTGGTTCCAGCGCGCAGGGCCGGGGCAGTGGGATGGCGATGTATACCAGCGACGACTCGAACGAAGACCAGAAGAACAAGAACCACCTGCTGGCTGATTATTTCCGGCTTGTCGATAAGGCCATCATGGGCCTTATGGGCACCCAAAAAGTGCCGCTGCTATTGGCTTCGGTTGCCTACTACCAGCCCATCTACCGGTCCATCAACTCGTATCCCCACCTGCAAGAGGGCGGGCTGACTGGCAATTTCGACCACGTGCAGCCCGAAGAGATGCACCGGCAGGCCAACGAGCAACTCACCGATTATTTCGGAAAAACTTGTCAGCAGCGCATCAGTCAGTACCAGAACAGCAGCGGGGGCGCCCTGACTTCCCACGACCTGCGCCATATCCTGGAGTCGGCGGTGACGGGGCGTGTCGAGGTGCTGTTTCTGCGGCAGGACGCGCAGGTCTGGGGCCGATTCAACGAAGAAACCCTGACGGCAACTTTCCACGACGAAGCCCGTGACGGCGACGAATCGCTCATCGACCAGGCTGCCCTGCTCACCCTGCGCCACGGCGGCGAGGTGTACGCGCTGGAAGAAGTGAACTTATTGGATAATCAGCAACCCGTCACGATTGCGGCCCTGTACCGGTTTTAAGATGAATTGCCTGTTGACTTTGAGCGTCACCAGCATGTCCAAACCATAAACCGCGTCCCAGGGAAAAACATCGATTCAAAAAGGCGACCCCTCGGGGGAAGGCCAATCGAAGGCCGCCATACAGAAAATCTGCGATGCAGACGGGCTTGACAAGACGCTGGCGCTGAAAAAGACGTACACGGACGGCCCCAACGACCCGGCGGCCGGGGTACGGGTCATGAACCCCAACCGCAACACGGACAAGCCGGATATTGACAAGACCACTTACCGCTAGCCGGCCCATTGTTTGTATTTTTTCAACTTTCACTAAAACCCCTCCACCAATGAATTACACCGTCGATTCAATCAAGATGGACCTGCAAACGGTTGGTTTTTCCGAAACGCCCGAGCTGCTTAGCCAGGTAGAAAGCGAGTTGCGCCGCGTGATGCGCTTCCGGAGCGATATTGTTGCTGCCGACATCTACCTGCGCGAAGAAGGTAGCAATCCAACCGACAATAAAACGGTTCGGTGGCGGCTGGGCATCCCCGGCAACGACTTGTTTGCCGAAGGGACCGGCTCCTCGTGGGCGGCTGGTCTGCGCGACGCGAGCGATAAGCTGCGCCGCCAGTTTGTAGACTAACCAAGTCAACGCTCCTGCTTAAATGTGCTTATTGCTAAATAGTTAAGTGTATTTGGCAAGTCGGGAACGAGGCTAAACAGCTACCCAAAGTGTAGTACCCCCTCCACATCCGTTTAGGGGCGCATCAAAAAGGGTGGGGCAGCTGGGCCAAACAACCAGCTGCCCCACCCTTTTTGATGCGCTCCCGTTTCCCGGACCTCGCCCAGCCAAGCGGCGCAGCAAGGCCTAGAAGGCGGCCGAGACGTTCTGGCCCTGGTCCTGGTAGAATTCGACAATGCCGCTGCTGATGTTATAGTAGGCCCCTACCACCATAATTTTGCCGGACTTTATAGCGGCTGCCACCACGGGGTTTTTCTTCAGCTGCTCTTTCTGGTACATGATATTCAGGACCACGGCTTCCCGCTTGCGCGATTTGGGGTCCCGGATTTCGGGTATTCCCGCCAGGGCGGGGCTGATGCGGTCCAGCAGGTGCCGGATGTTGACGGGCTCCTGCTGTTGCTTGGCGGCGGGCAGCAGCGCCGCGTCAATGGCCCCGCAGCCCTCGTGCCCCATCACCACGACGATGTGCGACTTGAGGTGTTGCACGCCATACTCGATGCTGCCCAGCGTGCCCGGGTCGGCGAGGTTGCCGGCCACCCGCACCACAAACAGGTCGCCCAGCCCTTGGTCGTACACCAGTTCGATGGGCACCCGGCTGTCGGAGCAGCCCAGCACCACGGCAAAGGGCGTTTGCGAAAGCACCTGGGCCCGCCGCTGGTTCACCCCCAGCCCCGGCCGGCGCGCCGTTCCGTCAAAAAAGCGGGCATTGCCCACCTTCAACTGCCGCAGGGCGTCCTCGGGGGTGGTGGCGATGGGCTCCTTGAGCTGCGCAATTTCCTCCATAGTGGCGCCCTTGCGGATGGCTTCGGCCAAGCGCGGGTTCACTTCGGTCAATGATTTTTCGAACTCGGCGTCGGCCCGCTTTTTCTGGTCAGCTGTGACTTCCTCCAACCCGCCGCTGGTTGTGGCCGAAGTATCGGCCTGTTGGCTAGTCCCATCCGGGTTGCAGGCCGAGCACCACAGCAGGCCGACTGCCACCCAAGGGCGGAAACGAGATAAGACCGCCGCTGGGGCCCAAGGCGTAAGTTTTTGGTTTTGATAAGTGGGGTTCATACAGTCCTGGTCGGAATGGTATCAAGAAATGGCCAAAACGTGGGGTTTGGCCGCCAGCGCGGCGGCCGAAGCAAGGGAACGGCTGGCGCACCGCGCCAAGCTCTATTGTCCCGTTCTCCCAATACGGTCCGCGCCCCGATGAAGATGCGTTGGATGTCGGGGTGCAGCTGTCGGATACTGGTTTCGAGCCAGAGAACGCGCGGAAAATTTAGGCGGCCAGCGCCAACGGCGCGGGCGTTCCAAACGGCACGGGGGCCTCGGGCAGCTGATGGGCCTGCCGGGCGTGGTGGCGTAGCAGGGTGTTGTACCTCTTGCGGCCCTGCTCGATGAGGCCGGGCGTAGTGGTCAACTCGACGCGCCACACCTCGTGCGGAGTCTTCTTTTGTACGCCGATGATGAGGAGGCGCGTGGCCCCTAGCACGTCAAGATACAGGGCGGCTTGGCGGTCGTAATCGCACTTCTCGATTGTAGTCAGGAAGTGGTCCAAATCGGGTGCTCACCGAAAATTATATTATTAATATTGTATATTGTATTATTCAACCTAATATACTATGCAGCCTTCCTTTGTCGTATTAGTCGACCTCTCTGCTGCGGCCGAGCGGGCTGCCCACTACGCCGCCGTGCTGGGAGAGCTGCTGCACGTGCGCCTGGCGCTGGTCAACGTTTACCAAGTGCCCTTGCTGTCCTCCGAGCTGGCGTTTGTGGCGATGCCCTACTTCCCCCAGCTGCAGTCCGATGCCGAGGATGCCTTCCAGGCCATGGCCGAACGCCTGCCCGTGGCCGCCGAGGCCACGGTGCTGGTGGCCCCCATGCACGATGCCGTGCAGGAAGCCATTGCGCGCTACCACCCGCTGCTGCTGGCCATGAGCCTGAGCCCCGAGCAGAACGGACTCGACCACCTGCTGCGCAACCACGTGCTGCCCGTGCTGCGCGCCACCCACCGGCCGCTGCTGCTGGTGCCCGAAGCCAGCCTGCCCTCCGGCCGGCCGCGCCGCGTGCTGGTGGCCGTCGATAACGATTATTTCGCCCTTAATGCCAGCACTCTGGCGCTGGCGCCGCTGCTGGCGAGCTGGCAGGCCACGTTTTCGGTGATGCACGTTCGCAAGGCGTCGGCCGGGGTTGAGCAGCCCGGCCGCTACGCCCAGCTCGGCGGGCCGCTGCGGAAGCTGCTGCCCCAGGCCGCGCCGGGGGCACTTTACGAAGATGCCGACCACGACACGGCCGCCGCAGTGCTGCGCGCCGTGGCCGAGGAGCAGGCCGACCTGCTGATTCTCATTGCCCGGCCCCGCAGCTTTCTGGGCCGGCTGTTTCATCGCAGCGTCACGGCGCAGGTGCTGCACAGCTGCCCCGTGCCGGTGCTGCTGCTGCCCGCCAACGCCCCGGACCAGCCCGACTACATGCCGCCGATGAGCTGACCAGCAGGCTCGCCAAAATTCATTTTTTTCCTCACCCCTGGTTGTTTCAAGCCTCTTTTCCCACTTGTATGCTGTTTCCCGCTTTGCTGTATTCGGCGCTGCTTGTTGGGGCGCTGGTTGGGGTGCGCCTGCACTACCTCTCCACGCGACTAGCGCCGGTACCGCTGCCCCGCCGATAAGCCGCACTGCGCGTCCTCCCCGGTTTCCGGCTAGCTGGCAGTCGGGGCTTTTTGTTTTTTTGTTTCCTGCTTCGTAGAAGCAACGGATAGCTGACCGGCGCTTGATGAAAATCAATCTTTCGGGCAATTCTCATCATGCCGCGGCCGGCGGCTAAGGGAGACTTTTGCTTGTGCCTACTTGCTGCCTTCTTTTAGCGCCCCGCCTCTATTGAGGGCCTTCTACACGGCTTTTTTTCATGAAAAACTCCTTGCTGCGCCGGCCCCTCGCTACTATCCGTGTCTTCCTGCACCGGCCCTTTCTACTCCGAAATGCGGCGGGGCAGCAACTTCGGAACCGTCCCCGTATCGGGGGGCTTCGTGCTGGCGCTGTTTGCTTGGCTGGCGTCACCGCCCAGGGCAACTTCGACGAGTTTCTGACCATTCGAGAAGCCGCGCTCTGCCACCAGGCGTGCCGGCGTCTGGGCCTTCTTTCCATCCCAATTCGCTTCGCTATGAGACCCAACCTGCTCGTTCTCACCGATGCCTCGCCTGCCGCCGTGCAGGCCCGGGCCTACGCCGCCGTGCTGGCCGCCCCGCTGGGGGCCGAAGTGCACCTGCTGCACATGTCCCCCGTTCCGCCCATGACGGCGCGGGTGGGCGAGGTGATGCACGCCACCAACGCCCGGAACTTGCTGCGGGAGCGCCACGCGCTGGAAGCAGTAGCCGCCGCCATGCCCGTGCCCGCCACCGCCACCACCGTGGCGCAGCCCTGGGACGAGGCCCTGGAGGAGGCCCTGGCCCGGCACCAGCCGCTGCTGATGGTGGCCGGCCTCACGGCCACCGATGGCCTGCTGGACGAATGGCTCAGCAACCGCGCCCTGCCGCTGGCCCACCAAACGGGCTACCCGCTGCTGCTGGTGCCCCAGCACCTGCCGGTGGCGGCTCTGCGCCCGCCCCGCTGCCTGGCCCTGGCCGTGCGCGACCACGCCTTTGCCCTCACGCCCCAAGCCCTGGCTCTGGGCCCGCTCCTGGCGGCGCTGGATGCTGCCGTGGTGCCCACTACCGTTGCCCCGACCGATGAGCCCAATGCTGGCCACGCCGGCCTCACAGCTGCGCAGGAATGCGGCCTCACCCCGGCCCTGGCCGGCAGCACCCTACACCGGGTGGTGGCAGCAGAGCCCGCGGCCGGCCTGCAGCAGGCCGTGAAGGAGCTATCGGCCGACGTGCTGGTCCTGCTCGACCCCGGCCACGGATGGATAAGCAAGCTGTTCGGCGGCAGCGTTATCGACGAGGTGCTGCGGCAGGCGCAGGTGCCGGTGCTGGTGCTACCCACCGCCGCGGCGGCGGCCGTTGCCGAAGCGCCTAGCTTTGCCGCCGCTGCCGGCTATGCCAACACCGTAATAAGCGGTCTGCTGCCGGCCTCCTGACGCGGGACTCCCGGCCTTTTAATCGGTAGTGCAGCAGTAAGTGTAAGCTGTATTGCTCCCGGACCTGAATTTTTTCCCCGCCGCTATGACCATGCACACGCTCCTCACGCTTTCGGAAACGCTGGCCCACCTCAAAGCCGAGGGCTACACCGAAGACTTCAATCTGAAAGGAGACTACCTGGCCGGCCAACGCTCGGCTATTCAACTGGCTCCCCATGAGTTTGTGGTGGACCAGCACTTCCGCTTCGAAGGCCCCAGCGACCCGGCCGATTCAGCCGTGCTCTACGCCATTTCCTCTGCCCGCTTCAACCTGAAAGGCACGCTGGTGAACGGCTACGGCGTGTCCAGCGACGAGACCGCCGACCGCATTATCCGGGCCATTCGGGAGCAAACCGCCTAGCTGCCCTTTGCCCCTGGCCATCACGGCTCTGGCGCTGGTCCGACTGCGGAAAGCGGTGGGGCCAGCGCATATGCTTGCTTGTGAGCAACTACTTGACTCCGGTCCCGGGTTCGGATTATGAATTAAGCCACTGCTGCTATGGATAGCTTTATCAGTGCCTGCTCCGGCCTGGCATTTCCCCAAAGCGAGCGAATCAGCGGCGAGCTGGTCCGGCAGCACCTGCGGCAGCTCACCAGCCGGGTGCTGCCCATTGTGCTCAAGATTGAGACCCGGCGGGGGTTTGAGCAGCTGCCGGCGCTGCTGCTGTGCGCCATGCAGGCCCAGAGTTGCGGCGTGATGATTGCCCGCGGCGACCTGGCCGTGGAGTGCGGCTTTGAGCGCCTGGCGGAGGTGCAGGAAGAGGTGCTGTGGCTTTGCGAGGCGGCTCACGTGCCCGTTATCTGGGCCACGCAGGTGCTGGAAACTCTGGCCAGCGGCGGCACGCCTTCCCGGGCCGAAATAACCGATGCCGCCATGGGCAACCGGGCCGAGTGCGTTATGCTCAACAAAGGCCCCCGGGTAATAGCCGCTGTGCAGGTTCTGGGCGGCATCATGCGGCGGATGCAGGCCCATCAAAGCAAGAAAAGTGCCCTGCTCCGGAGCCTGCACGTGGCCGGCCTGTTCCTGCCGAAGTAGCGCGAGAATGGTAAGCAAGTGCTCAGCCATTAGCTTTCAGCTGATAGCCGTTAGCCGTTGTTTTTTTTACTCGTTAACAAGAGGTTGCACCAAATATATTGCCTGTTTAATTTGGAGCGGGCACTCAATAAAACAAAAGCAACCGTGTTTGAAAGGCCGTTATGCGCAGCCTGAAGGCTTAAACCAAAAGAATGAAGCGCTAAAACCCTAGCAGGCCGGCTTGTTGCAGCCCATAGCCCAGCGCCGCCCCACCCAGCACCAGCCAAGCCGAATTGACCTTGTAGCGGAGCAGCAGAAATGCGCTGCCCAGTGCCAGCGCCACCGTGGGCAGGTCCAGCAGGGCGGTGCGGGCCAGCGTGAGCGAAACGGCCGCCATCAGGGCCCAGGACGCGGCATTCAGTCCATCGAGGAAAGCCCCGGCCAGCGGCGACTGGCGCAGCTGGGCCACCAGCTTGATGCTCAGCCCCACAAAAACAAAGGCCGGGAGGAAAATGCCCAGCGTGGCTACCAGCGCCCCGCGCCACCCCAGCAGCACGTAGCCCACGAAGGTAGCCGTGGTGAACACCGGCCCCGGCGTCACCTGCCCCACCACCACGGCGTCGAGCAGCTGGCCCTGGGTGAGCCAGTGGAAGCGTTGCACCAGGTCGGCGTCGAGGAAGGCCAGCAGCACGTAGCCACTGCCGTACAGCACTGAGCCGATTTTGACGAAAGCCAGCCCCAGCGGCAGCAGCCCCAACGGAGCGGCGGCCCCGGTAGCCGTATTGCCCGACCCCAGGCCCACCAGTAGCGGCAGCAGCGCCAGCACCGCCACCGCGCCCACCAGCTTGAGCAGGGCCGGCGGCACGGTTTTGTGGGCCAGCGTGGGCCAGCGCAACGCCCCGGTCGCCAGGCCTGCCGCAAAAAGCAACAGCAGCTCGTTCACGCCGAGCAGGCCCAGCACAAGAGCCGCCCCGCCCACCAGCCGCAGCGGCCAGGTGCGCAGGGCCGATTTGCCCAGGCTCCAGAGAGCCTGCGCCACTACGGCCACTATCACGGGCTTTACCCCGTAGAGGATGCCGGTGAGGGCCGGTAGCGTGCCGAAGCGCACGTAGGCCCAGGCAAAGGCCATGACGATGAGCATGGCCGGCAGAATAAAGCAGGTACCGGCCACCAGCAGCCCCTTCCAGCCGCGGCGCTCGTAGCCGATGTGAATGGCCAGCTCCGTAGAGTTGGGGCCGGGAATCAGGTTGGTGGCGCTCAGTAAATCCAGAAACTGCTGCTGGGTGAGCCAGCCCCGGCGGCGCACCACTTCCTCTTCCATCAGGGCCACGTGGGCGGCCGGCCCGCCAAAGGCGGTGGTACCCAGGCGTAGAAACAGTCCGGCCAACTCGGCCAGCGAAGTGGGTGCAGCTAGGGACATGCTAAGGTTGGCTAGGGTGAAGCAAGCGGCGGTCAACCGACCAATGGCTTCGGTGCTCAATCTACAAAGAAACACCACCCGGCCGCATGGGCCAGGTAGTGCACATGGCGGGCAGCAGGAAGTTTGCGGGCACTGGCCCGCCGGGCCTACGATACCAGCTCGTGCAGCGGGTTGGCCAGCTCTGCCCGGCCTGGTACCGGGCCGTCGGGGCGGACCCAGGGCTCCAGGGCGGCTTTTACCTGCATTTCCACGGTCCAGCCGTAGGTGTTGTCGGCCATGTGCAGACGGTGGAGGGCAGCAGTATGGAGGGCGCGGAACGGACCCAGGTCGGTGTGGGTGCCGCCGTAGCGCAGGCGCGTGCCCAGCCAGTTGCCGAAGCGCTGCTGGGGCAACTCTGGTACACCAGCAACCTGCTAGGCGCAACAGTGGCCCACACCATCTGCGGCCAGCCCACGCCCTACCGGCACGGCCAGTAGTTCAACTCAACTAATTCTTTAACCTCGAATACCACACCTACGGGCGGGTGCCGGCCGAGCTGCCTGCCGGCACGGGCACCTTCTGCTGGCAGCACCCCAGCACCGACCAGCTGCTGCGCATCATCTACACGGTGTTGGGGCTGATTGTGGCTCTCACGGCCCTGCTTTGGGCGGGCGCTTCGGGGGCAGTGCCGGCCCTGAATGCCGTTACCCAACCGCTGCGGCTCTATGGCTCTGCCATGGGGGCCGTGTTTTCGGGCGTGATTGGGGTGGGTTTCTATCCGCTGATGGGGTAGTGGGTGTGGTGCCGGTTTGGCTGCCCCATGGCCGCCTACCTGGGCCTGCTCCAAAAGCACTTCTCGCGCTTCCGCATCACCACCAACGGGGGCCAGTGGATTTCGTGCGGCAACTGCTCCAACGTGTGCGAAATGGGCATCGATGTGAAGCAGTACCTCCAGCGCGGGGAGCCATCATCCGGGCGTTCTGCGTGGGCTGCGGCATGTGCTCTACGGCCTGCCCGCGTGGCGTGCTCAACTTGGAAAACGCCCCCCGCGAAGGCCGCTACCAAGGCTCCCAGCTGATTCACGCCGATTCGTTGCGAATCTTAAGCTAAATCATCGGCTGATTACGCTTATTTTTGTTAAATATGCTGATTCTGGAAGGAGGGGCCGTGGCCCTGTATGGGCTGTGCCTGGTGTTTATGTTGGGCTTCAGCCTGGCGCAGTGGCAGCTGACCCGGCTGGCCCGCCGCACGGCTTTGGTCCCGCCGGGGCCCGCGCCTGCGCCGCCCGCCCAGTGGCCCTATGTTACGGTGCAACTGCCCGTATACAACGAGCTGGCCGTGGTGGCGCGCATTATCGACGCCGCCGCTGCCCTCGACTACCCCGCCGACCGCCTGCACATTCAGGTACTCGACGACTCCACCGACGAGAGCGTGGCCCTGGCCGCGCGCCGCGTGGCCTACCACCAGGACCGGGGCCTGCGCATCAGCCACGTGCGCCGGGCCACCCGCCAGGGCTACAAGGCCGGGGCCCTGGCCCACGGCCTCACGGAAACCGACGGCGAGTTCGTGGCCATCTTCGACGCCGACTTCGTGCCGACGCCCGACTTTTTGCGCCGCACCCTCCCCTACTTCGCCGCCCCCGAGGTGGGCGTGGTGCAAACCCGCTGGGGCCACCTCAACGAGACCGAGTCGCTGCTCACCCGCCTGCAGGCTTTTGGGCTGAACGCCCACTTTCTGGTGGAGCAGGTGGGGCGCGCGGCCGGGGGGCATTTCCTCAACTTCAACGGCACGGGCGGCGTGTGGCGGCGCACCTGCATCGAGGATGCCGGCAACTGGCAGGCCGATACCCTCACCGAAGACCTGGACCTGAGCTACCGGGCCCAGTTGCGCGGCTGGCGCTTCGTGTACCGCCCCGACATTGTGGCCCCCGCCGAGCTGCCCGCCCACCTGGCGGCCCTCAAGTCGCAGCAGTACCGCTGGAACAAGGGCGCCGCCGAAACCGCCCGCAAGCACCTGGGGCGGGTGTGGCGCTCGGCCAGCCTGCCCCTGGCCACCCGCCTGCACGCCACCTTCCACCTGTTGAACAGCAGCGTATTTGCCGTGATTCTGGTGATGGCCCTGCTGAGCGTGCCGCTGGTGTGGGTGCGGGCGCACCGGCCCGAGTTCCGGCCGGTTTTTCAGCTGGCGGCGGGCTTTCTGCTCACCTTCGCGCCCCTCACCTACTACTATTACACCACCTGGCGGCTGGCCGGCGGCCGTGCCACGGGGCGCTGGTTTGTGCCGCAGTTTCTGCTGTTTCTGGCCGTGTCGATGGGCCTGGCCCTGCACAACGCCCGCGCCGTGGCGGAGGGCTTCTGGGGCCGGGCCACGCCGTTTGTGCGCACGCCCAAGCAGGGCAGTGCCGCTGCCGGGTCGCTCACCGCGCTACCCGCCCGAAGCCGGGGCGCGTGGCCGTGGGCCGAGAGCCTGCTCATGCTTTACTTTCTGGCCGGGCTGGGCGCGGGGCTGTACTACCGCGACTATGGCCTGCTGCCGTTTCACCTGCTGCTGGTAGTGGGCCACGCCACGCTGGTCTGGTACGCGTGGCGGACGGGGGCAGCAGCGGGCGCGCCGGTCCTGACGGACGGCGCGCCCGTATTAATGGGATGAGGCTGACCGGAACTGCCCCGTTTCTTCCCCTGCTCGCATCTTTCGCCCATACCCCTCACGTTCCGCGCCGTCAGCCCGGCCAGCCTGCCTACGCTACTGCCCCTGATGGCCGCCTTCTACCAGCACTACTGCTACGCCCACGCCCCCACCACGCAGTAGACCTTAGTGGCTACCAAGGTTGTTGGGCGCGCCGCCCACCCCGCGGGCGGGCCCGGCTCCCGGTATTTGGTGCAGCTTTGTGGCTTCGTTCACGCTCCACTTCCCATTGCCCGCCCGTCCATGTCCGCTCCCCTCGTCACGCCCCTGGGCCCCACTGCCAACCCTGAAGTTGCGCAGCTGGCTACGTTCTTCAACGAGACCCTGGGCTTTTGCCCCAACAGCGTACTCACCATGCAGCACCGGCCGGCCATTGCCACGGCCTTTATTGAGCTGAACAAGGCCGTGATGGCCAACCAGGGCCGCGTCACCAGTGCCTTGAAGCGGCTCGTCGGCTACCTGAGCAGCCACGCGGCGGGCTGCCAGTATTGCCAGGCCCACACCATTCTGGCGGCCGAGCGCTACGGCGCTCCGCAGGAGCAGCTCGACCACATCTGGGAGTTTGCCACCCACCCCGCCTTCAGCGCGGCTGAGCGGGCGGCATTGGCCTTCGCCGTAGCCGCCTCGGCCGTACCCAATGCCGTCAACGATGAGCTCAGCGACGCGCTACGGGCCCACTGGAACGAGGGCGAAATCGTAGAGATTCTGGGCGTGGTGAGCCTGTTCGGCTTTCTAAACCGCTGGAACGACTCAATGGGCACCACCCTGGAATCCGGAGCCGTGGCCGCCGGCCAGCAGTACCTCGCCGGCCAGGGCTGGTCGCCGGGCAAACACGCCTGAGGCGGCGAATCAGCAGTAGCCGGTTGATAAGTAGTTATGCAAATCACCTGTATCCACTAAGAACGTCATGCTTCGGCTGCGCTCAGCATGACGTTCGTTTGCCTCTAGCTCCTTGGCTACCTCGCGGGCGGCTTTGGCAAAGACGAGCTGCGCTTCCTCATGGGTCTTAACGACCTGGGCGGCGGGATGAGCGGACTTTTCCTGCACCAACGCGGCCGGCTGTTTTTGCTGCTGCGGAGCCACTATCTCCTTGCCCTCGGCCAACTGCATGACCTGCATCGAGGCGACTTTTAACCGCTTGCCATCGGCTATATCGAGCGGGGTATCTTTCAAGCCGGGGTGCTTGATAATCTTATCCGCAGCCAACTGCATTTCATTAATGCCCGGTCCATTTAGCACTTTGGGGTCGAGGTTCACGGCCTCTACCCGCTGGGCCAGCTGTACCCCCTGCTCCCGGTTGCCGGCTCCTGGCATATTGGCAATAATGTTGGCGGAACGGTAGCCCGTAACCTCCAGCTCCCGCCGCGCATCCATCGCCCGCATAACCTGGCTCAGCTCCGGGGTGCGAGCCGGGGCCTGGCTGGGGTCACGCAACTTCTCGGCCTCGGCTCCTGGCGTCTGGGTAATGACTTGCTTAAACATGTCTTTCAGCGGCTGCAAGTTCTTCCCGGCCTCGGCCGGGGGGTACTGACGCACGATGGCCAGGTCCCGGCTGCGGTTCAGAATCTCCGGGCTGGCCCGGTTAAAATTCACGTCGTAGCCGGCCGCCTTTCCAAGTTGGGTAAAGGTGGCCTGCATCGTGCGGCCGTTCCCGTCGCGGAAAGCGTGGGTGTGGTTGTACTGGTCGAGGTAGTAAGCGGCCCGCTCGGCAAACTTGTCCGGCGCTAGTCCCTTCAGGTTGTTCTCCTTGTTGAGCTGCGCGCCGATGGCATCCAGTCGCTCTGGCACTTCCTTGTGAGGCGCGTAGGTCATGGTTTCCTTGAAGCCCGTTACGTTGGTGTCCTTGTGGCCCTGAAACTCGCGGTCCGCCCGTGTTTCGCCGGCCCACTGGTACACGCCGCTGAATAGCCGCTCGTGAACCTGCTTCAAGTGCGCCTGGTCGTACTGCCCGCCCTGGATGCCGCCCTCCCGGTTGAGCTGCGTCAAGCGCGGAAGCGAAGATTCCGTTTCGGCCTGGGCCAGTTGGTCCTTGTCGGTGATGCCAAGCTTGTTCAGCCGAACGCCGTTCTCGTCGCTGAACCTGTCGTTGAGCACTGCCATTACCGGACCGCTTCAATAGGTGCCTCGCTGCTGGCTTTAGGGGCGTAGCGGGCAAGCAGCATGGCGTCGGTTTCTTCAATGGCTTGCTCAATGGTCAGCTCCCCATCCACGAATCGCTGCATGATGGCCAGGCTCTCCGGGCCGGGTGCCGGGCCGTTGCTCATCAGTGTGGCAATGGCATTGTTGCTGTCGTGCTCCCGCTGCGCACGGGCGGCAAGCTGCTCCGCGTCGAGGCCGGCCGGAGCGGGCGCAAAGAAGGTCTTGTTCATGACTTTTGGGTGTAGGAAATGGATACTACTATAACGAAAAAACGGCCTGAAAAGTCGTTTTCAGGCGTTTTGAGCCCTACTTTTAGTTGCTAATGCTAAGGTGTTTACCAGGGAGCCTAAAAGTTTCTTCTGCTTCGGCTACCGTTCAATGCCGCCCCCTCGCGGCCGGGTACGTCGCGCTGCGGGGTGCTGGCGGCGGCTCCGGGCCGCTCGTGCATCGGCTGTTCCAAGGCTTTGCTGGAAGTACGCAGCTCGGCCACCTGGGCGCTGCCGGCGAGGCCCGGCACCTGGTCTGCGGCCAGAGCGGCTTTTTCTACCCGTGCCACGTTCGGCCCCCCGACGTAAGCCGTGCGCGCTACCACGCTGGCCACCGCCTGCAACTCGGCGGCGGCCTGAGCATCGGATGCCCGGCCCGTGGCGCTCAGCCCGGCCGCGACGTGGGCGGCGGCGGCACTGAAACGCTCCTGGGGCGTAGCCGCCGCAACCTGCGCGCCGCTCTGTTGCTGCTGCTCTACCTGCCGGATATGGTTTTTAATGTCCGCTACCCACTGCGGCAGCTCCGGGGCTTCCTGAACAATCCTGCCCTGCTCGATGGTCAGCAAGGGTTTAAGGTTGTGCGCCAAACTCGGACTAGTGTTGTCTAGGAGCGTAACCTTGTCGGGCACCTGGTAATGGTCCCGGACGGTGGCCAGTTCCCCCTTGAAGCGTTCCTCAACCTGCTTATCGGTGATGTTGTGTCCGCCGTTGGCTACCCGCCTTTTGCAGTTCTGGGCCGATTCCAGACTAACATAGATTACTTCGACGCGGTAGCCCGCCTCCTGGTATCGGGTAACGGTATTGAGGTTACTGGCCTTGTAGAAGTTGTTTTCCGTGGCGAACGTCGTCCGCTTTTTCATCAGTTCCTCTACCCGCCGCCCGGCCCTGGCTATAAGTCGGATTTTCTTTCTGAATCACGTCCGCGTTTACCTGCGGGTATTCCTTGCTGCTGGCCTCGTATATAGAAGATTTGCCGGCCCCATTGGGACCGGCAAACATATAAACTACTGGTTTGGGTGGCTCTTTCTCCATCTACTTGGTGCTTGCCTAATGCGCGGCTAACACGGGCTGCGGGAAGCGGTAGGGCGTCGCCTCAACGACGATGGCGTCTGCCGGGGCCACCGGCACCCCGTGCACCGAAAGCAGGGTGAGCGTCTTATCATCCGCGCTGACCTCAAAAATCTCCTCCGTGGCCGGGTATTCCCGTACCGTGCGCTTCTGCGCGTCTTTGTAGACGATGTACGAGTGATTGCGCCGGGCCGTGCCGCTCACAACGTCATCGAAGCGGGCCTGAAATTCCGGGCTTTGGACGGTTTCACCGATGTTGGCTAGGGAGTTCATGGGAAGGGAATTAAATGAAAAGACTGCTTACACCTACTACAAGAAATACTTGTAAAAAGTGCAGTTTCTTACGGTTTATGGGTGCTTGCCTTGGTAAAAATACGCTTATTGACTGGCTCCGGCTAACGTATTGGGGTGTTCCTTAATCGTATCCATTACCTGCTGCCGGACCAAGAGAAAATTATCCATCACGGCCTTGGAAAGCGCGGCCTCCGCGTCGTCGCCGGGACCGCCAAAGGTCACCATCGGATGCAGGGGAAACCGCTCCCTGGTGGCGTCGGTGCGCGAGATAGTACCCTGAAAAAAGGTGCTGCCGGTTTCCACCGTCTGCCCGATAAATTCTCCCTGCTGCAAGCCGATGGCATCCTGCACCCGCACCAAGCTGCGCTCCTGGTAGCTGGTATTCTGATTGGTGGAATTGTTGCGGGCTCCCCTCCCCTGACTGGTGCCGGTGCTGGTGCTTACCATTTCCTTCTCCTCCCGGCCCACCATTTCCGAAATGAACTTGGCCGTTTCCAGCGAGTTCACCTTGCCGAAAAACTGGTTGTTCAGGTTTGATACCATCACCTGCATTTTCTCCTTGCCGTAGGCATCCGTCATTTGGGCTAAGTCCTGCGTCATGTACACCATCGCCACCTTGTTGCTCCGGGCCGTGGCCGGTATCACTTCGAGGCCGGGCACATAGATAGTCGCGGCTTCATCCAGGAAAACGTAGCTGCGGTGCTTGTTCTGCTGGTTCATCAGCTTTAGGGCGACCGTGATAACGCAGCTCACCACGGGCGAAAAAGTTTCCTTTAGCGTCGGGTCGTTACCGACACAGAGCAGCTTGGGGGTTTTCTTGTTGTTCAAATCCAACGAGAACCCCTCCCCTGCCGCCTCGTTTGGGGTCAGCACCCACACAATTTCCGGGCTGTTAATCCGGGTCAGCGTGACCTGCAAGGTGCCGAGTACCGCGCCCACCTGCTTGTCGGCTTTGGTCTGGACCGCTGAAATAATGCTGCGTACCTGGTCGCCGCACTCTATATCGGTTTCGAGCATACTCAGGACGTGGGTGTACTCCCGGTACATGGCCGTGGCCACGACGTGGGGAATGGTGCAATACCGGGGGTAGTGCTTCTTATAAAACCAGATGATGCCGGTTAGGTAAGCCACCGCGCTAATGTCGAAGAACTCCATCTTGCGGATGCTGGACGGGTTCAGGTTGTTGATGATGGCCCGGCTGTACTCCTCGGCAAACGCCACTACCGGCATATCGGCGGCGCGCAACGGGTTCACCTTCTCGCTGCGGGTCAGGTCGCGGAAATTGATGATGTGAAGCTGCACCGGCTTTTCTTCCTCTGGCTGCTGCTCGGGCTGAAACAGCTTGGCGCTCACCTTCGCTTGGAGCTGGCCCGCTGCACTGGCCGCGTACTTGTCTTTCTTCTCTTTCTCAGCCATGTGCTGACGCTCGGCCAGCACCAGTGCTTTTTGCAACGCTTCGGCCAAAACCGGGAATTTGAAGTCGTACACCAAGCCGGCGAAATTCTTATAGGCAAACTGCTCAATCAGGGGCTCCCCTATCGAGTAGGTCTTGCCCGCGCCGGCTCCCCCGAGTACCAGTGTGCCCCGGAAGGGGTTGGCTATCGTTATCCATCCCCCGTCGGCGGTCGGGAAGTAGATGGCGTCCGGGGTTTCCACCTTCTTGCGCTCGGTACTCAGGCCAAAGGCCGGCTTTTTGGTCGTGGCCCAAAGCAGACCGACCAATCCCCCACTGGCCAGCACCGCGACGGCGGACCCTGGATAGCCAAACTCAATAAAGCCCGTCGAGTAGCCGCCCATGCTCAGCAGCATATAGCCGGCAACCAGAAACACTAGCCCGCTCAGGCCCGCTACGATGCGGAGCGCCTGCGGGTCGATAGCGCGGCGCTTGGCCTGGCCGGGCTTGCCCTGGGGGGCTTTCTGGATGAATACCAACGCCAACCCAGCCAGCAGCAGCAGTGCCCGCAAGTACACGCCGAACGGGCCGTAGAACCTGGCCACCTTCAGTAAAAACTTATTGCCTATCCCACTGCCAGCGTTGGCCAGGGCGTCGGTTCCGGTCTTGGCTTTAACTAGTTCCTGGTCGGTGGTTTTGGTCAGTTCCACCGCGCCCTTTGCCGCCCCCTCCCCTATTACCGGGGCCGCTGCTTCCTGGGCCTTCCTAATCCGCTCCTGGCGCTTCTGCTCGGCAATGCGCGCCATCGTCGCGGCCAGCCGTTGCTTGGGAGTCAGGTTCTCGGCCGCTGCCGCGCTGGGCGCAGCACCGGGTACCACGCTCATCGCCTCGCGCTGTGCCTTCTGCTGGGCTAGCTGCGTGGTGCGTTGGGCAAGGCGGGCCTGGGCTATCTCGGGGCCGTGCATCAGCACGTAATAATCGCCGCCGATGATGGCCAGCAGTACCAAGCCGAAAATCAGCCCGGCGTTCTGCGTTCCGGCCGCTGGCCGGGGTGCTGAATTGGTCATGTAGAAAGGGAACTGTGGGGAATGGATTAACGGTAGCGGGCTGCTTTGCCCTACATTTCAATGTCAAGCTCGGCGCTCCTGCGCCCTTTTTTCTCGGCTATGTTCTCGGTCTGCTCGTCGCGGCCGGTGTTCGACCTCACCGCCTGCTGCACCGCCTGTAACACGGTGCTAGCGGACCGCTGCGGCTCCGGCCGCTCCTTGCCCGTGCTCAGCAAGTGGTAAGCGTTGTCAATGGGGGAGCCCGACTTCGACCGCTCCTCCACCCGGCTCAGCATCCGGTAAAAGGTCTTATCGTACTGCCGGCCCTCGGCTATCTGCTGCACCCGCGCCGGGTCTAGCCGCTGCTCCTTGCCCACCCGGCCGTTTATGCCCCCAACCCGCTCGGCAATCTTGACCGCTCGGGCGGCGTCGCGGCTGGCGTCGCGCTGCTTCGGACGCAGCTTTTCGTGGGCCTGGGCCGTGTAACCGAACTGCTTTTCAAATTGCTTGCCCGCTCCGGCCTGCCACTTCATCAGGTCAAAGCGGTTGCGCCGCCCTGCTGGGTTCAGGCTGATTTTCTGGCCGGCATCGCGGGCGCTTACGATAACGTGAACGTGGGTCTGCAAGCCGGGCCGCTGGTCGCCGACCTTGGCGTTGCCGGCCGCTACTTCCGGGTCCGTGCCCCGGTAGCTGCGCTCCTGGTGAACGGTGGCTCCCCAAACAATATCCTCGCTGCCAAGCTGCTTTCCATCCTTTAGCTGGAAGTTCTGCGCGTACTGCTCCATCACCTTCCGGGTGTAGTCTTTCAGCTTCTCCCCGTCGTTGTCGATGTGCGCCAACTCGGCCTCGCTGGGGCTTAGCACCAGTGAGTAAAACTTGGCGTCCTCGGCCCGCAATCCCTTCACGTTGGAATCAATATCAGCCATCAGCTCGGCGGCGCTCAGCCCATCCTCCTCCGAGTTAAAAAACGCGGCTTCCTGCCCGTCTTTGCCGGTCTCCTGCTTCAAATAATTCAGCGTCTGCGCGCTGCTCCCGCTATTGTTGTAGGCCGCCTGGCCGTGCGTCGCGGGGTTGATTAGCTTGACGTACATACGCGCTCTACCGGCTTAATTCCGCGTCGTTTTTGCCCGCTTGCCCCTCGGCTTTGGGCTTTCCTGGCCCCGCTTTTTTTGCGCCGGCAATTGCTTCCTGTACCTGGCGCTCTATCATTTCTTCGTTCTGTGCGCGGAGCTGTTTGCCCGCCTCGCGCTGGGATTCTATCTGCTCCTTTGTCATGGTTCCTAGTTGCCGGTTCAAGTTGGCAACCAGGATTTCATTCATGCGGAGCACCCTGTCAAGGGTAACGCGGGACCGCAACATTTCCTCTAGCATCGGCACGAGCAAGCTCCGCTCCTCCTCCTGCATGTAGCTAAAAATCCGGTCGCCTAGCTTCTTCACTTGCAGCATGATTAGCTCACCCTCGCGGGCTACGTCTCCCACGGGGTTGAGCTGGCGGCTCGTGAAGTAGCCCAACGTCGCCTCGGTGTACTCACTAAGGCTAAGCCCACACGCCGCAGCGGCCTTTGTCGCGCTGGCGTGGCTACTGGGCGCTACTCGAATCTGCTGCCGTTTGGGTCTTTCCATTTCCAGACTAAAACTAGGGTTAAAACTACTCTCTACACTTGCCTTGTGACCAAAATCATACTATTAATCAACAACTTAATTATCTTGGTCACACAATTTTAGCTTTGCTAAAATCTAAATAACACAACGTCAAGGCTTTAGCATTGCGTTTGTGTTGTTCTTCTCGCTAATAATCATTGTTACGTATTGTCAGGGGATTATGATTAGGTTTATACTGCTATTTCTACCGAATAACGACTAAAATTACGGCTATTATCTTCTACTATTCTACCAAATCTGTACTTAATTACCTCCCACGGCCTTTTTATTGCTTTTTTATTTTCCTTCTACTATTCTACTTTTCTACTACCTGTTTCTATTAATTGGTCCTTGCTTCATCTCCTCCCTGAAATCACCCTCCCCTTTCTTCTATTTCGGCGTCTACTATTCTACTTCAATTAATACGACCACCTTACGCCATTTCCTTCGCAGTGTCTTCTTCTTCTTTTCTACTATTCTACTATTCTACTATTCTATTATTCTACTATTCTACTTTTGTTCACCTCTGCACCCTCTACACTTTTTTGTTCTTCTACTTTTCTACTCGTCTACTTCGTCGTCGTACTCATTTGCTATTCTACTCGTCTACCCTTCTACTGTTCTTCTATTCCTCTTTTCTACTCGTCTACTATTCTACTATTCTACTATTCTACTCATCTGCTTTCTACTAATCTACCATTCTACTGTTCTTCTTTTATTCTTTTCTACTCGTCTACTCTTCTACTCTTCGCGTACTTTTGTTTTTCTTCCGAACCGACCACTCGGCGGCATCATTACCTCACCCTTTAACCAGTAAAATCCATGTCAAAAGTTATCAGCTTTGCCACCCAAAAAGGCGGCTCTGGTAAATCTACTCTGGCCCTCGTTCTGGCAGTTCCCCTTGCCACCGAATACGGCTTGAAAATCGCAATTCTTGATTGTGACTATCAGCAAAGCATTGTCAAAACCCGCCAACAGGTAGACGCCCAAAGTATGCAAGTCATGCTCGAAGCCGACCCCAACGCCAGGTACCCCTACGATGTATTTCCAATGGGGCTGAAAAACATCTTTGAGTTTATCGACAACCCCGATAATGACTATGACCTCATCATTATCGACATACCCGGCCGAGCCGATGGGGAAGATGTTTTTAACGCGCTCACCGGCTGCGACGCGGTAATAGTGCCCCTGGTATCGGATTATCTGGACCGCGCTTCCACGGCTGAATTTATGGGCATATTGGAAGCTCTGAAAAAAGCCGCTGACAAGGCCCAAATTGATTTCCAATACTTCGGCATCTCGACCAAGCGAATAGCGGGCCGTAGGGAAGAAAAGGAAATGGACGACTACATAGACGGGCTGGGCCTCTCGCGCTTTGATTCCTACCTCAGCAATCGCCTGGCTTATACCCGCGCCTCAACTCTTCATAGCCTGCTAACGCCTTCGTTTCGCAACTACGCGGGCGGTACCAAGGATAGCTCGGACGAAATCCGCAAGGTCTGCGATGAGCTAGTGCGACGCCTGGACCTCCCCAACCGCAAAACCAGCGCCGGCGCTTCTGCTGAAGTAGAAGATTCTACCGCTATCACCTCCACCAAAACGGAAACGAAATAATGGCTAAGAACCTCTATGGCAAGCCGCAAATTCTGCCCCCCCGCCCGCGAATCCCGGTCAGTGAGGAGGACCGCCGCGAAGCTTTCGCCGGCATGGGCGGGGAGCAAACCAAAATAGCGTCAGAAACGGCCATTGCGGCGACCTCTGAACCATTGCCTGTACCTGCCCCGGCTACTGCGGACCCCGCGCCCGAATCAACGCCAGCTCGTGCGCCCATCGAGGAGCCAGCTCCAGTGCTCGTTGAGGCGTCCCCGGTACTGCCGGTAGCCGCTGCCTCGCCTCAGCCAGTAGCTGACCTGGTGGCGGCGGCTCCGGTAGCGGTGGCTTCTGCGGCGGCAAGTCGGCCGCGTGGGCGCAAGCCTGCGCCGGCTGATGCGCCCGCGTCGCCCGCCGTGAAAAGCATGAAAATGCTCCAATCTGACTGGCAGGAAATACGGCGGCTGCTGCCCGATATTTCCCCCGGCACGGATATGCCCACCAACATTCTGACCTATTTACACGCGGCGCACCGGCACTACGAGACCCACCTACGGAAAACCGGCAAATTAGTCCCTGGGAACTAACGTAGTTTGCAGGACTGGTTAAGGGTAACTGGCCGGTTTGGTCGCCGGCACTTCGTTTATTCTTGCAATCCGGCACAGTGGCATCCAATGCGCCAAATAAGGGCAGCTCCTAACGGGGCTGTCCTTTCTTTTTTGGGGCGGTTGGGAAAAAAGAGAGCGCAACAACCGGCACGGCTGCTGCGCTCAGGCAAAGAGGGTAGGGGAGGGGCTACACTTGGCAAACGTGGCTCTGCTCGGGGCGGCTGCTCCGGCGCGGGCCGGTGGGCAGCTTCGACTCGAACCAATCCCGAAAGGCCGTAGTCAGCCGGTCGGCTACGATGGCCAGCCGCTCCGGGACTGCCTGGTCGCCCGCGCCCTGGGCGCGCTTCATCCAGACGTGGGAGCCGCCGCCGCCGACCAGGTAGCCGGCGCCCATCAGCTCACGCAGGGCCAGCGCTAGGTCGCGCAAATCGGCTTGGTGGGCGTGGGCCTGCACGTAGGCCCGCGCCTGCTCTAGCAGGCGCTTTTCGGCCTCGTCGCGGGGTTTCTGTTCAATGGCTAGGTATGCCTCCTGCGCGGCCCACGTCGGGGCGCTGCTGGTGGCGAATGGGGTTGATTTTAACATGGGGTACTGGTTAAGGGATGGGGTAAGCGGCCGGGCTGGTCAGGCCCGGCCGGCGGGGGAGGGGTTTTAATGAAAGAGATTAAAGCAGGAGAACAAATTGTCCGCCTTGCTCGTGGCTGGTCATTCGCAGCCTTTCGCCGGCAATCGGGCGGGTGGCTTTAACGAGCTTCAGTAGTGCCTCGTAAGCCTCGGCCGTGTCAATCTGAATACCTAGCCGCTGGGCTACCTCCTCGGTCATTACCTCGCTGTTGATGCCTTTATCAAGCTGCTGCATCAGCACCTCAACATCGGCAATCGCGGCAATAATCTGGCTCCGGTACTGGTTCCATGTCGGGCTTTGAATGGTGGGCGCTTCGCTGGCTTTCATGGTTTTTAGAGCTAGGTCTAGGGCTAGGGCTAGGCGTTGGCTAACCAGCTCAGCTCTGCGGCCAAAAATTCGCGGTCGGTGTCGTCGAGGATGATGGCGGGTTCGCTGGCCACTGTCGCGGCGGCTGGCGTCGCCTCCGGGGCGGCCGGCGCTTCTGTTTCGCCTTCCGGCTCCGCCGTGGTGCCTAGAATCATGCGGGCGGCGGCTTGGGCCTTGCTGGCGGCTTTTACCACTAGCTGCTTGTCATTTTTCAACCGCTCCAACCAGCTTTGAATGTAGGCTACTGCGTTTTCCTCGGTCTGCTCGGTGGCAATGCCGGCCGCTGCGCTCAGGAACGATGCCCCCATTTCAGCGGTCAGCTCCTCGCGGGCGTAGCTCAGGCTTTGCTTGCCCTCGCCTGCGGTCAGGTCGGTACGGTCAAGGCGCGACTTGTGACCGGTGCTGTGGGTCAGCTCGTGGAATAGGGTTTGATAGTAGCCCTCCGACGTGGTGAAGGTTTCCGGCTTGGGCATATTCACAAAGTCCAAGCTGGGCGAGTAGTAAGCGCGCTGGTGCAAGTGGGTAATGGCGGGCTTTTCGGCCCACTCAGCTACGATGCCTTCCGCTACTTCGCTGGGGGTAAATTCGCGCTCCTCCACCTTCGGCAAGTTGAACTCAATGCCTTCAATATCTTCCACCGAAAACACGGTGTAATACTTCAAAAAGGGCATTTTCTCCTCTTTGCCGGTCTGCTTGTTCTCCCGCGTGGAAATGTTGTAGTAAACAACCTGGTGGCCTTTGGCCCCTTTCCGCACGTTGCCGCCCAAAGCCAGCGCCTGTTTGAAGGTCATAAAAAACGGCAGGGCACCGCTGAAATGGAGCAAAAACAGGTTAATACCGCTGTATACTTTGCCCGTGGAATAGTTACGGGGGAGGCCATAAACCGCGTTCCACGGCTTGCGCCACGGGATGATACCACCCTCTAGCGCCGAAATAATCCGGTCCGTTACAATCTGGTACACGTCGGGCCGGGGAGTAGCAGCGGCTTTTTTGGCAGATTTCTTGGCGGCGGTTTTAGTGGTCTTTTTCATGGCTAAAGAGCTGTTATTCTGTTTGTTTGTTATACTTGTTAAACGTATAACGGCCCTAGTAAGTTGCATTTTATACAATCTTTTTACGTATTTTAAGCACATTATTTACCCTGTCTTTGCCTCATTTTGCCGCCTTTTTCCCCTACCGCCCCAATCGTTGCTCTTGCGCCTGCGGATGGTCTGGCTTTTGGGCCAGTTGGTCCGCAGCCCCCTTTTGCTGAATAGGGTAGGGGCCTGCGCGGCGCGGTATCCGGCCTGCAGCCGGCGCGCCCAACGGAAGCAAAGGCAGCAGGCCGGATGCCGGGCGGCGTGGGCCGGGGCGGTCGCGTGAAGGATAGGAAGGGTTTAGTCCGTAGGACCGGAGGCGAAGCCGTAGCCCTGGATAGCCTGGCCCGAAGGGACACGCCCAACTCCTCGAAAACGGGCTTACAAAACCTATTAATTGCCACCTACCGGCACGACTGCTGCTTCAGAAAACAGCCCTGAAAAGCTGCAAACCACTAAATAGGGGCGACAGGGAGAGAAAGTTGCCTGGCCCCCGCTGGCCACTATAAAAGCCGCCCCGGAATCCGGGGCGGCTTTTTGAAACAGGCAGGGGTAACGCCGTTTTCGGCGCGGTGGGCGGGCGCGAAGCGCCCGGCTACCGGGTGATTTCTGCGGTGCGGGTCCGATTGAGGCTTATTTCCTGGCCCCGGCTAATGTCTTTCCGCTCGGCCCGGTCGCTGCTGTGCTCAATAACCTGGCTGCCTTTCTGGTTGGCCACGGCGTCGAGCGTTTGGCTGATTTTGGCAAGCTCGGGCTGGTCGGTGCGGTACGATACCTTCATTTCCGAGTGCCGGATGCCTTCGGCGTCGGTGGTGCTCTGAATGTCGCCGGCTTTGGCTCCGCTGCCGGTGATGGCGGCTTTCACGGCCTCGGCCTGGCCCCGTTCGCCCGCCGGGGTGGCCGGTTCGTCCACCTTGATAATAACCTGCTTTTCACTGCCCTGATTGGCGGCGGTAGCGGTGGTAACTTCACTTTGGACCAGGCTGCGCTCGATGGGCTTGTCGGGCGAAAAGCCGGCTTGGCCGCGTTCGGTTATTTTCCAGCCTTCCGGGGTGCGTTCGGCCTGGGTAGGGGTAGCTACGGCCACGTAAGCATCGCCGGGCTGCGGCTGCGCAACTAAATCATAGACTGGCCGCACGGCAAAGTTGGTATTGCTCACCAACTGCGGGTGCGCGTTGGCGGCGGGCATAATGATGGCCTTATTTGGGTTTTGGGCATCCACCTGAATTTCATACATGCTGTAACTCGCGGCGTGGGTACTGGTGTCGCGGTCGTGGATGGTGCCATCCGGCATCGGCATTACATTGAGGTATATAACAGCGGCAGGCGCGGCCGGTGCTGCGGCCACCTGCACCTCGGCGGCCGGTGTCGCCGTGGGCATCGCGGCGGGCACGGCGGTTAGCTGCACCTCGGCCGGGGCGGGCTTCTCGGCCACGTCCTGGCTGCGGTCCCGGCTGTGGGGCTGGATGGCGGCGGCTTCCGCCGCAGCCTGACGAGCGGCGCGGTCCGGCTCACTTTCGGCGACGCTCACGCCGGCATACTTTTCATCACCGGCTTCGGCGCGGGCGTTGGTATTGGTAAGGATGGCGTGAATGATGGCAATATCCGGCTGGTCGTTGCGATACTTCATGTCGAACTCGGCCCGTCGGATGCCCTGCTCATCGACGGTGCTCCGAACTTCGCTCGTCTGCATCGAGTAGCCGGAATTATCCAGGATTTCCTTCCACGCCTCGGCGCGGCCGGTGGTATTGGCGGCTACCTCGTCAATTTTCCACGTTGCCGTTTTCTCCTCGGCGGGCGGGCCGGTGGGCAAGTTGATGGCGGCGGCGGGCGCGGCGTAGCGGGCACGGCCGCGAAGCTCCTCCTGCTCGGCTTCATCGACTTTGCGGCCGGTGGGGGCGGGGTTGTCGTTGATGTACTCTTTCAGCAACACCAGGCCGGCATCTTTGGCATGGACAAACTGCGCGGTATGCTCGGCCGCTTCCTGCTCACTGCGGTAGGAGCGGAATTGCCGCCCGTCGTCGGGGCTGCCGGCGTCGGCCACGGCCGCGCCCATCACGGCCTGATTAAACCGCTTGTCCTCCTGCTGGCGCTCTCTCTGCGCCTCCGGGGTGTTGTCCCGCTCCCGCTGTTTCTGGGCTTCGTCGTTCTGGCGACGGGTTTCCTGCTCGTCGCGCTTCTGCTGCTCCTCCTGCTGCCGGCGCTGCTCCCGCTCAGCGGCGCGCTGCTGCTCATCGAGCACGGCTTGGGCGCGGATTTGCTCGGCGCTCAGGCCCTGGGCGGTTAGCTCCAGGTCCCGATTCCAATCTTTGGCCTGCGGATAATCGACACGGATAAAGGTTTCCTGGCCGCGCTCCTGCTCGGGCCGGAGCTGCTCCCGCTGGCGGTAAAGCTCCTGGCTGATTACTTCGAGCTGCGCGGTATCGGCCTTGGCCACCAACAAGCGAAGGACGGTTTCCCGCTCGGTGCTGCGCTGAACCTCTACCTCAATGGTCGGCCCGGCTTCCCCGGTGCCGTTCATTTTCGCTACCCGGTCCGTGAGCTGCTGCACCTGGGCTGCGCCGTTTTCGGCGCTGTCGTGGTGGTAGCTCACTTTTAGGCCTGTGTGGTACTTGTCCGACGTAGCATGCCACTCCACCGGCCGGCTGGCTTCTTTATAGGCTTCCTGGTCGGCTACGGGCACCAGTGGGCGGGCGGGGTGCAGTTCATTCATGTAATTCATGTTGAACTGCCGCCCTCCGGCGTCGCGGTCATTGGCCAGCACGATTTCTTTGGGCTCTTGCTTATCGATTACCCGCTGAATCAAGGCTACCTGCACTTCCGTGGGGGTGCCGCTGGTGGCAATGTAAAGCGTGTTTTTAGCGTCCTTCTCGTGTTTGAGCTGGTAATGGGAAAGGGAATCTACGGCCGATTCGGATACGACAATGCGCGCTACCGGCGTTTCTTTCCCCTCCGTGGGGTGCGATACCCAAATGCCGTTTTTGGGCAGGTGTAGCAGGTTTTTATAGTGCTCGTTCTTCTGCTCGACGCTGGCCAACCCGTTCTCATTATAGAGCGGAAAGGCCGTGTTTTTGTGCTCGTTCTGCTGGGCCGTAAAGATGCGGCCCTGAAAAGCCGGGCTGTCGATGGTGGTATCGTCGATGCCGCGCCCATGCAAGTAGCTGCGGTCGGTCAGCTCGCCCCTGACGCCTAGCACTTCGGTAATGAGGCGGGTTTTGCGGTCCTCCTCCTGCTGGCGTTCGTGGCCGGGGTCGCCCACGGGCAAGGCATTGAGCCGGGAAACATCAGGCGCTGGGGCGTACTGGCGGACCGGGGCCGGTCCGTCGTTCAGGTACTCGCGCAGCTCCTGGCGCACCTGGCCGAGATTCAGACCCGAACCGTCGCCCCCTCGGGTCTTGGCGAAGTCAATAACGCTGCCCTTGTCGCGGTCGTCGCCCACGTTCAGGTACACCTGATGGTCATCCTTGCGGGTAACGATGAGCTTTTCCCCGTCTTTTTCTAGTTGGTGCCAGTGCCCGTTACGGCCTTCCTTGGTCACTTCGTAGCCGGTGCGCGAGGCGTAGTCTACAAGGTCAATGTCACGCTTGAATCGGTCAAGCTCGGTGGGGTCGTTTTCTCGGGTAGGGGCATTCATCGCGGGAGGCTTACGGGTGGTCTTAAATGACCAGTAGCTCCGGGCGGAAAGCGAGGCGGTGGGCGGAACCGCTTTGCTACCAAGAAAACTATCCGGTCGTGGTTATGGGGCGGGGGATTCCGATGCGTCGGGCTCGGAATCGGGTAGGGTAGGGGTGCCGCTGTCAAAGCATTTAAGCTGCGCTTTGAAAGTGGTCAGCGCCTCCAGGTTGGGAAACAGAAAGCGTGGGGTCACGCTAGTGGGCGGAATCCTGATTAGCTCAGTGGCGACGGCAAGGCTGCGGAGTAACCGTTGCAGCAGGCGGGGCTCTTCGCGTTTAAGGGAGTTGTTTTTCAGGCCAACGATGCTGGTGTAGGGAAGCTCATGCTGGTCGCAAAACGATTTCAGCTCCCCTCTGGCCTGCATTAATAATCGAAACTGGGCGTAGCGTAAAACATCGGCATAAGGAACGGAAAGCTTTAGGTCAGGGAAGCCCAACGGGGCCGAAATATTAGGAGATGGTACCATGGGGCAAGCGGGTTTTGTAAGGGTGAACGTGTGCGTGAGTGGATTGGAAAAGAAGGATAATCCACAAAGACACGAATTGCAGCCAATCGCTGCAAATACCTAACCGCAAAACCCATAATTATACCCCAAGCCAGGTCAGAAATCAAGCGAGAAAGCAACCCCTAAGCCGGTTAATCGCTACTAACGCAGAAATACTTGAGAAGTTTCAAAGAATCTTATAAGAGATTTTTTAGAACTTTAACAGAACATATGCCGTAAGCTGGCCGATATGAAAATGGCCCTGTTCATTATTCTAGCGCTCTTTCTAGTGGGAGTGCTCTCCGGGATAGCCTGGAAGCGCATCAAGAGCAGAGCTAAGAAAGTGGACCTGATAGCGAAGAGCAACCACAAATCAGTTTGGTCTTTTCACTATGGCCCGGCCCCGGTGATTCCGGTGCGGGAGCCGGCGACAGCGGCACCAGCGCTGACCCCGGATAATCCGCTCTCGCGGCTCATGCCGGAAGAGGATTTCCGCGCCAAGGAAGAACAAGCAATTGCCGATGAGGCAGCCCGCGTCGAAGCGGCCCAAGCTGCCGAACGGGAAGAAACCCAAGCGGCAATCCCTGCGGCCGATGAGCAGGCCCCGGCTGCTGAACCAGAAGCGCCAGAATCGGCATCGCTGCTGGCTTCCTCCCGTCACGCCCCCGGCGCTTTTGATGTACTGGCGCTAGTGGGCAACGATGTGCCGGCTTCTGCACCTGCGGCCGTGGCTGCTTCACAACCCGTGGTAGCGAGTGTGCCACTGGATGATGAGAAGGTGGCGCAAGCCATTTATGACAATGCCCTGACCGAAGCAACGCGCACGAAAAACGACGCGGCTAACCGGCAAGCGGCGGCGGAACTCCGCAAGCGCAAACGGGCGGCATTTCAGGCCGGCACCGATGGCCAGAAAGCGGCCCTCACTGCGCTGATTACCGAAACCAACGCCCCGCTTTAATAGGGTTTTTCTGCATTTCACCCTTCACCCCTTTTCCCAATGTCAACACTCGTGCAAGTACAAGCGGCGGCGGTCGTCGTGGCTGAATTTCTGTTCGGAGAGATGCTGCTTATCGGCTTTTTTCGGGTCGGTCAGCTCACGCTCGCCAGGGTTCGCAAATCCTAATTATTTCGGTTTAAACCCGCTTTTTGGGGAGATAAGCACCCCGTCCAAAACCCCTTTCATCCTTTTTTATGTTCAAGAATCCCCTCAACTTGGCTGCTAACCTGGTGGTTGCCGGTCAAGCCTACCAACCCTCCAAATTGGAGCAGCGCGCTTATGCCCTGCTAACCGTGCTGGCCCTCTCGATGGGTGCCGCGAAGGCCCAAAGCGCCGAGGCCGCCCTGACCCAAGTAAAGGAAAAGGTCATCGGCATTGTGCAGGTCATTTTCGCTATTATTCTCATTATCGGCCTGATTCGGGTGGTCATGAAGTTCGTGCAAGGTGCGCCGGATGCGCTGGGTGCGCTCGGCTGGCTGGTGGGTGGCGTTCTTCTCTGGTTCGGCTTCCAGCTTTTCAAGGACGACCTGGTAAGTGCCGTAGGTGGCAGCACGGGCGGCGGGCTGGACCACTAAGCAGCCCTCATGCGCTCTTATAAAAGCATTGAGCGACCGGCTCAGGTCCTGGGGATGAACCTCCAGGACCTGGGCATTCTGGTTGGCTTGTTCATCGGTTCCGTGCTGCTGCTCGGCTTTTTAGGCATGGCGGTAAAGATTCCGCGCATGGTCTATCTCATCGTCATAGTGGGGGAAATCGGCCTCATCATGGGCTTGCGCTACCTCACCAGGACGCAAGCACCCGGCTTCCTGATGGGATGGCTTTCCTACACCTTCATTCAGCCCCGCCGCCTGGCCGTGGGGCCTTTACCAACTCCTACTGATGGCAAAAAAACCAAAAACGGCCGCGTTTGACGCGGTAATGCCGGTACATTCCTTTGAGGAGAACAAGGTTGTTTTCAAGGATGGCCGGGTAGCCATTGGCTTCCTGGTCGAGCCGGCCGAAATGGAGAGCTGGACCGTCGAGGATTACGACACCTTCCAAACCTCGCTCGTGGGCGTCATGCGCCCGCTGCCGGTGGGCACAGTGGTTCAGAAAACCGACATCTACTACGACCGGCCTTATCGGGAAGATAAAACCCAACAGACCTACTTCGAGGGCAAGATGAACAAGCACTTTTTCGAGCGGCTGGTGCTGTTCCAAAAATCCTACCTGTTTATCTCCTTCGCCCCGGTGGCGGTGAAAGCCACCAAGACCAACGCGGTAAACGCGCTGGTGTCGCGGGCCGGGGAATCCATCATTAAGAATCCCTTCGCGCAGCTCGTGCAAACCCTGGAGGTGGCCGAAACCAGTGCCGTAGAATTTGTGCAAGGCATCAAAAACCTGGGCGGCGTGACGTTTGAGCGCATGACCAGCCTTCAAATTCACCAACTCTACCTCCAATACTTTAACCTGAATTTCGACGGTCAGCCTACCCGGCAGGAGCGCGAAATCGGGAATGACATGGGCTCGCTGAGCGTCGGTGAGCACAAGGTGAATATCCTTTCGATGGTGGGCCAGGGCAGCGAAGCCCACACGGCGGTAAAGAACAGCTACGGGGTGACCGCGCCCATGCTCTACCCGCTCACCCACGTTTTGCAGTGCCCCCACGTCCTGACGCAAGCCATGCTCATTCAGGACACCCGCGCCGAGCTCAGCAGCCTGGACACGGACCGCAAGCTAAACGGCTCCCTCTCGTTCCTATCCACGCAGGATAACGCGCTGCGGGCGGCGGAAGTCGAGGAGTTTACCGCGGAAGTCCGGGCCGAAAACAAGCAAATCGTGGGCCTGCACCTGTCGGTGATGCTGTGGGACACGAACGATAACAGCCGACGGGAAAACATCGAGAAGGCCACGGCGGCCTTTCGCTACATGTTCGGCACGGAAAGCGTGGTTGAAAGCTACCTGGCCCTGCCGGTATTCTTCGGCCTGCTGCCGGGTAACGGCTACCAGGTACCGGACCGCTGGCTGACCTGCTCGGCCGACCGGGGCGCGTGCTACGCCCACTGGACCGCGACCTACAAAACCGACCCGGTAGGGGAGTTCCTGACGGACCGCTTTCGCAACCTGGTCCAGGTAAACCTCTTCAACACCGCGCTGGACAACCAGAACGCGATTGTTATTGGTCCCTCCGGCTCGGGCAAAAGCTACACGTTCGGCAACCTGATTGTGCAACGCTTCGAGAAAGGGGCGCGGCAAATCATTATGGACGTGGGCGGCACCTACCGCAACGTGCTGCAATCCCTCAACGGGGAAGATTTTGATAACACGTATTTCGAGTACGACCCGGCCCGCCCGATTGAGTTCAACCCGTTCGTGGTGCCCCGTGACAGTGCCAACAAATGGATTTACGGCGACGAAAAAACCAACTTCCATCTGGCGCTGCTGGCGGCCCTCTGGAAGGGGGGCAAGGACACGGGCCTGGATAAGTCGGAGCGTACCATCCTAAGCCGTTTTCTGATTGAATACTACGTGTATCTCAACGAGGA
The DNA here is from genome assembly GCF_001816145.1 of Hymenobacter lapidarius. Lineage (GTDB taxonomy): Bacteria > Bacteroidota > Bacteroidia > Cytophagales > Hymenobacteraceae > Hymenobacter > Hymenobacter lapidarius. Next base: position 11,489 of record NZ_MDZB01000092.1, on the reverse strand, counting down.
TGATAAGCTGGGCCAGAAGGACGAGGAGTTTCCCGGTATGGAGAGCTTCTACCGCTTCGTGGAACGCTACGACGAGGACATGCAAAAAGTGGTGGCGGCGGCCGGCGACGGCATCACCCCGGACCCCCTGGACGGGGCGCGCCGGCAATACCAAAAGAACCTGAAATACATTGATATGCACCAGTTTTTCCTGGTGCTGGGTCAATACGTGACGGGTGGCCGCTACGAGAAGGTCCTCAACGCGCAGCGCGACGTGGACCTTTCCGAGTACCGCCTCATCTGCTTCGACCTGGCCAAGGTGCAGGCCGACCCGGATTTGTACCCGGTGGTGGCCATGCTCATTACCGAGCTGAGCCTGGACCTGTTCCGCAAGTTCCCGGATGCGACCAAGTATATCGCGCTTGATGAAGCCTGGACGATGCTAAGCGGCGTGCTATCGGAATTTATCGAATCCATGTACCGCACCATTCGGAAAACGAACGGCTCGGTCACCATCATCACGCAGGGCATCACCGAGATTACCAGCAGCAAGATTGGGCCGGCCATCATCAACAACTCGGCTACTAAAATCATCCTGCGGCACATTAACCCGGATTCACTGGCTCAACTGCAACCTCCGCTCGGCCTGACGGGGCACGAAATGGACCTGATTAAGTCGGTTCGTTCCACGGATTCCCTGCGCGAAATCTTCATTAAGCAGGGCGCGAAGGGCAAAATCTTTGGGGTAGAAGCTTCTCCTCAACTGGATGCTATTCTGACTTCTAAGCCCGTCGAGCGCAACTACCTCAATAAGCTGGTGAAGTTCTACCAGCAGACCAATCGAAAGCCCGTGCTGGACAAAGCCGGCCGCTTGAAGCTGGACGAGGAGGGCAACACGGTCTATGAGGAGGTCAAGGTTCAACGCCTGGATTACGCGGTCGACCAGTTTGTCGAAGATAAACAGGCCCGCAAGGGCGTTCTGGCCAAATGAGCAGCTGCTATCTAATGGTCGCCTACGGGGCGGACCCGGGTTTTCTGACTGCCTGCGACCAGACGCTGCAAATCGTGCTACGCGCCTGCCGCTTCATCACGCCCACGTTTATGCTCATAGCCTTGCTCTACACCATCGGGCGGGGCTTTGTCAGCGGCAACAGCCTGGCAATGGACTGGGGGCCGATTATCAAGGCGGTCTGGATATTCTTCCTGCTCTTTTTCTACAAGGAGCTGGTGGATACGCTCAGCTCGGGCGTGGCCAATTTCACCCGGCTCTTTGCGCTTCCCGATGGCTCTACGGCGGCTTCCATGATGGGCGCTACCATCAGCGCGGGCGAAACCCTGTCCCAAAAAACAGTCGTCGAACAAGCCACGGATGAGATAAGCAACCTGCTAAAAACCATTACCTCGTTCAGCCTGACCAACATTCTGCTGCAACTCATTACCGGGGAGGTGGTCCTGCTGATTCGCCAAATCATGCAGTTCATTCAGCAGTTCATCTTGGGCTTCCTGTTTGTCTGCGGGCCGATTTCCATTTGCCTCTCGGTGGTGCCGGCGTTCGGCCAGCTCGCGATGAAGTGGCTGCAAAACTTCCTGGCCGTGCAACTGTGGGGCCTGTCGTTTGCGCTGCTGGACTTGCTCTACACCTTCTACACGGCCACGAATACCACGTTCGGCGGGGTTTTCTCCGGCCCCCTAAGCCCCACGTCGGCAGAAACGGATACCAAGCAACTGATTGTATCAGTGGCCTTCATCATGCTTTACCTCATGGTGCCCTACCTGACGAGCCTTATCATCGGCTCCTCGGCGGCTCAGGGCTTCGTCGGCTCGGTGGTCGGCATGGCTGCCTCAGCGGCGGCGGCGGGTGCCGGCGTCGCGGCGGGTGCGGCGGGCGGCGGACACGGCGTTTCCGGAGCCATCGGCCGCGCTATGGGCGGCGGTAGCTCTGGTGGTGGCAGCGCCGTTGGTTCGGTATTGACCGCGCCAACTCGCCGATGAACGAGGTGGGGGAGCGTGAGTACGACCTCACTGACGTGGGCTATAAGTACCATATGAGCGACTACGCCGCCGCCTTGGGCCTAGCCAACATCACCGGTTTTGCCGACCGTCTAGCTCGCCGCCGTGGGCTGGTGCAGCAGTACAATGAAGGACTGGCCAACATAGCAGGCCTCACGCCCTTCGACCGCAAAGAAGACCGCCAGAGCGCCGACTGGCTCTACGGCTTCCACGTCGAAGACCGACTGGCGTTTATTCGCAAACTAAAGACAAGCGGCATAGCTGCCTCAGTGGTCCACGACGGTATCGACCATAATACACTTTTCGGCGGTAAACGCATGGAACTAACCCAGCAGCGCCGCTTTGATGAAACTCAGATTCACATCCCCTTGCACGATGATCTGACGAGTGAGCAAGTTGCTTACATCATCGACGTTATTCGGCAGGGTTGGTAAGCTCGATTATGAAAATAGTATTGTTTGGAGCCTCGGGCTTCGCCGGCCGCAACGTGGCCGACATGCTCAGCAGCCATGAGGTGGACTTCGTGGGTACTTCGCTCACGCAGGGCCTCGATCTGCGCGACCCGGCGGCTACGGCGGCGTTTTTACGCGAGCACCAGCCCACGCACATCATCAACTGCGCTGCCCACGTGGGCAGCCTTAACTACGTGAGTCAGCAGGCCGCCACCGTGGTGGCCGACAACTCGCGCATGGTGCTGGGCATGTACGAGGCGGTGGCCCAGGAGTGTCCGCAGGCATTAGTCATTAATCCGATTGCCAACTGTGCCTACCCGGCTACGGCCGGCATCTTTCGCGAGAGTGAGTGGTGGGATGGTCACCTACACCGCTCGGTGCTGAGCTACGGTACAAGCCGTCGCTTACTGTGGGCCACCGCCGAGTGTTTCGATATGCAGTACGGTGTGAAAAGCATTCATTTGCTTACACCTAATATGTACGGCCCCTATGATTCGACCGACCCGAACAAAGCCCACGCCCTAAACGCGCTGATTGCCAAGTTCGTGAAGGCCAGGCATACCCAGCAGCTCGAGCTGTCCGTGTGGGGCACCGGCGTGGCCATCCGCGAGTGGCTGTATGCGCCCGACTTCGCCCGGCTTGTCTGGGACGTGTTGCAAAACCCTGACCGCCCCGGCCTGTCCCAGCCCACCAACCTTGCCCAGAACAACGGCCTGAGCGTTAAGGAACTGGTCGGCATAATCCAGGACAAGTTTGACTACCAGGGCCGTCTGACCTGGGACACGAGCAAGCCCGACGGTGCCCGGAAGAAGGTAATGGACGATGCCAAGTTCCGGGAGGTATTCCCTAGGTTCAAGTTTACGGACTTTCAGGATGGTATCGCCGAAACGGTTAAGTATTACGAATCGGTTTTCCCGTACTAATGGCCGGCGCTCCTTCCCAACCGTTGCGCTCGGCGCAGTACGATACGGCCCTGCTGCAAAGCTGCGGTGATGATGTGTTTATTAGTGCCAATGTAGAAATTCGTCGGCCACATTTGGTGCGCGTGGGCAGCCACGTCGCCATCGACTCGGGCGTGTACCTGACTACGGCCGCCGAGATTGGCGATTATGTGCACTTGTCGCCCTATCTCACCATCATTGGCGGAGCGCAGAGTAAGCTGGTGGTGGAGGATTTCGTGACCATCGCGGCGGGCAGCCGTTTCATCTGCGGCTCCGACCGGTTTATGGGCGATGGCTTCACGAGCGTGACCGCGCCCGACGAGTACCGCGACACGGTGGACTTCGGCACCATTCGCTGCGGGCGCTTCGCCGGCATCGGCACCAGCGTGGTGGTAATGCCCAACGTTATGCTAGGGGAGGGCTGCGTAATTGGGGCCTGCTCCCTGGTAACCAAGGATACCGAACCCTGGACCGTGTACGTGGGAGTACCTGCCCGGCCCGTGAAGGTGCGGCCCCGCGAGAAGATGCTGGAGTACGCGAAGAAAATGGGGTATTAGATACTTTACTAGATTAAATAATAAGTCAGACAGTCATGCTGAGCTTGCCGAAGCATCTCTATCGCACACTGCATCAATAGTTAAACGACACGGCAGCGGTGCTTCGACAAGCTCAGCATGACCGCCTGATCAAGCATCAAGTACCAAGTACTAAGCATCAAAAGATGGCCGATTACAAACTTTCCTACGTTCTGACGACCTATAACAAGCTGCCATATCTGCGGGAGGTGGTGGCGCGGTTGGTGGCGGCCCGGCAGTCCGACGAGGAGATTGTGGTCTGTGACGGGGGCAGCAACGACGGGACGCCGCAGTACCTGCGGGAACTATTTGAAGCGGGTCAGATTCAGCAGTTTGTGAGTGAGCGTGACAAGGGCGAGGCGCACGGCTTTAACAAGGCCATGCTAATGGCGCGGGGTGAGCTGCTGAAGCTGGTTACCGACGACGATGCTTTTTGCTACCCGGCCATTCGGGAGGCGTGCGACTTCATGCAAGCCAACCCAGCGGTGGATGTGCTGACGGGTAACTGCGGCCTGATTCACATGGAGCGGTTGGAAACGGCGTCGCTATATGACGATGTGGCCGACAACTTCCGACGCTGGCTTAATGAGCGGGAAGTGGTCTGGATGATTGGGCTGCCGCTGCTTATCCGGCGTAGCTCGTTGGCAATTACGGGCTTGTTTCATACCGGGGTGGTGCAGGTTGATACCGAATTCACGTACCGGATTACCAGCCTGAAGGGCGTGAGCCTAGCTTGGAGCACGGCGGTCATCAGCACCCGGCTGGAAAACCCGCAGAGTAACTTCAGGGTGATGAACCAAGGCAAGGCGGCCGATGCCAGCACACAGGAATCGGACCGGATGCGCTACTACTACGACAAGCAGTATGGCAACGACCTGGGTAGCCTGCTACGGCAGCGCGTGCCCTACGCCGAGTGGCTGAAGCGCCCGCTGCGTCCGCTAAAGCGTGCCCTCTTCGATGCCCTGCAACGGCCCCAGTACCAGGGCAATGCTACTTTGCCGACGGGCTACGTTGCGCCCGCTGCCACGCCCAACGAAGCAGCCCGACTGGCCGCCGCTTTTGTAGTGGCCGACGAGTTTATGGCCGCCTACAACGCGGCGCACCCCACCGATTTTTTATTCAAGCAACAAAACCTGACCAAAGCCTTGGCCTAGCGGCGGGTTCTCCTGATTTTTTCTTCTTAGCTGAATTCACACTACTATGGCCAAAGTTGCCCTCATCACCGGAATCACCGGCCAAGACGGGGCCTACTTGACCGAACTGCTGCTCGAAAAAGGCTACGATGTGCCCGGCATTAAGCGCCGCTCGTCGCTGTTTAACACGGACCGCATCGACCGCCCGCTGGCCGATGGGCACGACAACAAAAACCCGCCCCTCACCAACCACTACGGCGACCTCTCGGACTCGACCAACCTGATTCGCATCATTCAAGAAGTGCGGCCCGACGAGATTTACAACCTCGGAGCTATGTCACACGTTAAGGTCAGCTTCGATACGCCCGAGTACGTAGCCAACGTGGATGACATTGGTGCCCTGCGCATTTTGAAAGCCGTGCGCCTATTGGGCCTCACCAAAAAAACCAAGATTTACCAAGCCAGTACCTCCGAGCTGTCCGAGCTGTCCGAGCTGTCCGAGCTGTCCGAGCTGTCCGAGCTGGTGCAGCAGTCCGAAACCGCGCCCTTCTGCCCCCGCTCGACCTATGCCGTGATCAAGCTCTACAGCTACTGGATTAAAGTGAAATACCATGAGGCCTACGGTATGTTTGCCTGCAATGGCATCTTGTTCAACCACGAGAGCCCACTACGTGGCGAAACCTTCGAGACACGCAAAATCACCCGCGGTGTGGCCCAGATAGTGTTGGGAATGCACGACAGTATTGCCCTGGGCAACCTAGATGCCAAGCGCGACTGGGGCTACGCCAAAGATTACGTGGAAGCTATGTGGCGCATCCTGCAACGGGACGAGCCCGAGGACTTTGTGATTGCCACTGGCATCACCACCACCATGCGCGAGTTCGTACGCCTAGCCTTTGCCGAGGTGGGTATAGAATTAGCTTTCGGGAGAGAAGGCGTAGAGGAGATTGACAGAGTAGTGGCCTGCGCCAAGCCTGAGTACCAGGTGCCCGTGGGGCAAGTGGTACTCAGGCTTGGACCCGCGCTATTTCCGCTCCACCGAAGTAGAACTGCTCATCGGCGACCCCAGCAAATGCAAGTCCAAGCTGGGCTGGGAACCCAAGTATGACCTGTTTGCCTTGGTGCAAGATATGGTCCGGGCCGACGTGGAGTTATTTGAGCGCGACGCTTTCCTATTGAAGGGCGAGCACAAGGTGAACTGGAGGTACGAGCAGCACCCGTAGCTTAACAATAACAGATTTATAAGCGCTTAATTGGAAATCAGTAATATAACGCATACCGTACTGCTTATTTAATCCTGTAATAATATGCAGCGTCGGTTTCGACAGTTTTTCCAGCATAATATTTTAGCACTGGCGCAGCGCAATTCATTTGCGCGTAATTTTGCTGTCACCTTATCTGGCACAACACTGGTGGCTGCTATTGGCTTTGTGCTTACGCCTTTTATGTCACGCATTTATCCGCCGGCGAGCTATGGGCAATTTGCAATATTCAGTGCTTTAGTAAGCAACCTAAATACGCTTACTACCTTGGGGTATCCAGGAGCTATGCTACTACCACGTTCAAGGCAACATTTCTTAGCGTTGGTACACATAAGCCTGATACTAACAATCGGGTCAGTCATCGCAATTGGTATTGCCTTAAAGGTGGCAGCCCCGGCACTCAGTGCTTTTCTCAATATTGAGGGTTTAGGTAGGTGGATGTATGCAGTACCACTTATGTTGCTCTTATTTAATCTGAATGCGATTATGTTTACATGGTATACCCGTGACAAAGCATTTGCTAAACGCGCGGGAGTAGATGTATCAACGGCTCTGACCAGCAAAATCTTTACTATCGGCTACGGATTATTATCAGGCGGCGCAGTAGGGGGGTTGCTCTTTGGGGAGTTTTTCAATAGAACTGTTACCATGCTAGCACTTTTCTTTGGTGGGATAAAGAAAAATGTCAGGGAACTTTGGACGAGCTTTAATTGGCAGGAAATAAAGCAAATGGCCCTTGAGTATAAAAATTTTCCTTTGTACGTTTTGCCTGCGAATTATTTGAATACTATTTCGTCACAACTGCCCATATTTGCGCTTACCACAGGATTTGGTACCACCGCTGTCGGGTTATACTCGTTCTCTGTCAGCCTTATGGAAATTCCGATTAATCTGATTGGTAATGCAATTGGGCCAGTTTTTGCCCAAAAGGCGGTAGAGGTCCACTATAATGAGCCTGCGAGGTTACCAGTAATAACGCTGGATCTATATAACAAGCTCATCTATTTAGGTGTAATACCCTTCGGCTTTATCACCATATTCGGTGATTGGATTTTTAAATTTGCTTTTGGAGCTCGATGGGAAGGTGCGGGGTTATTTACTGCTTTTCTAGGTTATTATTACATACTTAAGCTTACTTCTCTATCTACTTCGGGTATTTATGCGGTACTTAACAAGCAGCGCTACTTACTTATCTCAAATACAAGCACTTTGCTGGCTAGAGGGTTAGGACTTGGTATTGGGCTCTACTTTAAAGATGTGAAGATAGCCATGCTGCTCTTCGGCGCGGGAAGCTTTCTAAGTGCTTTTGGCACAGACCTTCACATATTATACTTGCTCCGTCTGCCTATTGCCCGTATTGCACTGCGAACTATACTCATCCTGAGTGTAATGCTGGCCATTTTCTACTCGTTGCGGCTGGCACTTGTACGCGTCGGCTTCGATTCATACCTATAGCGCATATCCGTGATGCCTCACTGGCCGGAAAAAACCTTCTCACCAGCCGTGGCATTTGAAATGAACTGATTTAACTTCTTTTTGATAAAAACATACCTGAAATTTTTCTATGCCTACTATCAGAGGACTACAGTTTCGCGTTGCGCAGGGCCTCCGCTCGGTAGCGGATACTATCTTTAGGCCCGATGGGAATGAAATACTGAACATTGGAAGTGAGCGCATCGGCTCTAAGGGTAAGCGGGCGCTCATCAGCTATGTGCACCGGGCTATTCCGTATTATGTGGCGGGAAATATCGAGAAGTTTCCCCGGCTTAATGAGCACACCATGTACTGGGAGTCAACCGAAATGGTGCGGCAGCTTAACAAAGCCGGGTATATCGTGGATTACTACGATGCATTCAATGCTGGGGTATTGCATGTCGATTGGGACCAGTACGATTTGGTTATTGACGAACAGGACCGCATCGGAGCAATGGGAAATCTCCGTCCTGACCTGACCAGAATATTCTACTGCACCGGCAATCACTGGCTGTTTCATAACCGCGCTGAGCTATCCCGTATTGAGTCATTTTATGAGCGCCATGATATATACGTGGCCCCAGAGCGGCAGATAACCGCCAATTTCGCTGACCAGACGGCTGACTACATGACGTATTTCGGCGCGCCTTTTCAGACTGAGCGTTTCAACCGTAAGATTCCCAAGCATTTACTCAATATATCAGCAGTTTACGAACCAGCTTACCGTCAGAAGGATTACGGTAAAGCGCGCAAAAATTTCATTTGGCTTGGTAGTCACGGGCACCTGCTGAAAGGATTGGATGTCGTGGTGGAAGCTTTCGTTCAGACCCCCGACCTGCACCTATATATCTGCGGCAACGCTGAGCGCGAAACTCATTTCTGGAACTGGCTGCAACCATTGCTGGCTAAGCATTCCAACCTGCACTACATGGGCTGGATGGATGTTGGGGGCGCTAAGTTTGCGGAGTTGGCAAATACCTGCGCAGGTACAGTGTACGCCAGCTCCACTGAGGGAGGGGCTGGCTCGGTGGCTCAACTCACGCACTATGGGCTGATTCCGGTGGTGACCGAGTCGGCAGCAGTTCGCTCGGCCGAAGCCTACGGCATTGTCATCCGCAGCCAGGACCCCTTGGAGATTGTGCCGCTGCTGGTACAGAGTATCCAGGAAGTGGCCGACCTACCCGAAGCCGACCTACACGCCCGCAGCCAGGCCGTGTATGACTTTGGCCGCCAATACCATACCCGTGAGGCGTATGCTCAAAGCTTCGCGGCCCTGCTCGAACGCGTTGTGAAGTAAGCCCAGCCCAGCACCCACTGCCATTGGCTCAGACCTATTCGTTATGCCCATTACTACGCTACTCGTCAAGTCTTTCAACCGGCCCTACTACCTCGACCGCTGCCTGCAAAGCATCGCCGACCAAGTGCGGGGCGAATACGAAGTGGTGGTGCTCGACGATGGGACCCCGCCGGCTTACCTAGATGAGATAACGCGTCGCCACCCTAGCGTACGTATCGAGCCTTCGGCCTTGTATGATGCCAAAGTGGCGCAACTGGCCGCGCACGTGGCTGGCACGGCATCGTTCAGCCTGCGCATCATTCCCACCAAGCTGTGGCTGAATGGCGTGAAGCAGGCCTCCGACATCTTTTGCATGCTAGAAGACGACATATGGGTGACGCAGCCCTTCGATGTGGATGCCATGACGGCCTACATGCGGGAGCGGCAGATAGTGCTGGCCAAGATGTACTGGGGCGGCGACCCAAGCAGCTTTGAAGGCAAGCTGGCCGGGGGCGTGGCGGGCCTGCGCGAGTACGTGCCGGCCCTGCCCAAAGGGCCGGAATGGTTCACGCGGATGCTGCTGCTCAACACGTTCAAGTCGCAGTCGGTGCTGCACCGGCTGGGGCTGGTGCCCGAGGGCATCTATTACCAGCTGCCGTTCTACGGGCTGTATTCGGTGGCCTCGGCCATGTTCGACAAGAACTACTGGCTGCACCTGTGGCCCGCCGAGCAGCAAAAGGCCAACGAGGTGCACCAGCTGGCCCGCGCTATGACCTGGACCAAGCGCCGGCCCGCCCGCTTTGCCAAGGCCGAGCAGGAGCTGACGCAGACCTCGTTCATCACCTCGGCCACTAACAGCTTTGCCGACGTGGAGTTCGATGTTTTTGCCGGCAATCATTACCTGAATGAAGCCTGGCTGCACCGCCGCTTCGACGCGATGGCCGGTTACCCGCGCGACTTCGACCCCGAGTACCTGCGTCCGGTGTTTGACCAAGCTAATGACCCGCGCTGCACTTACGCCAACTGGCAGCGCTGGATAGTGCGTTTCAAGCAGCTCTACGCCAGTATGGGCGTGGTGGTAGATTGAAATAAAAGCATTTAATCAAAGTAAAATTCATTTCTATGTTAGGTATGTTATCAAGCCGCCACAGGGCGTGCGTAACACCAAGTACTAAAATCGTTGGGGCTTAGGAAGCAAAAGTGAGAAAAGAGGGCGTAACTTCTTGTTATGCAATCAGATAATCGCTATTATAAGTGCAGCAAAATTTCGGAGGTCAAATTCCGCTACTTGCTGCGGCTCTTTGCCCTGGATTTGACGGCCTCGGACGCGGCCCGGCTCACGGGCTTGAGCTTGCGAGCGGTCAACGAAATCTACCTGCGCTTGCGCACCGGTTGGTGGCGTGGAGCCCGGTGCCGGCCGAGTTGGCGGGGGCGGTCGAACTGGATGAGAGCTACTTCGGTCCGCGGCGGGTGCGCGGCAAACGGGGCCGGGGCGCGGGCGGCAAGACCATTGTCTTTGGCCTGTTCAAACGCGGCGGGCAGGTGTACACGGAAATTGTCCCGGATTGCTCGAAAAAGACGCTGCAAGCCATTATTCGCGGCAAAATCAACGCGGCGGCGATGGTCAACACCGACGGCTGGCGCGGCTACGACGGGCTGGTGGACGTGGGCTTCGACCGCCACTTCCGCGTCCGCCACGGCCAGGACGAATTCGTCCAGGGCGCCTCGCACATCAACGGCATCGAGTCCTTCTGGAGCTTTGCCAAAGCCCGCCTTCACCAGTTCAAAGGCGTACCAAAACACACCTTTTTGCTGCACTTGAAAGAGTCCGAATTTCGCTTCAATCATCGCTACGAGGACTTCTATAAATTGCTCCTTAAATTACTTCGTCAACAGCCCCTCTAGGACGCTTTGCTTCCTAAGCCCCAATCGTTTTATGAAAAGCCATCATTATTCTTTTGTTAGCAATGATTTATCTAAACAAAAGGCTATTTATTATCCTTCGCTTACTGGAATAAGGGCTATTGCGGCTTATATGGTGGTCCTTTTTCATATCGCTCAAGATTTTCAAAAAGAAGAAAGTCATGAGATTATTAGCACAATCGTTTTGAAGTTTTTTCTAGAGTGGCATATCGGTGTCACTATTTTCTTTGTCTTAAGCGGCTTTTTGATAACAATCCGCTATGCTGGTCGTATTGAACCAAGCTTAGGTTGGGCGAAGAAATATATGAAGAATAGGTTCGCGCGAATTTATCCAATATATTTCTTGTTAACAGTCACGACATTTATTGAAACTGTTCAGGAAGTAGTCAGGGCGAGGCAGAAAGGAAAAGACTCCCACAAAAGCGGGAAATTTGAGGTGCGACCCATCTCCTTTCCCTCCCTCGT
>NZ_MDZB01000091.1 GCF_001816145.1 Hymenobacter lapidarius | reverse complement strand
GGCCCTCGCCTCGCGTTACGAGAAGAACGCCAGTACCTTTCTGGCAATGGTCACGCTAGGAGCCATCCTGATGTGGCTTTAATTGTTCACACGTCCTAGTTGCCGCGCTGCTCTGATACGCGCCTTTCCCAAGCCGGCCTTGTATTGCCGAAGTGCTGCGCTTCCCCGTCATTTGTGCGCACCCTTTCCTTCCCCTCATGCCCGGCACCACCATCCAAGCCATCAGCATCTACCAGCTGCTCGTGCCGCTGCGCGAGCCGTTTGTAATCTCCCTGGGGCCACTCACGGCGGTGCAAAACGTGGTGGTCGTCATTCGCACCAGGGACGGGCACGTGGGATTCGGCGAGTGCAGCCCCTTCCTCGCCATCAACGGCGAGAGCGTGGATACCTGCTTTGTGGTAGGCCAGTACTTCGCCCCGGTGCTGAAAGGCCGCGATGCCCTGGACCTGGCCGGCGCCCTGGCCGCGATGGACCGCATCATCTACGGCAACAGCAGCATCAAAAGCGCCTTCGATATTGCCCTGCACGACGTAGCGGCCCAGTACGCCGGCCTACCCATTTACGAGTTTCTGGGCGGAAATAATCGAAAAGTGCTGACTACCGACATGACCGTGAGCCTGGGCGCGCCCGCCAAGATGCAGGCCGATGCCGTGCGCTTTCAGCAGGAAGGCTTCCCGGCCATCAAGGTGAAGCTGGGCGGGACGCTGGAAGACGACGTGGCGCGCATCCGGGCCATTCGGGCGGGCATTGGGCCCGAGCACCCGCTGCGCATCGACGCCAACCAGGGCTGGCAAACGGCCGACAACGCCATTGCCGTGCTGCGGGCCCTGGCCGAATTCAACATCGAGCACTGCGAAGAACCCATCCTGCGCCAGCACTTCATGGAACTGAGCCGGGTGTCGGCGGCCTCGCCCATTCCCATCATGGCCGACGAAAGCTGCGGCGACGAGCACGACGCCGCGCGGCTCATCCAGCTGCAGGCCTGCCAACTGCTCAACATCAAGCTGGGCAAGTCGTCGGGCTTCCATCGGGCCCTGAAAATTGCCCGCTTGGGCGAAGCGGCCGGCCTCACCCTGCAGGTGGGCGGCTTCCTCGAATCGCGGCTGGGCATGACGGCCGCCGCCCACCTAGCCCTCACCAGCGACGCCATCCGGCACTGCGATTTCGACACGCCGCTCATGTTCACCGAAGACCCCGTGGTGGGCGGCATTCGCTACCGCGCCGGGGGCGTGGTTGAGCTGCCGGCCGGCCCGGGCCTGGGCGCTACCATCGACGACGCGGTACTGCGCCGGGCCAAACAAATCCATTTCTGATGGGGAAAGCGGTACTTCTAATTATAGGTCTGATGGGCTGGCTGGCCAGTGCTTCGCTCGCCCAGGCCCAGCCGTTCGGCAGCCCCCTGCGCCGGGTGCTGCGGCACGACACGGTGGGCCTCCAACGCGTACTGGCCCACCCCGGCCGCTACCGCCTCCAGATTCTCTATACCCAAATCAGGCGCGACGCGGCCGGCACGCCGCATTTTCGCCAGTACGGCTACCGCTTGCGGCCGCGCGAGTACTTCTATCCAGCCAGCGCCGTGAAACTGGCCGCCGCGGCCCTGGCCCTAGAAAAGCTGCGGGCCCTGGCCACCCAAACCCCCGGTCTGAGCTTCAAGTCGGTGATGCTGACGGACTCGGCCTTTGCCGGCCAAACGCGGGTGCGCCGCGACAGCAGCAGCGCCAGCGGCCGGCCCACGCTGGCTAATTACGTGTGCAAAGCCTTGCTGGTGAGCGATAATGACGCCTACAACCGGCTATATGAATTCGTGGGCCCTGCCGAGTTGAACGCCGGCCTGGCCCGGCTGGGTCTGCGCCACAGCCGCCTGCTGCACCGCCTCTCGGTGGGCGACCAGGAACCCGGCAGCCGCCACACCAACCCCGTGACCTTCTACGCCGACACGGCCGCCACGCAGCTTTTGTACCGGCAGCCGGCCGGCTTTTACGCGGGTCCGTGGCCCCGGCTGCGGCTGCGCGGCGAAGGCATCGGGAAAAGCCACGTGCAGGGCCCGCAGGTAGTGGCCGGGCCCCTGGACTTCGGCCAGAAAAATGCCTTTTCGTTGCCCGACCTGCAGCACCTGCTGCAAGCCGTGCTTTTTCCCGAGAGCGTGCCGCCCGCCCAGCGCCTGCGCCTCGCGCCCGACGACTACGCCCTGCTGCGCCAAGCGCTGTCGCAGGCGCCGCGCGAAAGCCTCGCTCCGCGCTACGATGCCGCGCATTACCCCGATACCTATGTCAAGTTTTTGCTGGGCGGTGGGGGTACCACGCCGTTGCCGCCGGGCGTGCGCGTGTTCAATAAAATAGGGCAGGCTTACGGTTTTCTCATCGACAACGCCTACATCGTTGATAAAGCCAAAGGCATTGAATTCTTGCTCAGCGCGGTGATTTACGTGAACGCCGACGGCATATTGAACGACGACAAGTATGAGTACGACCCCATCGGCTTCCCCTTTCTGCGCGACCTGGGCCTGCGCGTGTACGAAGCCGAGTGCCGGCAGCAGCTCCGCGCCGCAGCCAGGAAGAAATAAGGCCTCCGGCCAGGCCTGGTCCGTTGAGGCAGGCCTGGTCTTATTCCACCACCGAGCGGCGCGGCTGGCTCCCGTTGCGCATCACGCGGGTTGATTTTTATAAAAACCGGCTGCGGAGTGCCGGTGATGGCAGCATGCAGCTTGCCTGCCGGCCAAACCACTGGTAGCGGTGGCGTGCCACGAAGCGGTACAGGGCATCGCGCCAGGGGAGGGGCAGCACCCAGCCCACGGCCGCCAGCCGCCAGCCGCCGCCCAGGCCGTGGGCAATGCGCAGCACGGCCGTGGAGTGGGAGTACAGCCGCCCGCCACTGAGCAGCAGCACCGAATCGGGGTCGGGGGCGGGCAGCGCGGCGGTCGCCAGGCCCTGGGCAGCTAGCAGGGCGTGCGCCGCCGGACTTTGCAGGGCCGCGAAGCGGAAGCGGCCCGCTGGGTCCTGCCGAATGATAAACTGCACAAAGCCATTGCAGAGGTTGCACACCCCATCAAACAGGATGATGTCGGCAGCAGAATCGGGCATGGCGAGGCAGAAAAAAGTGGAAGCGTGACAAGGCGAGTTGGTTTGCTAACCCGCCGGGCATGGGTAGGTTTGGCGGCTGCCTGTATTTCTGGGTGATGAGGAAGTGCGGATATGAATACGCGAAGCAGCGGGTGAGTCAGTGAAGGGCCTTGCTGAATTAATAAAAATGGTCGGACTGGCTGTAATTAAAGCTGTTTGGGAAGTCAAAAAACGCCTGTCAGCCTGAGCTTGCGAAGGACCTTGTTAGGCCTGCGCGGCTTATAATCAGGCCAAAATGAGCAATCTGGATAAGGTCCTTCGCAACCTCAGGCTGACAGACACGAAACCCCCGAACCTACTAAACAGCTGCGTTTGCTAACTCACCGGTTTCAGGAATCGAATGCTGTGCAACTGCCTCCGTTCTGCGAAAGCAGGGGTGCTGCTGCGGGTAGTTCCTGGAGTGGCCCGGTGCTACGCCAGCAAGGGGGCTGCGCCTGTTGCCGGGCAGCCGCCGTTGTGCGGCCAGGGCCGGTAGGGGCGGTTTGGCCTAGGTCCACTGCTTGAGGTACTGGAACACTTCCGGGTGGGTGAGCAGGCCGCCGTGGTGCTGCTGGCTAAAGACGGCGGTGCGCACGCTGGCACCCGCCGGTAGGTCGGCCTCGTTGCCAAACGTGGTGTGGCCGCGGGCGCTGCCCTGGCCCACCAGCCCATCGCCGAAGTACTCGCGCAGGGCCGACGGCCGCGTGGTGCGCAGCCAGGCCCCCATCAGAATGTGGTACTGCACGCCCGGCAGCGGCGGCACCGGCGTGCGCGGGGGCGTCAGGTCGTCGGCGTGGGCATCCTGCCAGTCCTCGTCCACCAGTATGGAGTAGCGCATGTCCTTGATGCCGTTGCTGCGCTTGTTCAAGGCCTTGCTCAGAAAGCGGGTGGGAAACAGGTTGATGCGCTCCAGCAGGCGCGCCGTGAAATGGGAGTTTTGCTCCAGCCAGGAACCGTCGTTGGGCGTGCCCAGCAGAAAAACCGAGCGCAGGTGCGCCAGCCAGGGTGCTTTGGTAATTAGTGATTGAGAATTGGTAAGTAAGAATTGACTGTCTTCATTTGTTGCTTCCGGCTCTGGGTTTGGACTTAATTCTTCATTCTTCATTATTAATTGACTCCCATAGTGCCCCGCCGAGCGGATGATGAGGCCGCCCATGCTGTGGCCCACCAGCACCAGCTCGCCCACGGCGTCGGGGTAGGTGAGGACCAGCTCGGTGAGCAGGCGGCTGAGCTCGCGCCCGTTTTCGGACAGGTGCAGGCCGGAATTGAAGCGGATGTAGAGCGCGCGGAGGCGGCATTCTTCGGCCAGGCGGGGGCCGTAGCGCCGGCTGCCGGGCTCGTCCTGAAACCCGCTTTGCCAAATCAGCTCGTCGCCCATGAGGCCGTGCACAAATACCACGGTTTTTTGGTGGGGCTCGTGCAGCTGCAAATCAGCCAGGGCCACGTCCTGCCCACCCCGCCGGAAGCTCATGCGAATGGCGCGCGGGTCGTAGCGGGCCGCCAGTTGGTCGCCAAGGGCCCCATTTAGCACTGGCAGAAAAAAATGCTGGTGCGCCTTGCCCGACCGCACGATGTAGCCCGCTCCCCGCACGGGCAGCAGCGCCGCCCGGCCCACGGCGCCCAGCACCCGGCGAAAGCGGGACGGTTGGTTGAGTTCAGATTCGGTCATGAGCAGAAGGTGAGCGGCGCGGCGCGGTGGGACGGAAGCCCTAATGTAGCCCCGCACGAGCCATTGCAGGCAGCCTTTGTGGTGGGCATTGCACCCGTCCGCCCAAAATCAACGTACTTTACGTCACCAATTCAAGCCCCGTTTCAATGAAGCTCATTTCCCGTTCTGCCCTGGCCTTGCTGCTGGGCACCGCCCTGGCCGGCACGCTTTCATCCTGCGATTATAGCTGGAGCCCCGGCAAAAACCCCCAAAACTCCACTTCCTTCACGCGTGCTCCCGGCTGGCATTCTTACGATGTCGACCTGGACAGCATCAACCGCAAGCAGCGTGTGGAGCCCGCCGGAGGCGTGGGCTCGGCCGTTGCCATCAAAAACGGCACCGTGCAGGAGCAATTGAACTCGGCTCCGGCCGGCAAAAGCGCCACCTCGCCCCAGGCCCCCAGCGGCACTATGGCCGAGGCCGATAAGTCCACGCTCGGCGTGGGCAACAAAAACGACGAGAAGCAGCCCAAATAATTTTTCTTGTGATGAAAAGCCCGCTACTGATTCAGTAGCGGGCTTTTTGCGTTTGGGGTAAGCTCGGCAATTGAGCCGGGGTAAGCTCAGCGGTGAGAGAAACAGGATGGCCTCGGGTGTGGCTGCGGCCGTATCTACTCACTTTCTCATTCAACTCCCCAACTCATGCTTTCCACCGATGCTACCCAGGGTGCTACGCCCGCAACTACCGCCGCCAGTGGCTGGCCCTCGCCGCTGATGAAACCCTGGCTGGTCGGGCTGGCCGCAATCGGCCTTACGATTGGCGTGGTGGCCCTGGCGGCCAGCGGCAACAAAAAAAAGAAAAACGGCCGTAACAACCCACGAAAAGGCAAACGGCAAAAACCGGGTGCCGACAACGCCTACCGGGCCTGGTACCGCGACAGCCCCGCCGAAGCCGGCCCAGCCGGTCACGACCGGCAGTACCGCCGCCCCGCCACCTTCGCCGACCAGGTACCGACCGGCGCGCCCTACGCCGACCTCCGCTATTCCGACCAAAACAGCCGCCGAATCGAGTCGCAGTACCCGTAGCCGCTACGGGTTGTTTTGATAAAAAAACCCGTTCCAAATGCTGGAGCGGGTTTTTCTCGTTGTGCATGCCGTGCTACTGGGCCACCGGCGGCTGGCCCGGCCGGGCGTAGCCGAAGCGCACGGGCGGCAGCACTTCGTGGTAGCCATCCAGGCCCGAGATGCAGGCGGTGCCCAGGGCGGCCAGGTCCAGCGTGCCGTCGTCGCGGAGGCCTTCTTCGCGCAGGTACACGTGCTCCACGGTGCCCACCAGCAGCACCGTGCCATTGTGAATGGCCAGCTCCTCGCGCAGCCGCAGGCCAATGCTCAGGGCGCTTTCGGCCACGTAGGGAGCGGGAAAATCGTCGCGGTACACGGCCGTAAAGCCGCATTCTTCAAACTCCGAGATTTCCGGGCCGAAGTCGGCCGAGGTATAGTGGGCCTGCGTAGCCAGGGCCATGGGCACGTGGTTTAGGGTGTAGCAGCCGCTGCTTTTCAGGTTTTGGTAGGTGTGGCGGGGCACGGTGGTGGGCCGCGTCACAATGCCCAACAGGGCGGGGTCGGAGCCCAGGTGCAGGGCCGAGCTGAACACGGCCAGATTGGTGGCGCCATCGGGCGCGGCCGTGCCCACCAGGTTAGCCGGCTTGAAGCCTGGCAGGCCGTTGACGAGGTTGAGGCGGTATATCCGCTCGAAATTCTTGATGTCGGCGGCGGTGAGGTGGCGCATGGGAAGGTCAGTTATCAGTGAGTAGTTGTCAGTGAATAGTTATTTATGGACGAGGAAGCGGGTTTGGCTGTAATTGTTCACTGATAACTGTTCACTGATAACTGCGAATCTTACCGTTCCAGCTTGAAGCCGGGCTCGCGGGTCGGCGCAGCGGTGCGGTTGGCCACGGACCAGCCGGTGAGATACATCCAGTTGGTCATGCGCATGAGCTTGGGGTAGTCGATGCGGTCGGGCTCGTCGCGCGGGGTATGGTAGTCGGCGTGCAGCACGGAGGTGTACATCACGGCCGGAATGCCCAGGCGGGCGTAGGGCAGGTGGTCGGAGCGGAAGTACCAGCCCTCGGGGTGGGTGGCTTTGTCCCACTCGGTGTCCAGCTTGAACTTGGGGCCGGCCTGGTTAGCGGCCAAGGCCATGTTTACCAGGTCGGAGGAGTTGCGATGCGGAGCAATTGAGCCCAGCAGCGCGGCGCTGTCGGGGTCGTTGCGGCCCATCATTTCGGCGTTGAGCACGGCCACGATGGACTCTTTGGGCACGGTGGGCTTGTCGGAGTAGTAGCGCGAGCCCAGCAGGCCGCGCTCCTCGGCGCCGTGGTACACAAACAGGGCCGAGCGCCGGGCCGGCTGCTGCTTAAAGGCGCGCATAATGGCCAGCAGGGCCGCGCAGCCGGTGGCGTTGTCGTCGGCGCCGTTGTAGATGGAGTCGCCGGCCACGGGGGCGCGCACGCCGTCGTGGTCCTGGTGGGTGCTGAAGAGCACGTGCTCTTTCTTGAGCTGGGCGTCGGTGCCAGGCATTTTGGCCACAATGTTCACCGACGGGTACAGGAAGCTTTCCACCTTTAAGTCCACCGTAAGCTGCTGGCCGGCTTGCTGCACCCAGTCCTTGGCGCTTTGGGGCAGCAGCATGATGGGCGCCGTGTCCACTACTTTGGTGTTGGGGTCGCCGGGCAGGCCGTAGCGGCCGCGCTCGTAAATATGGCCCCAGTGCTCGTACACGGCCTGCGCCCGCGAATCGGACACAAACACCACGGCCACGGCACCGGCCTTCATCAGCTCAGCCGATTTGTCGCGCATCACCTGCGTGAGGTAGCGCCGGAAGCTCATGTCGGCCGCCGGGTTGCCCGAAAACAGCAGCGCCACGGCCTTGCCTTTCACATCCACTTTGGCCAGCTCGGGCGCAGTGCCGGTGCCCACGTACACCAGCGGCGCATTAGCAGAGAAGTTGGTGGGCGCAAAAACCAGGGCGTCCTGGTTGGGCCGCAGCTGGTGCGTGCCGATGCTCATTTTGCTGGCCTTGGTGAGGCGCGTGCGCTGCAGGTGGAACCACTGGAAGTAGGTGCCGTCGTCGCCGGCTGGCTGCAGGCCAATGGCGCGAATCTGCTCGGCCAGCCACACGGAGGCCTTTAGCTCATCCAGCGTGCCGCCCTCGCGGCCCCGGAAATGGTCGCCGCCCAGCGCAAACAGGTCGCGCTTGATGTCGCTCTCCTTGATGGCCGACAAGGCATCGCCGGCAGTGGTGGTTTTGCGGACGGGCGCGGCTGGTTTTTTTTGAGCCGAGGCCGCCAGCGGCGCTGCCAGGCTGAGGCCCGCCAGCAGCCAAACCGCCGGTTGGTAAAGTAGTTTTTTCATGTGTAGCACGGTATGGAGACGGATATTCGCGTCTCGTAGTGGAACGATATGCCGGGTTTGGCGTCAGCCGCGGCGCCGGGAGACGCAAATATGCGTCGCTACGCCATGTTTAGGTTGGAAGCGGTTCGACGGCCTCCGCGCCGATGAAGGTTTTCTCACGCAGGCGGGAGGCCACCACGGCGAAGAGCGCCACATTTACGGCCATCAGGCCCACAAAAAACCAGTAGTAGTTCGCGCCCTGAAACCGGGCGAAAAAGCCGCCCTCGGCAATGCTGGCATTCATGATGCTTAAAAAGAAATTGCCGGCCGCAATGGTGAGCAGCCACAGCGCCGTGGTGAGGCTTTTGATGGCCGGAGGGGAGTGCGTGTAAGCGTATTCCAGGCCCGTGACGGCCACCATTAGCGTGCCGCCCGCCACCACAAAGTAGGCCAGCACCTGCCACCATACCGAAGGCAGCCCGCCGGCATCCAGGCGGTGCTGAATGCCGGCCACAATGGCCAGCGCCAGCGCTATAATAACCATGCCCGTGCCGATGCGACGCAGCGGCGTGACGCGCAAGCCGCGCCGCTCCAGCGCGGGGTAGATGCGGTAGGTGAGCAGCGGGTTGAGGCCGATGCCGAACACAATGCCCAGAATCTGAATCTGCTCGGGCAGCGGGGTGAAGCCGGGCCACAGCTCGCGGTCGAGGTGGGCGGCCTGCAGCACCCATTCCGACACGCTTTGGTCGTAGAGGGCCCACACCACGGGAATAAAAAGAAACACCACGCCCACGCGCCGCAGCGCCGCCCGCCCTTCGCCCGGGCCCAGGGTCTGGCGGAGGCCTTGGGCGAGCCCCGTGGGCGGCACCCGCACGTAGCGCTTGCGCCCCAGCCAGAAGGTGAGGGTAGCCGCACCCATCAGCAGGCCGGGCACGCCGAAGGCCACGGCCGCCCCGTAGCGCGCGTAAAGCTCCGGAATAAAGGCCGTGGACAGCGCCGCGCCCACGTCAATGGCCAGCTGAAACCAGCCGTAGGCCTTGGGCAGCAAGTGGGCATTGTGGCGGTCGAACTGGTCGCCGAGGTTGGCCGTGACGCTCGACTTGATGCCGCCCATGCCCACGGCCACCACCAGCAGCCCCAGCCGAAAGCCGTTCAAATCATCAGCGAAGGCGGCCAGCAGCGCGTGGCCCACGCAGTAGAGCAGCGAGAGGTAGAGGATGACGCGGTATTTGCCCACCACCCAGTCGGCCAGCAGGGCGCCCACCACCGGCAGGGCGTAGCCCAGCGCCGCGAAGGAATGCACGAAGTCGTTGGCCCGCGCTTCGGCCACGGCGGTCAGGGCCGCGTTGTGGCCGGGGTTGAAAAACTGCGCCACCAGAAACGTGGGCAGAATGGCCCGCATGCCGTAGTAGCTGAACCGCTCGGCCACCTCGTTGCCGATGATGAAGGGCACGGAGGAAGGAAACGCGGCCTTGGTTTCTGCTGGTTCAGGGTGCAAAGCCAGGGGCTTAGAGATTCAAAAGTAGCATCGTAGCCAAGAGGGTCGTCGCGCCAATAAGGGCTGGCTTCATTTGCTTGAATTCAAGCTGGTGCGTAAAGCTGCTGAACAGCGCCGCGCCCCCAATGCCCGCGCAGTAGGCAAGAGCCAGGGCCAGTGTTTTCACTTCGGCGGGCCAGTCGCTGGGTTTTTTAAAGGCCAAAGCCAATCCGATGCCCATGAAAATGAGCGCGACACCGATAAGGCCACGCAGCTTGAAGTGAGTGCTTGCTTGTGTAGTCATTAGGAAATAGGGAATTGTGCGTTCAAGATAGGGAAAAGAAGCAGCACCGCAGAAGCCCGGCCGGACGAGTGTTTTCGTATGCTTTCCGCCCGCCTTGGCAGGCCCGTACTTTGCACCATACCTCACTGCCTATTCCCCTCATGCCTGGTTACCAGTCCCTCGCCGACATTCTCACCCTGGAGCAAACGCCGCTCAGCGCCCGTCCCATTGCCCCCGACACGTTCACGATGGTGGCCCGCGGCGCGGCCGCCAACCCGGCCGGGCTGGCCCTGCGCTTCGTGTTCAACGGCGAAAAGCCCACCGAATCCGTCGACTACACCTACGCCGAGCTGATGGCGCGCCTGCACCAGACCGCCAACGCGCTGCACGGCCTGGGCATCGGCCCCACCGACGTGGTGTCGTACCTGCTGCCCAACCTGCCCGAAACCGCCTTTGTATTCGTGGCCGGTCAGGCGGCGGGCATCGTCAACGCCGTGAACCCGCTGCTGGAGCCGGCCCAGATTGCCGACATCCTCAACGCCTGCGGCACCAAGGTGCTGGTCACGCTGCGGGCCTTCCCCAAAACCGACATCTGGCAGAAAGTAGAAGCCGTGGCCGCCCTGGTGCCCACCCTCGAAACGGTGGTGACGGTGGACTTGCTGCCCTACCTGCCCGCACCCCAGCGCCTGCTGGTAAGCGCGTTGCGGTTGGGCCAGCGCCGCCCCGCGCTGCCCGGCCTGCGGGTGGTGGATTTCTACGACTTACTCAAGCCCGCCCCGGCCAACCGGCTGGCAACGGGCCGCACCATCGCGCCCGACGATGCCGCCTGCTACTTCCACACCGGCGGCACTACGGGCACGCCCAAAGTGGCCGCGCTCAGCCACCGCAACCTCACGGTCATCACCAGCGACACGGAATTACTGATGGGCAGCCCCGTCGAAACCGGGCCGCTGGTGTTTTTCTGCGGCCTGCCCATGTTCCATATCAACGGCGTGGTGGTCACCATCTGCGCGCCGTGGTCGATGGGGCACACGCTACTGCTGGGCAGCCCCCAGGGCTACCGCGGGCCGGGCATCGTGGCCAATTTCTGGGAGCTGGTCGAGCACTACCGCATCGGGCTGTTCAGCGGCGTGCCCACGGTGTTCAGCCGCCTGCTGGAAGTGCCCATTGCGGGGCGCGACCTGAGCTCGCTGAAGTACGCCATTTGCGGCGCGGCGCCGCTGGCCATGGGGCTGATTCAGGAATTTGAGCGGCGCACCGGCCTGCGCATTGCCGAAGGCTACGGCACCACGGAGTGCGCTTGCACGGTCACTGTCACGCCGTTTGCGGGCGAGTTTGTGGCCGGGTCCATCGGCCTGCGCCTGCCGTACCAGGACGTGCGCGTGATGGTCCTCGACCCCCAAACCGGCCAGTACCAGCGCGAAGCCGCCGACGAAGAAAGCGGCACCCTCGTGGTGCGCGGCGAAAACGTGTTCCACGGCCACCTGCAGCCCGAGCACAACCAGAACATCTGGGTGGACAACGGCGACGGCGCGGGCCGTTTCTACAACACCGGCGACCTGGGCCGGCGCGACGCCCGCGGCTACTTCTACATCACGGGCCGGCAGAAGGAGCTCATCATCCGTGGCGGCCACAACATCGACCCCAAGGTCATCGAGGAAGCCCTGCAGCTGCACCCCGGCGTGGCCCTGGCCGCCGCCATCGGCAGCCCCGACCCCGACGCCGGCGAGCTGCCCGTGGCCTACGCCACCCGCGCCCCCGGCCACGCCGCCCTCACCGAAGCCGAGCTGCTGGCCTTCGCGGCGGCCAACATCCCCGAGCGCGCCGCCGTGCCCAAGCGCGTGTACCTGGCCGACGAGCTGCCCCTAACCGCCATCGGTAAAATCTTCAAGCCCGCGCTGCATAAGCAGGAAATCAGCCGGGTATTCGGCGCGCGGCTGGCCACCGTATCCGGCCTCACGGTGCAAAGCATCACCGTGCGCGACGATGCCAAGCGCGGGCTGATTGCGGACGTCGTTGCTTCAAGCAAAAACGGGCTGGATGTGGCGCAAGCGGTGCACGCTGCCCTGCAGGGCTACACCGTGCCGCACGAAGTGCGGGTGGTGGGATAGCGGCAAAAGGGTGGTACTAAAAAAGAGGGCCTTGAGCCGCGCAACTGCGACTCGCGGCCCTCTTTTTAGCACAGGAAACCCGCCAACGGTGGTTGCTATCTGGCGAGCTGCCGGGCGGCCCAGGCATCCAGCTTGCGTTCCAGCACGGCCAGCGGCATGGAGCCCCCGGCCAGCACCTCGTCGTGGAAAGCGCGCAGACTGAACTTGGCGCCGAGCTGCTTTTCGTAGCGGGTGCGCAGCTCGCGTAGCTTCAGGGCGCCGGTTTTGTAGGCCAGGGCCTGGCCGGGAATGGCCATGTAGCGCTCAACCTCGGCGGTGGCGCCCTGCTCCGAGATGGGCTCGTTGGCCATCATGTACTGGATGGCTTCCTCGCGGCTCATGTTTTTGGCGTGCATTCCTACGTCCACCACCAGCCGGATGGCGCGGTGGATTTCGTCGCCCAGGGCGCCAATTTTCTGGTACGGGTCGTGGTACAGCCCCAGCTCGGGGCCCAGGCTCTCACAATACAGCGCCCAGCCCTCGCCAAAGGCCGGGTAGGAGGCAAAGCGCCGGAACTTGGGCAAGCTGGTGTTTTCCTGCTGCAGAGACAACTGGTAGTGGTGCCCGGGAATGGCTTCGTGCGCAAACAGCGACTCCATGCCCGAAGTGGTGTTGAACTTGGTGGCATCGAGAATGGGCACGTAGAAAACGCCCGGCCGCGAGCCGTCCGGCGTGCCGCGGTTGTACTCGGCCGAGGCCGTGGCGGCGCGGAAAGCCTCCGTCTGCCGGATTTCGAACTGCGACTTGGGCGTGCGCCCGAACAGCTTGGGCAGGTTGGGCGTAATCTTGGCCTGAATCATCCGGAAGGCAGTCAGCACGTCCTCCGGCGTCCGGTAGGGGGTGAATCGCGGGTCGGAGTTCAGAAACGTGAAAAAGGCGGGTAAGTCGCCCTCAAAACCCACCTGGTTTTTTACGGCCTCCATCTCGGCCCGAATGCGCTTTACCTCGCTCAGGCCGGTCTGGTAGATGGCCTCCGGGGTGCGGTCGGTGGTGGTCATCAGGCGCACGTTGTAGCGGTACATGTCGGCGCCGCCGGGCACGGCGTCAAGGCCGGTGCTGGTGCGGGCCTGGGGCAGGTATTCGGTTTGCAGGAAGTCGGCCAGCTTGCGGTAGGTGGGCACCAGCTGCGTGGCAATGGCCTGCTGGTACGCCTCGGTCAGCCGGGTTTTATCGGCCTCCGAAAAACTGGCGGGCATCCGCGTGATGGGGCCGTAGAACAGGCTCTGGGTAGCATCCGCCGTGATTTGGGCTTGCAGCTGCGGCACCGTTTTCAGTACCAGCACGCGGGGTAGCACCACAGCGGCCTGCATGCCCTGCCGGAAGTTGGCAATGGCCGAATCGGCCCACACCGGGAACTGGCCCACGCGGGCCAGCCAGTTGTCGTAGTCCTGCACCGTTTTGAACGGCTGGGCGCCCGTGCCCGCACCCAGTTGCCCGAGGGTGTTGGGAAGGCTGTAGAACTGCGCAAACGGCATCATCCAGGTGTTCTGCTGCAAGCCGTTGAGCCGGCTCTGCATCTCGTACTCAAAAATGTCATAGCTCACCTGGTCCCCGGCCGAAAGCCGCGCCCGGTCGAATTTCTGTAACGAGCTGAGGTATTGCTGGTAAAAGCGCTGCTGCTGCTGCCGGAATGCGCGGGTCTGGTCGTTGGGCAGCTGGTCGTTGTAGCGGTTGTCGCCCTGGCTGGTGGCTCCCAGGGGAAATAGCCTGCCCCGGTTTTCCCAATATTCATCAAACAAGGCCGCCAGCGGAGCCGATGCCGTGGCGGAAGTCGCGGCGGTTTTTGGTGGAGTTGTCTTTTTGGTGGGTTGGGTCTGCGCTACGGCCAAGCCTGCCGGCAGCGACAGGGCCGCGAGGAGGAGGGAGAATGTTGTTTTCATGGGAGCTGGAAGGGGGATTTGGGCAGCGTTCAGGCGTCAACCTCACCCCCTGACCCCCTCTCCCAAAAAGAGGGGGAACCGGTTCGTGAGGATGATTCTTTAACTTAAATCGCCAAGAGCATTTTCGGTGCCCCTCTTTTTGGGAGAGGGGGTCAGGGGGTGAGGTCGTCGCCAGAACGAAGCTGCTATGGGGCAGCAAGCTACGCCAACTCGCGGTTTTGAATAGGTAAATGATAGAGGTATTTTAAAACCAAAACCCGCACCGTAGTAACACAGTGCGGGTTTTCTGTTCAGTAAGCCAAAGCTATTGCTTGGCGGCCCAGGCGTCCATCTTCTTTTCGAGCACGGCCAGCGGCATCACGCCGTCTTTCAGCAGTTCGTCGTGGAAGTTGCTCAGCGAGAATTTGCTGCCCAATTGCTTCTCGTACTTGGCCCGCAGCTCCTGGATTTTCAGGGCGCCGGTTTTGTAGCTCAGGGCCTGGCCGGGAATGGCCATGTAGCGCTCAATCTCGGCCACGGCGCCGTCTTCCGAAATGGCCTCGTTGTCCATCATGTACTTGATGGCTTCTTCGCGGCTCATGTTGCGGAAGTGCAGGCCGGTGTCCACCACCAGGCGCACGGCGCGGTGCATCTCATCGCCCAGCGCGCCCATGTACTGGTAGGGGTCGGTGTAGAGGCCCAGCTCCTTGCCCAGGCTCTCGGAGTAGAGCGCCCAGCCCTCGCCCATGGCGCCGTACCAGGCAAAGCGCCGGAACTTGGGCAGGTCGTTGTTTTCCTGCTGCAGCGAAATCTGGTAGTGGTGCCCGGGAATGGCCTCGTGCAGAAACAGCGACTCCATGCCCGAGGTGGTGTTGAAGGTGCTGGCGTCCACAATCGGAATGTAGAAAACGCCGGGCCGCGAGCCGTCCGGCGAGCCCTGGTTGTACTCGGCCGAGGCTGAGGCGGCGCGGAAAGCCTCCGTCTGCCGAATCTCAAACGGCGTTTTGGGCGTGCGGCCGAACATCTTTTTCAAGTTCGGGTCAATGGTCGTCTGGATGTTGCGAAAAGCATCCAGTACTTCCTTCGCCGACTTGTAGGGCATGAATTTTTTGTCGGTTTTCAGGTAAGTGAAAAACGCCTTCAGGTCTCCTTTGAAGCCGGTTTCGTTTTTCACGCGCTCCATCTCGCCCCGAATTCGGCCACTTCGGCCAGGCCGGTCTGGTAGATTTCGGCGGGCTGCTTGGTGGTGGTGGTCCAGTAGCCCACGTAGTAGCGGTACATTTCGGCGCCGCCGGGCACGCCCGTGATGCCGCTGGTGGCGCGGGCCTTGGGCAGGTACTCCCGCTCCAGAAAGTCGCCCATCTTCTTATAAGCCGGCACCAGCCCCGTGCTGATGGCCTTCTTGTAGGCCTCGGTCAGCCGGATTTTATCGGCATCCGAAAAGTCTTTGGGAAAGCGCGTGATGGGGCCGTAAAACAGGCTCTTGGTGGGGTCACTTACGGCAATGTCTTTGCCGCGCATCTGGGGCAGCATTTTCACTACCAGGGCGCGGGGCAGCACCACGCCGGCCCGCATGCCCTGCCGGAAGTTGGCAATGGCCGAGTCGGTCCACACCGAGAAGCCGCGCACGCGGCCCAGCCAGTTGTCGTAGTCCTGCACCGTTTTGAAGGGCTGCACGCCCTCGCCCGAGCCGTACTGGCCCATGGTGATGGGCAGGCCCCAGAATTGCTGGGTCGGAATCATCCAGGTATTGAGCTTGAGGCCGGCCAGGCGCTGCTCCATCTCATACTTAAAGATGTCGTAGCTGATTTTGTCGTTGTCGCCCAGCTGCGCCCGGTCAAACTTGTCCAGCCGGGCCAGGTAATCGCCGTAAAACGTGCGCAGCGTGTCGCGGAAAGCGCGGGTCTGGTCGTTGGGCAGGCGGTTGTTGTAGCGGTTGTCGCCCTGGGCGGTGGCGGCCAGCGGGTCGAGCCGCGACTGCGTTTCCCAAAAGCTGCCAAACAGGCCGTTGAGGCCGCTGGTGGAGTCGGCCGCGGTGCCAGTACCCGCCGCGTCGGTGGTGGCCGTTTCGGTGGTTTTGGTCTGATTGCAGGCCGTGGTGAGTGCCGCGGCCACAAGGCCGGCGAGGGCAAGTCTTTTCATGAAATGATTGGAAGCAAAAGTAAAGAAAACCGTAGGGTCAAAGAACGTGAAAATCCCGGGGTGGCTGCAAAACCACATTTCTCCCTCGTACGGGTCGCGCTCCTGGGCAGGAGGGAAGCACAAAAAAGCCCGGCATCCTTGGGAGGGCGCCGGGCTTCTAAAGCGTTTGGCTAACTGCTACTCGCGCACCAGGCGCTGGGTAGTGCGGCCGGCGGCACCGGACATTTCCAGGAAGAATGGGCCCTTGGGAACCTTCGTCAAGTCAATAGTCTCGTTGCCAGCAGCTTGGCCATTAAGCAACGTTTGGCCCAGTGCATTGAAAATGCGGTAATGAATAATACCTGCCGATGCGGGCAGTTTCATAGTGCCTGTGCTGGGGTTTGGATAAGCCAAGGCATCCTGGCTGGACCGAGCAGCCACTACGGCTACAGGCGAATAAGAAACCGTGCCGTCGGTGTCTACCTGCCGTAGGCGGTAGTAGGACTGGCCGGCAAACGGCCGGCTGTCCACGAAGGCGTACTCGCGCAGGCTGCTGCTGTTGCCCTGGCCCTTCACGGTGCCAATAGTCAGGAATGCCTCACCGGTAGAGCTGCGCTGCACCTCAAACCGGTCGTTGTTCTTTTCGGAAGCGGTGGCCCAGTTCAAGCCGATGCCATTGGCTTGGGCGGTGGCTGCAAAGCGAGTGAGAGAGACGGGCAGGGGTGAGTTATTGCCGGAACTCAACGTAACATCATCAATCAGAAGCTCGGCTTTGTTGGCTGCTGCAATAACAATACGGACAGCCACCTGAGTGCCCGCAGTAGCAGAAGAAGGAAGCGTTATGATAATCGTTGAAGGACCCGTAGAATTGGTGCCGCCAACGAGTACTACTGAAGTCGGGGTGCCGGAGTCTGACGTTTGGGTCGTGCCCATGCCAAAACCATAGATGGGGCCCCTGTCGGCAGGGCCTGTAATTTTGAGTTGAGGAGTGGCAGGAAACCCAGCTCTATTAATGTCGAGATACACTTCGATCTTGGAATTTGCTTCAAATCCCTTTCCACCGTTAGGGGCTCCTAGGCTTGCTAAAGAAAAAGTAAGCTTATTGGGGGACGTGGCGGAACCTGAGCCAGTCGCAAAAGTTCTTTCCAGAAAATCTAACTGGACGGTATTAGCGGTACTGTTGTTGTTGCCATCAAAGGCTCCGTAGGCGCCAAGTCCTGGTTCGCCGGTTATCGGGTCAAAATATCCGGTTTGGCCAACACCACCCACCAAAACGGTGGCAGTGAAAGGAAGCTCAGTTTCCGCCGGTGGGTCTGTGGTAAAGGTTTGCTTAACCCGGCTTGTTGTCTGGGCTTGGCCACTCAGCGAGCTCAGCAACAAAAGAAACCCACCCGACAATACAAGTTTGCGATAGCCGGCACGGAGATTAAAAGATGAGGAGCAGTTGAGCATGAGGTAAGTGATTTTTTTATAAAAAAAGTGTAATGCAACGAGGCGTCAGCGCTTAGTAAACAACATCGAATTGTTCCAGGCGAAACAAGATTTCAAGCTTTTATGATGAAATATGGAGCAGCTACTTGAATTCAGTCAAAAGCATTAACAAGGTAGCGCTGCATACGGCAATTGGTGAAACTGTCGTCATAAGTATTCTGCAGATAATAAATTATTTAAAATACAATTTAAAATACAAGTTGCTACTATTCAATTACTTGTGTTTGTAAATCAAGAGCTTAACTTTTTTTTGGCAAAAGCCTAAATACGTATTTATACGTAAGAACTTACTAGAAATGGCGGGGGATTTATCCCAGGCTCAGCTTTTCCCTGATGGCTCAGCCGGTCTCGTTCCCCACCCCCCCTGCGGCGCCCGGGTTGGTTCGTGGCGACAGGCGTTACTTTCGCATAGAAATCCCGCCCTCGCCCTTGTCGCTCCTCAAATCTCTCTCGCTGCTGCTATTAATGGCAGCCCCGCTACTGGCCCCGGCCCAGCGCCGCGCTGCGCCCAAGCCCAGGCCAGCGGCTTTCCGCCAACTCCCTGCGGCCGGCCCCAAAGCCCAGGCACTCAGCCGAAAGGTGTCGGCAGGACCCGCCAAGACCAAAAGAGCCGGCCGCCAGCCTGTAATGCGCAAGCCCACCGCTGGGGCCACCCCACAACCCAGCGACCCGGGCTTCATCCAGTACCTGCACTCGCCCTGGGTCGATAGCCTCATGCGGGTGCTCACGCCCAATCAGCGGGCGGCGCAGCTGTTTATGGTGGCGGCTTATTCCAACCGCAAGCGCATCGACGAAGATTCGATTTCGGCCCTGATTCAGCAGTACGGCATCGGCGGGCTGATATTTTTCCAAGGCGGGCCGGGGCGGCAGGCGCGCCTGCTCAACCGCTACCAGAGCCAAAGCCGGGTGCCCCTGCTGGTGGCCATGGACGGCGAGTGGGGCGTGGGCATGCGCCTCGACAGCGTGGTGAAATTCCCCTACCAAATGAGCCTGGGCGGCGATGTGGATACCGCCCTGCTCTACGACATGGGCACGGAAGTGGCCCGGCAGTTCAAGCGGCTGGGCATGCACGTCAACTTCGCGCCGGTGGTAGACGTGAACAACAACGCCGCCAACCCCGTCATCGGCTTCCGCTCCTGGGGCGAAAACCCGGCGGCGGTGGCGCGCGACGGCCGCCAGTACATGCGCGGCATGCAGGACGCGGGCATTCTGGCCGTGGCCAAGCACTTCCCCGGCCACGGCGACGTGGACGCCGACTCGCACCTGGCCCTGCCCACGGTGCGCGTCGACCGCCGCCGGCTCGACACCCTGGAGCTGCCGCCCTTCCGCAGCCTGATTGCGGGCGGCCTGGGCGGCATGATGGTGGCCCACCTCAACGTGCCTGCCCTGGACGCGGTGCCAGGCCCCAGCACCCTGTCGCGGCCCATCGTCACGGACTTGCTGCGCGATAAAATGGGCTTCAAAGGGCTGATTTTCACCGATGCCATGAACATGAAGGGCGTCATCAGCATGTACCCGCCCGGCGAGGCCGACGTGCGCGCCCTCATGGCCGGCAACGACATTCTGGAGTTCAGCAAAAACGTGCCGCTGGCCATCCAGATGGTGCGCGCCGCCGTGGACAGCGGCCGCATTTCGCAGCAGGAAATCGACGTGCACTGCCGCCGCGTGCTGGCCCTCAAGCAGTGGGCCGGCCTGCACCGCTATCGGCCCATCGAGACCAAAAACCTCATCCCGGACCTCAACCAGCCGCACGCGCAGTACCTCAGCCACCGCCTCACCGAGCTGAGCATGACCCTGCTGCGCAACCAGAAAAACCTGCTGCCCCTGCAGCGGCTCGACACCCTGCGCATTGCCACGCTGGTGATTGGCGGCACCGCGCGCGACACCACTGACTTCCAGAAAACCGTGGCCGATTACGCGCCCGCGGCCCATTTCCGGGTTGCGGCCACGCCCACACTCGATGAGCTCACCAAGCTGCGCGAGAGCCTGAAGCCTTACAACGTGGTGCTGGTGGCTCTGCAGGGCCTCGGCCGCCTGCCCGCCACCAGCTTCGGCATCACGCCCGAAACCAACCTGCTGCTCCGCGAGCTGGTGAGCCAGAAACAGCAGGTGGTGCTGAGCGTGTTCGGCTCGGCCTACGCCGTGGCCCGCGTGCGCGACCTGGACCGCGCCGGGGCCGTGGTGCTGGCGTACCAGGAGAGCAAAGACGCCCAAAGCCTGGCCGCGCAGGTCATCTTTGGGGGCAGTGCGGCCAGCGGCAAGCTGCCCGTTACGGTGTCGGACCGCTACCCGCGCGGCTTTGGGCTGCGCACGCCCGGCAACGCCCGCCTGCGCTACGCCAACCCCGAAGACGTGGGCCTGGACGGCCGCCTGGAAGCCCGCGTGGACAGCCTGGTGGGGCAGGCGCTGGCCGCCCAGGCATTTCCAGGGGCGCAGGTGGTCATTGCGCGGCGCGGCACGGTGGTGCTGCGCAAAAGTTACGGCAGCCAGACTTATGCCGGCTTCATAGCCAGCGCCGGTGCCGGCAGGAAATCCCAGGAGCCAGCTCCCAGCCCGAAGAACATCTCGGTGCCCCGTCCGGTGCAGGACGGCGACATCTATGACCTGGCCTCGCTCACCAAGCTCATGGCCTCGGCCCCGGCGCTGCTGCGGCTGCAGGAGCAGGGCAAATTCAGCCCCGACAGCACCCTGGGCAACTACTTCCCCTTCCTGCGCGGCACCAACAAGGAGGGGCTGAAAATGCGCGACGTGCTGGCCCACCAGGCCCGGCTCAAAGCCTGGATTCCGTTCTGGAAGGAGCTCACGAATAAAAAAGGCAAGCTGCGGCGGCGCTACTTCCGGGCCGATTCGTCGGCGCGGTTCCCGCTGCAGGCGGCCAATGGCTTGTGGGCGCGCAAAACCCTGCCAGCCCGCATTTACAAGGAAATAGGGGAGTCGCCGCTGAACGAGAAACCGGGCTACGTGTACTCCGACCTCTCCTTTATCCTGTACCCGGAGCTGGTGAAAGCCCGCACCGGGCTGTCGTTCGACGCGTTTTTGCAGCGCGAAGTGTACGGCCCGCTGGGCGCCACCACCCTGGGCTTCCGGCCCACCAACCGCTTTCCGCTCGCGCGCATCGTGCCCACGGAGGTGGACTCGGCTTTCCGCGGGCAACTGCTGCACGGCACCGTGGACGACGAGGGCGCGGCCCTGCTCGGTGGCCTCTCGGGCCACGCCGGCCTGTTTGGCAACGCCAACGACGTGGCCAAGCTGGCCCAGACCTACGCCTGGGGCGGCCGCTACGGCGGCCAGCAGCTGTTCAACCAAGCGATTCTGGCTGACTGGACGCGCTGCCAGTTTTGCCCCGACAACCGCCGCGCCCTGGCCTTCGACCGCCCGGCCGCCAACCCCACGGTGAATTCGGCCAAAGGCGCCTCGCCCGGCAGCTACGGCCACACCGGCTTCACGGGCACTTATTTCTGGGTCGACCCCAAGGAAGAGTTGGTGGTGGTGCTGCTCACCAACCGCGTGCATCCGTCGCGAAAAAACAACCGGCTGACGGAGTTGGGCGTACGCTCGGCGCTGTTGCAACTGGCCATCGAAGCGGTGCGCAAGTAGCCCGCTAGACCGCACGCACCCTGGCCTTACCAACGCCCGCAGACCTGTTTTTTTTGTAAAAACGAACTCAGTTATATGTATTGACCAAAATTATTATGCTTGCATACTATAAATTTTTTTTCAATTAGACAATAAGTAGTTAGGTTTGTGGAATAAACCCCACCTAATCCTGACGGTATGCGCCACCTCTTCGCTGGTTTTTTATTAATTCTGTGGCTGCCGCTGTGCGGGTGGGCTCAAAACGTGCAAACCGTGCGCGGCACGGTACAAGATGAGGCCGGCCGGCCGCTGCCCGGCGTCACGGTACTAATCCGGGGCACGGGCACCGGCGATGCCACCAACGAGCAGGGTGCCTTTGAGCTGAAGGCCGACTTCGCAAAAGCCCCCGTGGTGCTGGTGGTTTCGTTTGTGGGCTTCGCCGCCCAGAACATTCCGCTGAGCGGCCCCGAAACCGCACTAGTGGTGAAGATGCGCACCAGCGGCATGCTCGACCAAGTAGTGGTGTCGGCCTCGCGCATTGAAGAAAGCATTGGCCAGGTGCCGGTGACAGTGGAGAAAATCGACCAGCGCCAGGTGAACAACATCACCACGCCCGACCTCGTGTCGGGGCTGGCCCGGTTCAAGTCCATTGACGTGAGCAACTCCAGCATGCTGCTGACCAGCTTCAGCACCCGCGGCTTCAGCTCGTCGCGCTCCGACCGCGTGATTCAGCTGGCCGACTACGCCGACACCCAGCTGCCCAGCCTGAGCTCGAACTTTGGCAACCTGCTCGGTACGCCCATTCTCGACGTGGCCAGCGTGGAAGTGGTGCACGGCCCGGCCTCGGCCCTCTACGGCGCCAACGCCTTCAACGGCGTGCTGCTCACCAACTCGAAAGACCCTTTTAAGGATACCGGCCTCTCGGTGCGCCTGCGCGGCGGCAACCGCGACCTGCTCGACGGCCAGCTGCGCTACGCCGTGAAGCTCGGTGAGCGGGTGGCCTTTAAGATATCGGGCGGCGGCATCCGCGCCAACGACTTCACCGGCAACAACCTGGACGCCACCTCCAAGTTGCTTGAACCGGCCAACAACCCCGCTGGCTCCAATCTGGGCTACGACGCGGTGAGCGTGTACGGCGACGCGGGCAACACCTTCGGGGCCACCGGCGGGGCGCTGGCTGGCAAAACGGTCTTCCTGCCCGGCTTCTCGGAAGCCGACCTGATTACCGGCAACAACCTCACGTACTCCGTGAAGGTGTCGCCCAGCTTGGCGGTGAAGCTCACCGACAACATCAAGGCTACGGCCAGCTACCGCTACGCGGCCACCAATACCACTTTCCAGGCCGCCAGCCGCTACCGCATCGTGAACACCGGCGCCCAGCAGGGTAAGCTGGCCATCGAAGGTCGCAACTGGGTTGTGCGGGCTTTCCAGACCCGCGACTTTTCGGGCGGGCGCGACCCCCAGACCGATGGTTCTTATAACCTGGGCTTTCTGGGCGGAGTGCTGCAGTTGCAGCAGGCCGTGGGCGCCAACGGCCAACCCGTGGTGGACGCCAGTGGTCGCCCGGTAACCTACGCCCAGCGCTACTTCGGCACCTACGCGGCCGCTTACAACGCTGCCCTCCAGGCCAACGGCGGCAATGCCGACGCAGCCGCCCTCACGGCCCGCACCACGGCCAACACGGTGGCGCCCGTGCTGCAGCCTGGCACCCAGGCCTTTAAGGACGCCCGCGACCGCATCATACACAACCCCACGCCCGGGCAGGGCGCCCGGCTCATTCTGCGCTCGGTACTTTCCGAAGCCAGCGGCCAGTACAACTTCAACTCCGAAATCGTGGATGTGGTGGTGGGCGGCTCCTACCGCCGCTACGACCTGGGCTCTGATGGCAGCCTTCTGGAAGACACCCGCGAAAGCGGCCGCATCCGGAACTACGAGTACGGTGCCTACGCCCAAGCCAGTAGGGCATTTTTGGACGACCACCTGAAGCTGGCTGCCGCTGGCCGCGTGGACCGGTTCCAGAACTTTGGTACCGCCTTCTCGCCCCGCGTATCGGCCGTGTATTCAGTGGGCGCCGAGAAGCAGCACAACTTCCGCACCAGCTACAGCCGTGCCTTCCGCGCGGCCTCGCAGGACGCCCAGTACATCCGGCTCGACGTGGGCCGGGCCATCCTGGTGGGCAACGTGGGCGCGGGCTTCCGGGGCTATACCACCGGCTTGGCCACCCAGCTGCCCGGCATTCTGGCCCCCACCCGCGCCGCCGACCTGGCTGCCTTGGAGTACCAGAGCCCCGGTCTGAAGCTCGAAAAAGTGAACAGCGGCGAAGTGGGCTACCGCGGCCAGCTCACCAGCAAGCTCTTCGTCGACCTCGACTACTTCTACAGCGCCTACGACAACTTCATTGCCACCCGCAACTTCATCGGCAACGTGGACGGCAGCCGGCCCACGACGGCGCAGATAGGCGCGGCAGCTCCGTTCCGCTTCGCCAACGCGGCGCTGCCCACCCGCGTCATCCAAATCAACACCAACGTCGACCAGACGGTGAAAAGCCAGGGCGCGGGCATCTCGCTGGGCTACACCTTCTCGCCGGCCCTCACGGCCACCGGCAACTACAGCTACAACGCCCTCATTACGAAGGACTTTCAGCCCGGCACGCTGTCGTTCTTCAACACGCCTGAGCACAAGTTCAACCTCGGCGTCGACGGCCTGCTGCTCGAGCGCAAGCTGAGCTACAACGCCAACTTCCGCCGGGTGAGCAGCTACACCTTCGAGTCGACTTTTGCCACCGGCACCATCCCCACGGCCCACGTCGTGGACGCGCAGCTGGGCTACACCGTGGCCAAGCTGCACACCACTGTGCAGGTGGGCGGCACCAACCTCTTCGACAGCACCAACTTCCAGGTATACGGCGCGCCCAGCCAGGGCCGCATCGTGTACGCGGGCCTGCTGTTCGACATCGACTAGCTGGCGCTACGCACCGGCTGAGTAAGATTGAAACGGGGAAAGGGTGCCGCATTGGGTACTGCTTTCCCCGTTTTAATTAACCGCCTGTTTGCCGCCTAATCGGCTGAAAATGTGTGGGCCGTTGCTACCTTACACTTCTACTTTCATTCCCACCCCGCTTCCCATGCAAGGACTCATGATGACCGACCAGCTCCGCGTAGCTGGCCTTCTGGAACACGCCGCCAAGTGGCACGCCGATACCGAAATTGTTTCGCGCCTGCCCGAGGGTGGCATGCACCGCTACGGTTACGCCGCCGCGCACGGCCGCAGCAAGCAGCTGGCCAACGCCCTGCTGAAGCTGGGCATGGCCAACGGCGACCGGGTGGGCACGCTGGCCTGGAACACCCACCGGCACTTCGAGCTGTACTTCGGGGTGGCGGGCATTGGGGCGGTGTGCCACACCATCAACCCGCGCTTGTTCCCGGAGCAACTCGTCTACATCATCAACCACGCCCAGGACCGGCTGCTGTTCTTCGACCTGACCTTTTTGCCCCTGGTGGAGCGGCTGGCGCCTTTGTGCCCCACCGTAGAAAAATGGGTGCTGATGACGCCCGCCGCCCACCTGCCCGCCGCTTCTGTTATGCCCGGCCTGTGCAGCTACGAAGACCTGCTGGCTGCCGAAACCGCCGACTACGCGTGGCCCATGCTCGACGAAAACACGGCCTGCTCGCTGTGCTACACCTCCGGCACCACCGACCAGCCCAAGGGCGTGCTGTACTCGCACCGCTCCGCGGTGCTGCACGCGCTGGGCATTTCATTGCCCGATGCCCTGAGCTGCTCGGCCCGCGACGTGATAATGCCCGTGGTGCCCATGTTCCACGTCAACGCCTGGGGCCTGCCCTACGCCGCGCCGCTCAACGGGGCCAAGCTGGTGCTGCCCGGCGCCGGCATGGACGCCGCCAGCCTGTACGAGCTGTTTGAGGCCGAAGGCGTTACGTTCTCGGCTGGGGTGCCCACCATCTGGCTGGGGCTGCTGCAGTTTATGCGCGAAGGCAGCCGCAGGTTCTCTACCCTGAAACGCACTGTAGTAGGCGGCTCCTCATGCCCGCCGGCCCTAATGAAGGCCTTCGAAGAAGAGCTGAATGTGACCATTCTGCACGCCTGGGGCATGACCGAAACCAGCCCCCTGGGCACCACCAGCAGCGTGAAACCCAAACACGCCGCCCTCAGCCCCGCCGACAGCCTGGCGCTGCGCGCTAAGCAGGGCCGGCCCGTGTATGGCGTAGACATGAAGATTGTGGGCGACGACGGCCACGAACTCCCGCACGACGGCGTGGCCTTTGGCGACCTGCTGGTGCGTGGCCCCTGGGTGGTGCGCGACTATTACGGCAGCGGCACGTCCGGCGAACTCACCGCCGATGGCTGGTTCCGCACCGGCGACGTGGCCACCATCGACGCCGACGGCTTCATGCAAATCACCGACCGCTCGAAGGACGTCATTAAGTCCGGCGGCGAGTGGATTTCCAGCATCGACCTCGAAAACCTGGCCGTGGGCCACCCCGCCGTGGCCGAGGCGCCGTTATTGGGGTGCCTAGCGCCAAGTGGAGCGAGCGGCCCCTCCTGGTAGTGGTGCGCCGCCCCGGCATGGAGGTGTCGGCCGAAGAGCTACTCGCCTACTTCCGAGGCAAAGTGGCCAAGTTCTGCGAGCCCGACGCCGTGGAATTTGTGGAGCAATTGCCCCACACAGCCACCGGCAAGCTGCTCAAAACGCAGATTCGCAAGGATTTTGCGGGCTATTCGGTGGCGTAAGGTGCATTACAACATTTCAGAATAGGACCGTGATGCTGAGCTTGTCGAAGCATCTTTGCCGCACCTCCTGTCATGCTGAAGAAGGAAGCATCTTATCAGGTTAGAACAAATCGTTCCGCTGTGAGAAGGTCTTCGCAAGCTCAGGATGACAGGAGGCGCGGTAGAGATGCTTCGACAAGCTCAGCATGACCGCCCAGGGACTTTCTAACAGTTTCGATGAAACATAACCAGGCATAAAAGTGGGCTGCCTGGATTTCTACTTGCCCAGTTCCTCCGCCCGGTCGCGGGCAG
Organism: Hymenobacter lapidarius; assembly: GCF_001816145.1. Lineage (GTDB taxonomy): Bacteria > Bacteroidota > Bacteroidia > Cytophagales > Hymenobacteraceae > Hymenobacter > Hymenobacter lapidarius. The sequence goes on along the minus strand of NZ_MDZB01000091.1, from coordinate 45,640 downwards.
CGCCGGCACCGGCCATCAGGCCTTCGCGCACTTGCCCGGCCCCAAAAGCCCGCATGGCGGCTTCGGTGGTGCCGCCTTTGGAGGCCACTTTGGCAATCCAGTCGGTGCAGCTCAGGCCCGATTGGGAATATAGCTCCACGGCGCCCCGAAACGTCTGGCTCACCAGCAGCTCGGCTTCGGCGGGGCTGAAGCCCATGGTGGTGGCCGCCGCCATTAGGGCATCCATGCAGTAGTACACGTAGGCCGGGCCGCTGCCCGAAATGGCCGTAGCCGCGTCAATGGCAGCTTCTTCTTCCACGTATACCGTTTTGCCGGTGGTGCTGAGCAGGTTTTGCACTTGCACCAGCTCGGCGCGGGTCACGGCGTCGGTGCTGGTAAAGGCCGTCATGCCCATGCCGATTTGGGCGGGCAGGTTGGGCATGGCCCGAATGACTTTGGGCGTGCCCAGGGCCTCGCGCAGCGTGGCAATGCGCACCCCGGCCATGATGCTGAGCACCACCTGCTGGGGCTGCACCAGGCCGCGCAACGACTCAAAAAGCGCGGGCGAATCCTGTGGCTTCACGGCCAGGATGAGCAGGTCGGCGCCGGGCACGCACTCGCCGGGGTGCCCCCACACCGTACCGATTTCGTGAATGGTCAGGGCCGGCACCCGCTCGGGCGAGCGGGCCAGCAGCCGCAGGTCGAGCCGAGAGGTGATGTGCGCCCGCACGAAGCTGCGGGCGTAGGTCAGGCCCATGTTGCCCCCGCCGATGATGAGAATTTTCATGGTAGACTCGCTGGCTGCCTGATATATGCGATATGCGCAAACTCCTTAAAGCGAGTCAAATGCCACTAAGTAATGAGCTTTTGGGGTTTGGCAGATGCTGCCAAACTACTAATCTGAGCTGCCACTGCCACTGCCACTGCAGAGCAGTACGCAGTGACAGCTGTCAGCCAGGAGTTGCTACAAGGTATCGTGGTAAGCTAATAACTCCACTACGTCTGCCTCTTTGTCCAGCTTTAAGCGCTTCTGCTGGATGAAAGCGGCCGTAGCCGTGGCGTGGGCGGGGCCCAAAGCAGCCAGCACAGCTGCTTCGGCAAGGGCAACGGGGGCCAGGTTATTGTCCGGTGTCCTAATAAAGTACGTGGTGACCACACGCTGGCGCAGGGCGGAGTTGCGGCCCCGGGCGGCGTTATCTGAAACCATGCCCACGGAGCGGCGGCAGAGCAGGGCCGCGCGCCCGGCGTCGTAGCGCACCTCAAAAAAGGCTAGCCGCAGGGCAGGATTCTCGATGCGGGCGGTGAGGTAGCGGCGGTAGATACGCTGAGTCCCCAGAAGCGAGTCGCCTAGGGTGAATTCCCGGATATTGTCTAAGTCGACCTGAGCAGATTCGCCGGAGGGCAAACGGGACACGAGTTTGTTGAAGATAAGGTCGTACTTGAGCCAAGGGTGCATGGCTGGGCCTGCGTAGGGCTGTACGGTGCCGCGCGTCCAATACGGCAGCATGTGGGCGGAGGAGGGGTCCGTAAGAGCGCCAGGGCCAGTGGTTGGGGCTGGGCTCTGGGTAGTTGTCCGGGCGCGTGAGGGGGGGTCTGGGCTTCCGGTCGGCCGTGGGCTAACTCCCCCTACGGATTGACCTGAGGGCAGGAGCTTTTCAGGCGTCATGACGCCTCGGCTAGTTAAGTCCTGTGCCTGAGATATTTGGGAGATGAAAATCCCCAGTGCTGGTAGAAGGTAGAGTCGCATTGCTAAGAAGAAAAGGATGAAAGGGAGTGTTCAGTAAATATATGTAAGGAAACGGCTAGAATGATGACAACTCAGGAGTTTACACCTTCAGTACTACATTTTTCTTATACATCCAGCTCAGAATAAAATACCAGATGATGATGAGCACGACCGCGCCCACCAGCGAGGCCGCGCGCGGGTCGGTGAAAAACGGCGCGATGCCCCATTCGTAGAGCCACTCTTTCAGCCCCCCGGTTTTGCCCGTTGGCCCGGTGAGTTTGAACAGCCCGAAGGTGCGGGACAGCAGGGCCGACAGGCAGAACACCAGAATGGCATTGACGCCGTAAACCAGTGCCGGTTTGGTCCAGGCGCGGTAGCCCTGCACGTCGCATATCCAGTAGAGGGCCGCCAGCCCTGCCATGGCCAGCCCGCCGGTGTACAGCACGTAGGGGCTGGTCCACAGGGCTTTGTTGATGGGGAACCACGGGGCCCATACCAGCCCCAGGATGGTAACAGCGCCGGCGGCTACAAACAGCCAGGCCACTTTGGCGGCGGGCTCTTGGTCGCGCCGCCGTAGCCACTGGGCGGTGAGGCTGCCCAGCAGGCCCGTGCCCAGCGCGGGCAGCGTGCCCAGCAGGCCTTCCGGGTCCCAGGTCTTGCTGGATTTCCAGAGGTGGGCTTCGCTAAATACCAGCCGGTCGAGCCAGGCGCCGAGGTTGGTGGCGGGCTCCAGGTTGGCGGGGCCGAAGCCGGGTACGGGCACCACCTGCATCAGCACCGCGTAGCTCACCAAAAACACCACCACCAGCCACGCTTGGGTGCGCCAGCTGGTTTTCAAAAAGATGAAGCCACAACCCAGAAAAACCAAGGCAATTCGCTGCAGCACCCCCATGATGCGCACCACCGAGAAGTCGAATTTGGGGTAGAGCGACAGCAGCAGCCCCAGCCCAAACAGCACCGCCGCCCGCCGCGCCACGCGCCACAGCACTGGCCCCTGCGGGCCGCCCTGCTGCTTCACCCCATCCAAAGCATACACCAGGCTCACCCCCACAATGAACAGGAAAAAGGGGAAAATCAGGTCCGTAGGTGTGCAGCCGTTCCATTCGGCGTGCTCGAAGGGCGGGTAGATGTGGCCCCAGTCGCCGGGGTTGTTCACCAGTATCATGGCCATCACGGTGATGCCGCGGAAGACATCCAGCGAAACGAGGCGGCCGGGCTGCGAGGCCTCAACCAGCGGCTGGGCCCCCGTGGTGGCCACAGCAGCTTGGGTAACGGTATTCATGGGCGGCGAGCTGGGAAAGGAAACGCTGCTAAGGTCGGAATTCGCCGGGTATTGGAGGACAGTCCCGCGCCGTCTGTCATGCTGAGCGCAGCGAAGTATCTTATCGCCACTGAGCGAGTCGTTTTCACGTGACAGGATGCTTCGCTGCGCTCAGTATGATAACCTAAATAGCCGGGTCGGCTGGGGTATTGGTGTTATTCACCCGCTCCTGCTGGGGGTAGGGGTAGAAGTTGCGGCTGCGCTCGGCCAGGCTGGTGGGCGGGGCGGGGCGGCCGAAGCGGCGGCTGTCCTCCAGGCGCTGGCCGCTCAGAAACAGCTCGGCGCTGCGCTGCTTGTACACTTCCAGCAGCAGGGCATCCACAGTGACGGGGCCGGCGTAAGCGGGCAGGTTGGGGTACACGTTCCACGGGTCGCCGGTGGTTTGGGTGCGCACGGCGTTGATATCGACGAGCGCCGCGGCAAGGTCGGGCGTGGCCTGGCGCAGGTTGGTTTCGGCCCGTATGAGGCGCATTTCGTCGGGTTGGTAAGCCGGGATGTCGCTAGTTTGGGTGAGGAAGAACCCGGCCAAGGTGCGCACATTATCGGTGCTGCCGTTGTTGCGGTCCACCACCACCGGCCCGCTCAGGAAAAACGCCAGGCGACCGTCGCCGGGCTCTACCAGAGCGGCGGGCAGGCCAAAATTGTCGCGCGGCCGGAAGTTGGCCCCCGCCAGCGTCGAGTTCTGAAAAATGGGGTTCGGCAGTTGGTTGGAGTAAGCAAAGGCCGAACGCACGGTCAGGGTCACGAGGTTGGCGGCGGCGCGGGCGGCGGCGTAGTTGCCGGCCCGTAGGTTGAAGCGGGCGCGGTAGGCCTGGATGGTGTTGGGCAGGTTAAAACCGGCGCCCAGCACCTGGGTGTTGAAGTCGGCCGGGGGCGCGTTGCTGGCAAACTCCGTGGCCGCCAGGTCGAGTAGGCGAATGGCCTCGGCCAGCAACTGTGCGCGCGGCACGAAGGCGGGCGCGCCGTCGCTGGCCGTGAGTGGGCCCTGCTCGAAGCCCTGGGCCACGCCGGCCAGCGCGGCGGCCTTGAACAGGTAGGCATTAGCGAGCACCGCGCTGCGGGCGGGGGCGTCGGCGGCCAGCACGCCGGGCGCGGCGGCAATGAGCTGGTCGGCCACGCGCACCACGCGGTAGTTGCGGGCAAACAGGGCCGTGGTGTTGGCGTTGTTGGGCGAAAGCTGGGCGCCGCCCTGCTCCACCTCCGTAACGTTAAAAAACGTGGTGACGCCCTTCACCTCGCGGGTCGTGGCCCCGGTGGTGAGGATAATGGGCTCCAGCGCCGAGGTGGAATACGCCTGGCGCAGGCCCACACTAAGGGCAAACAGGCCCTCGCGGGTGGTCAGGGTTTGCACGTCGTCGCCGGCGTTGGGGTTGGGCAGGTCGAGGCTGCAGGCACTGGTGGCCAGTAGAGCCGCCCCGAGCAGGAACTGGGCGGCCAGGCGGCGCGGCCGGGTGAAGATGAAATTCATATCAAAAGGAATGTCGAAGTGTAAAATCAATATTTTGTCCGTCATGCTCATCTGGCGTCCGTGGAGTCGAAACCTCTCTGCCGCATTAGTAATCAATGCGGCTGCAACCAAGCGGTAGAGATGCTTCGGCTCCGCTCAGCATGACGTTCTTTTTTAGCTGACCTCGCTGCTCTAAAACGAGGCGTTGAAGCCCAGCGACACGGCCCGCGGAATGGGCACCTCCACGAAATCGAAGCCGCGCACGGCGTTGCTCTGGCCAGCGGCGCTCACTTCGGGGTCGTAGCCGCTGTACTTGGTGAACACCAACAGGTTGCGACCGGCCAGCGAAAGGCGCAGGTCGCGCAGGCCCAGCAGCTTGGGCGTGAGGCGGTAGCTCACCGAAGCCTCGCGCAGCTTCACGAAGGAACCGTCCTCAATCCACTTATCAAACGTGTTGTAGGCGGCAATGCTGCTGCCCTTGGCCACCTCGCCGCGCAGCTCGGGCTCGTAGCCGGCCAGGCCGCCAAAGATGTCGCGGGTGCCCACGCGCTTCGTGAAGTTGAACACGTCGAAGTCCTGCTGGGTGTCAAACTGCACCCGGAATACGAGGTTGCCCTTCAGCAGCTCCACTTCGTTGATAAGCGAGGCCACGTAGCGCGGGTTGGGGTTGCCGAGCACGCCGTTGAGCAGCGTGCCGCTGGGCTGGCCGTCGGCGCCGCGCAGGGGCACATTGGGTGCCCCAAACGTGCCCTGAGTGCCGCGCTCGCGCTGGGGCAGGCCGCCAGCCGTGAGCAGCAGCGAGCCGTCGGGCCGGCGCGCCGAGTACGTGCCGTAGTACGTGCCCAAGGGCCGGCCCTCCACGGCCGCCACCAGCCCAAAGCCGTCGGGGAAGGTGAGCAGGCCGTTGGGGATGTTGGTAATGCGGTTCGTGTTGTGGGTGAAGGTGGTGGTCACGGTCCATTTCACGGCCGCGCTCTGCACCGGCGTGCCGCGCACCAGCAGCTCCACGCCCTGGTTGCGCATGTTGCCGATGTTGTCGAAGCGCGTGGTGAAGCCGCTGCTCAGGTTCAGGTCGCGGCGCAGCAGCAGGTCGGTTACTTTTTTGTCGTAATACGAGAACTCGATGCCCACCCGGCCGCCAAACAAGCCCAGGTCGGTGCCGACTTCAAACTCGGATTGCCGCTCCGGGCCCAGCACCGAGTTGCCCTGCAACGTGGACGTGAGCAGGCCCGGCAGGGTGCCCGCCACCACCGGCCCGAAGTTGGTGAACCGGTCGTAGGGCCCAATGGCGGTGAGGTTGCCCGCCTGCCCGTAGGAGGCGCGCAATTTCAACTGGGGCACGAGGCGCGCCAGCGGCCCGTCTTTCCAGAATTTCTCCTCCGATACCACGTAGGCCACGCTGGCCTTGGGGTAATACTGGGTGCGGTTGCTGGGGCCGTACACCGAGGCCACGTCCACGCGCAGGGCCCCGGTCAGAAACAGCCGGTTGCCCAGGCCCAGGGTTTGCTGGGCAAATGCCCCGCGGATGCTGCGCTCCGAGCGGGACTCGCTCGCCACGGCAATGCCGCTGCCCGTGGTTTGCACAATGGGGGCCAGCGTGGTGCTCACAATGCCGGTGGCGAAGCCCTGCTGGTACTGCAGCGTGCCACCCACGGTGGTGGTGCTGGCCAGCCACTCCGTGAAGTCGCGCCGGTAGCTGGCCGTCAGGTCGTTGTTGACGAGAATTGTGGTTTGGTCTGCGCGGCGGGCGTAGCCGGCGGTGTAGGTGGGAGCGGTGCTGCCAGTGGGAATAAAGCCCGTAGCCACCTGCGTGCTGGCGTCGTAGCCCAGCACATAGTCGAGGGTGAAGCCCTCAAACGGCGTGAGGTTCAGCTGCGCGTCGCCGATGAAGCGAGAGGTGCGTTGGCGGAAATCGAAACGGTTGATGGCTTCCAGCGGGTTGGTGCGGGCAATGCTCAGGGCCGTGCTGGGGTAGCGCCCGGTAGCGGGGTCGCGGCTGGGGTCGATGAAGTTGTTGGAGAAAATGAAGCCCGTGAGTGCGCCGTAGGCCTCGCTGATGCCGCCATTGGGCACTTCCTTGCTCTGGCTCAGGGTGTAGTTGGCGCCCACGCTCAGGCTGGCCTTCGAGCCCAGGGTTTGCTGCAGGCGCACCCGGCCGCCGCCCCGGCTGAAGTTGGTGTTGTCCACGATGCCCTGGTTGCGGAAGTAGTTGCCGGAGGCAAAATACTTGGTCGCGTTGGTGCCGCCGCTCAGCGACACGTAGTCGTCGGTGCCCACGGCGGTCCTGAAAATCTGGTCCTGGTAGTCGTAGCGCGTCACCGGCACCTGGCTCAGGTCGGTGGCCACGGTATTGGTGAAGCGGAAGGGGTGACGGTTAACGTCCAGCTTCTTGCGCAACTGCGACACCATGAACTGCGACGACACCGTAATCTGCGGGGCCCCGTCGCGCCCGCGCTTGGTGAAAATCTGCACCACGCCGTTCGAGGCCCGCGAGCCGTAGATGGCCGCCGCCGCCGCGCCCTTAATCACCTCGATGCGGTCCACGTCGTTGGGGCTGATGTCGACCAACCGGTTTTGGGCGTAGCCGCCTAGGTCGAGCAGCTGGGGCGAGTCGTTGTTCACAATTACCCCGTCGATGATGTAGAGCGGGTCGGAGGAGCCGGCCACGGTGCTGGGCCCGCGCAGCCGCACCGAGATGCCGCCGGCCGGGTTGCCCGAGTTCTGAGTAATCTGCACGCCCGCGAACTTGCCCTGGAGCGCTTGGTCAATCTGGGTGGGCACCACTGTGCGCAGCTCCTCGCCGCTCACCGTGGCAATGGTGTTGCCGAGCTGGCGCTTGCTGGTGGCCACCGAAGTACCGGTCACCACCACTTCGTTTAGACCCACCCGGTCTTCGGTCAGCCCCACATCCCCAACCGCTACGGTGGTCTCGGCGCCCAGCGTTACGGCGCGGCGCACGGGCCGGTAACCCACCGAGGAGATTTCGAGCTGGTAGGTGCCAGGGGAGAGGCCGGCATCAATGGCAAAGCGCCCGTCGGCGCCCGACGAGGTGCCCACTACCGTATTGAGCAGGCGCACCGTGGCGCCCGGCAGGGCATCATTGGTCGCATCGGTTACCCGGCCCTGAATGGTGTAGCGGGTGTTTTGAGCCGCCGCCGGCTCACCGAGCAAGAGGACAAGCGCCGCCAAAAAGCTCAGAAAGTAGCCCGGCAGGCCACGCGAATTGTAGGGGTGGGACATAGAAAAAATGAAAAATGGGTGGAAATGCTACTGGTGCTTTGGCTACTCAAATCGTAATGTACATAATTCAGATTATGCAATATATTCATGGTCGGCAAAGCGGGTTGTCTATGCTTATGCCTTCTTGATTTTCGGGCGTCAGCCCGGAAAGGAAATCTTGCCCATGCTCACCGCGGGCACCCGCTGCCGCCCCGCCCCAATGCTGATAGGCTGGCCGGCTACCGCTTCGTTGGCCAAAACTGCGAACAAAATGGCTTCTTTCGCATCGCCGGGCACGCCCAGCGCATCGGTGCTCCCAAAGCGGGCTTCGGGCAAGTGGCGGCCCAGGGCGGCCAGCAAGGCCGGATTGTGCGCCCCGCCGCCGCTGGTATACACGGCCGCCGGAATGGCCCGCTCCGCAAAAGCCGCCCGCACGGCCCGGGCCACGCCCACGGCACTCAGTTCGGCCAGGGTGGCCAGCGTGTCTTCCAGGCGCAGGTGAGAGGTGCCGCTGCGCTGTTGCGCCTCCGCCAAAAAAGCTGGGCTGAAGAGCTCCGGGCCAGTGGTTTTGGGCAGCGGGGCAGCAAAAAACGCATGGTCCAGCAGCGCCGCCAGCAGCCCTTCGTGCACCTGGCCGGCTGCTGCCAGCCGCCCGTCCTCGTCGTACTGCAGGCCGGGCCGCTGGGCGCGCACCGTGGCATCGAGCAAAGTGTTGCCCGGGCCGGTATCGGTGCTGAAAGCGGTGCTGGCATCGCCGCCGGCGCGGGGCAGGTAGGTGAAGTTGGCAATGCCGCCGAGGTTGAGGAGCAGGCGTTCTTCGTCGGGGCTGCTGAGGAGCAGGAAGTCGCCGTACGCGGCCAGCGGCGCACCTTCGCCGCCGGCGGCAATATGCTTCTGGCGGAAGTCGCTGAGGGTGATGATGCCGGTTTCGACGGCCACGTGGTCGCCATCGCCCAGCTGCAGGGTGGCGTTGCGCGGGAAGTCGGCGCGCTGGTGCTGGTGTTGCGGAGCGTGGTACACCGTCTGGCCGTGGCTGGCAATCAGGTCAATTTCGGCGGGTGCAATGCTCCATTCGCGCAGGCAGTCCAGAATGGCCGCGGCATGCAAGCTGCCCAGCCAGGGGTTGAGCAGCGTGAGGTACTCCAGGCTGACTTGCTCCCGGGCAAACACGGTGCGGATGCGCGCCCGCGTGTCATCACTATAAGGAACGGTGCGGAACTGCTCCAGCACCAGCTGCGTGCCCGGCCCGTGGCCGGTGAGGCGGCACAGCGCCACATCCAATCCATCAAGCGAGGTGCCCGACATAAGGCCGATGATGCGGCGGCTGGGCTGGCTGGCTATCTGGTGCAGGCGGGCGAGGTAAGGGTTCATAGGGTGGGGTTTAGCTTTCCCGCAGAGGGCGCAGAGGAAGGCGCAGAGGTTCGCTGAGTCGTTCAGAAAGCAATCCGCACTCTGCGGACCTCTGCGCCTTCCTCTGCGCCCTCTGCGGGAAAGCTACTTGTTAAAACTAAAACTGCCAGCGCACAAACGCCTCAATGCCCTCGTACTCGGGCAGGCCCAGCTCATCGTACAGTTTGGCGGTGGTGCGGTTACGAGCCTCGCTGCGCTGCCAGAACTCGCGCTGGTCGGCGCCCGGGAACAAGGGCCGGTCCTTCTGCGACTGGTGCTTGAAAATGGCGCGGCGCTTGCGCGTGAGCTCCTGCGGCGAGAGCGGCACGGCCATCTCAATCTGGTAGATGTCCCATTCCTGCCAGGCCCCGCGGTAGAGCCAGACCCAGCAGTCGTCGAGCCAAGAGGTGCCGGAGGCTTTGAGCTGCTGAATGGACTGGAAAATGGCCGCCAGACACACGCGGTGGGTGCCGTGCGGGTCGCTCAGGTCGCCTGCCGCGTAAATCTGGTGGGGCTGAATGCGCTTGAGCAGTTCCATGGTGAGGCGAATGTCCTCGTCGCTGAGCGGCTTTTTGCGCACCCGTCCGGTCTCGTAAAACGGCAGGTTTTGGAAGTGGGCGCGGGTGGTGGGGTCGAGGCCGGCGTAGCGCAGGGCCGCCCGCGCCTCGCCGCGGCGGATGACGCCCTTCAGGCGCTGCACTTCCTCGGAGTCGACCTGGCCGGGGGCCTTGGCTTGTAGGAAATCGGCCACGCGCTGGTAAAACTGCTCGCCGGCCGGGTCGTTTTGCTGGAAGTTCAGGTCGTACTCGGCCGCGAAATCCGCGAAGCGCAGGGCCTCCTCATCGAACACGGCGATATTGCCGGAAGTCTGGTAGGCCACGTGCACCTCGTGGCCCTGGTCTACTAGCCGCAGCAGGGTGCCGCCCATCGAAATCACGTCGTCGTCGGGGTGGGGCGAGAAAATGAGCACGCGCTTGGGAAACGGCGCCGCCCGCTCGGGGCGGTAGGTGTCGTCGGCGTGGGGCTTGCCGCCGGGCCAGCCCGTGATGGTGTGCTGCAGCTCATTGAACACCCGAATGTTGATGTCGTAAGCCGGGCCCGACTCCGCCAGCAGCTCCGAGAGGCCGTTTTCGTTGTAGTCTTCCTCGGTAAGCTTGAGAATGGGCTTGCCGACGGTGCGGGCCAGCCAGGTCACGGCTTTGCGCACCAGGGCGGCGTCGTGCCAGTTGCAGGGCAGGCCCTGGAGCCAGGGCGTTTTGCGGGGCGTGAGTTCGGCGCCGGCGGCCTCGTCCAGCACCACCTGCACGGCCGGGTGGCGCTGCAGGTAGGTGGCGGGCACGGTATCGGTCACGTCGCCTTCCACCATGCGCTTCACCACGGCGGCTTTGCCTTCGCCCCAGGCCAGGAGCACTACTTTACGGGCTTCCAGAATGGTGCCCACGCCCATGGTCAGGGCGCGGCGCGGCACGTTTTCTTCGCCGTAGAAGTCCGAGGCGGCGTCGGTGCGCGTCACGTGGTCGAGGGTGATGAGGCGCGTGCGCGACGCCGGGCCCGAGCCGGGCTCGTTGAAGCCGATGTGCCCGGTGCGCCCGATGCCGAGCAGCTGCAAATCGATGCCGCCCTCCGCGCGAATCTGCGCTTCGTAGTCCAGGCAGTACGCGGCCACCTGCTCCGGCGGCACCGTGCCGTCGGGAACGTGCACGTTTTCGGGCCGGATATCGACGTGGTCGAACAGGTACTCGCGCATGAAGCGCACGTAGCTCTGCAGCGAGTCGGGCGCCATGGGAAAGTACTCGTCGAGGTTGAAGCTGACCACGTTCTGGAAGCTCAGGCCTTCTTCGCGGTGCAGGCGCACCAGCTCCTCGTACACGCGGGTGGGGGAGGAGCCCGTGGCCAGCCCCAGCACGCAGGTCTCGTTTTCGGCCGCGCGCGTCCGGATGAGGGCGGCTATTTCGGCCGCCACGGCGGCGGAGGCTTCCTCCGAATCGGCGTAAAGGCTGACGGGCAGGCGGGCACCGGCCGTGGCGGGTAGGGTAGCAAGCGTTGGAGCCATGGGGACCTGGAAAGTGGAAACGGCCGGAAAGGTGGCGAAAGCCGGGCGGTATTCAAAGCCGGTTTGAATATCAAATAGATAATTATTGACAGATAGTATAACTATATTTTGAATGGTAAGTGGCTTAAAAGGTTATTAATTAGCGAAAGCAGAAGAACTATTAGGCGAATAATTCGCACATTTGAGTTAGCAGCACTCCGCTTGATGGCGTTTTGCAAGGGTTTTATGAGTGTCAAGCCGTTCTATTGTAATAGTGTAAGGCTTTGTCCGACCCCCACGGCCGGAACCTGATAGCGCGCGGCGCCGGGTTCCGGTTTTTTTGTTTTCCATCATTCCCCTCCTTTTCCATCCCGTTCCATTTCCCTATGAAAAAAAAATACTGGTTTCTCTTTCTGCTGCTCGGCGTGCTGCTGGCGCCCCCCGGCCGGGCCCAAACGGCCGGCACCGTGGTCGGTATCGTGACTTCGGCCACTGACCAGAGCCCGCTGCCCGGCGTGACGGTGCTCGTGAAAGGCACCACCGTGGGCAGCACCACCGCGGCCGACGGCCGCTACGCGGTGCAGGCCGCCCCCGGTGCGGTGCTGGTGTTCAGCTTCATCGGCTACGCCTCGCAGGAGCGCACCGTGGGCTCCGACGCCACCATCAACCTGAACATGAAAGAAAGCACCACCGGCCTCGACGAGGTGGTAGTGACGGCCTACAACATCACCCAGGACAAGCGCGAGCTGGTGACGGCCGTGCAGGAAGTGAAGGCCAAGGACATCATCGACTCGCGCCAGACCAACGTGGTGAACGCGCTGCAAGGCAAAGTGGCCGGCGTCAACATTACTTCCTCGGGGGGCTCGCCGGGCGAAGGTGCTTCCATCATCATTCGCGGCGGCACTTCGCTCGACGGCGACAACCAGCCGCTGTTCGTCATCGACGGCATGATAATGGACAACAGCTCGTTTCAGGAGAGCACGGCACCGGGCGGCGGCTCGGCCTTCAACGGCCTGCTGGGCCGCTCGGTGGGCTCGGCCAACCGCGCCGGCGACCTCAACCCCGAAGACATTGCCAGCATTACGGTGCTGAAGGGACCCGCCGCGGCGGCCCTCTACGGCCTGCGCGCCGCCAACGGCGCCGTGGTGATTACCACCAAGAAGGGCGTGGCCGGCCGCACTACGCTCAACTTCCGCACCCAGTACTCGGTGGACGAAGTGAACCGCCTGCCCAAAATGCAGAGCGAGTACGGCCGCGGCTCAAACGGCATTTTTGACGCGGCCACGCGCATTTCTTACGGCCCGCGCTTCGCGCCGGGCCAGGAAGTGTACGACAACCTGCGCAACTTTTACCAGAAGGGCCACGCCTTCCAGAACTTCCTGAACATGTCGGGCGGGTCGGAGAAGGCCAACTTTTTTGTGTCGGCCTCCAACCTGGAGCAAACCGGCGTGACGCCGAGCAGTCGCTACGACAAAAGCACGGTGCGCCTGTCGGGCACGGCCGAGATTTCGCCCAAGCTGAGCGTGAGCGGCTCGAGCCAGTACCTGACTTCGGGCGGCGAGCGGCCCATTCAGGGGCCGGGCCTGTTTGGCTCGTCGGGCGGCTTCATGCTGAGCTTGTTGAACTGGCCCCGCGACGACGACGCCCGTAACTTCCTCAACCCCGACGGCAGCCGCCGCCGCCTGCTGGCCCTGGGCAACGGCACCGACGCCGACGCCGACAACCCGTACTGGACGGTGAGGAACAACCCCCAGACCGACCGCACCAACCGCTTCATCGGCAACGTGCAGCTGGGATTCAAGGCCACCGGCTGGCTGCAGCTAAGCCACAACATCGGCACCGACCTGTACACCACGCGCACCACTTCGGTGCGTGCCGTGGGCACCTCGCAGGTGGGCAACCAGAACGGCGGCCTAGCCGAAAGCGTGGTCCAGTCCCGCCTGATTACGGCCACTAGCCTGGCCACGCTCACGCACACCGTGAACGATAACCTGAGTGGTTCTCTGATACTGGGCAACACCATTGAGGCGAATGAAAGCGAGGCCGTGGACTATATCGGCCTGATTTTTCAGAACCCGACCTTCATCGGCCTCAACAACACGGTGAACCGCAACGCTCTGCAACGCGACGCCACGCGCCACCTCATCGGCAACTTTGCCCGCCTGAACTCCACCTTCTTCAACCAAGTGTTTCTGGAGCTGCAGGCCCGCTACGACCAGTCGTCGACGCTGCCCCGGCCCGACGAAGGCAAAATATTTGGCAAGGGCTTCCTCTACGGCTCGGCCGGCCTGGGCTACGAGTTCAGCAAAACGCTGGGCCTGGAGCAAAGCAACATCCTCAACTACGGCCAGCTGCGGGCCTCGGTGGCCGAAGTGGGCCGCGACACCGGCCCCTACCGCGTGCTGTCGGCCCTGACGCAGAACCAGTTCATCGGCGGCGGCTTCCGCAACGACTTCTTCGGCTCAAACCCCAACCTGAAGCCCGAACGCACCCGCACCTACGAAGCCGGCGTGAAGCTGCAGTTCCTAAAAAACCGGCTCGGGCTGGACTTCAACTACTATTACTCCCGCACCCGCGACCAGCTCATCGCACCCCGCGTGAGCCAAGCCGCGGGCTTTATCCTGCAGTACATCAACGGCGGCATCGTGACCAACAAGGGCCAGGAAATTGCCATCACCGGCACGCCCGTGAAAACGCCGTCGGGCTTCACCTGGGACGTCATCGCCAACTTCTACCACAACACCAACCGCGTGGAAGAACTGCCTACCCCCCTCACGGTGGTGTTCCAGTCCGATGCCTTCATCACCAACGTGCACCAGGGCGGCGCCTTCCCCGGCCGTCCTATATCGGGCGTGGGCGCTTCGGACTTCAGCCGCGTAAACGACCCCAACAGCCCCAATAACGGCAAAATCATCATCAACGGGGCCACGGGCTATCCGGTGGTGAACCCGGCCTTTGCCTACGCCGGCAACCGGGCCCCACGCTTCACCACCCAGTTCACCAACACCTTCACTTACAAAGGCTTGTCGCTGACTTCGCTGCTCGACTTCCGCGTGGGCGGCGTGGTGATTAACGGCAACGACTGGTACCAGACCACGGTGGGCACCTCGGAACGCACCGCCGACCGCTACAAGCAGGTCGTATTCGATGGCGTGGTACGCAATTCCGACGGCACCTTCACGCCCAACACCCGCCCCGTGGAGCTTACCCAGGCCTACTACACCAGCATTCTGGGCGCCGCCGGTACGGCCTTCATCGAAGACGGCTCGTGGGCCCGCCTGCGCTACGTGACCCTGAGCTACGGCCTGCCGGTTTCCTGGCTGAGCGCTACCAAGTTCATCAAGAGCGTGGAGCTGAGCGTAACCGGACGCAACTTGGTGCTGCTGACGAACTACACCGGCGCCGACCCCGAAACGGCAGCTGCCGGTTCCGGTGTGCGCGGCGGCGGCTCGGGCGGGTTTGATTATGGCAACGTTCCGGCGACGCGCGGGGTTGACATGGGCCTGCGGGTAAATTTCTAATTGTCAGTGGTTGGCGGTCCGTAGCCCAGGCAGAATATCACCTGGTTACGGCCCTCAACCCTCAATGCTGACAATCATCAACTAATAATCGACAACTGCGATATGATAGCCAAAAAATACCTGCTTGGGCTGGGCCTGCTGCTTGGTGGCAGCGCCCTCACGGCATGCGAGAAGTTTCTCGACGTGAACACCAACCCCAACAACCCGACCGTTGCCACGCCCAATTTCATTTTGCCGGGCATCATTTCCAACGGCATCCAAACCCAGATGTTCTCGGCGCTGCGCGTGAACTTCATCACCCAGTACATCGTGAACCGGACGCCTCTGAGCGCCAACGACCAGTACTTTTTTACCAACGGCCAAAGTACCAACACCTTCAACTTCTCCTACTTTCAGTCGGGCGGTAATATTCCCGGCATGGTGAAGGCCGCGGAGGAAGAAGGCTCCTCGTACTTTGTGGGAGCCGGCAAAATCATGCAGGCCGTGATTCTGGCCCATCTCACCGACATGCTGGGCGACGTGCCTTTCTCGGAAGCCTACCAGGGCGGGGCCAATTTCACGCCCAAGTACGACCCGCAGGAAAAGCTCTATGGCGACATCAACCGCCTCTGCGACGAAGGCGTGGTGGAAATGGCCAAGCCCGCCAGCAGCCAGAAGCGCCCTTTTTATAGCACCTCGCCCAGCGAAAGCGGCGACATTCTCTACAAAGGCGACCCCGGCAAGTGGACGCGCCTGGCCTACGCCCTAAAAGCCCGCCAGGCCCAGCACCTCACCAAAAAAGCCAGCTACGACCCCGCCGCCGTGCTGGCTCTGTGCGCCCTGGCCTTCCGCAGCAGCGCCGACGACGCCCAGCTGCAGTTCCAGACGCCCGTGGCGCCGCTCGTGAACACCACCAACATCTTCGGCATCACGCGCTCCAACTTCGGCGGTGCCACGTTCTCAACCAATCTCATCAACTACCTGAACGGCACCACCTTTGCCGGCGTGGTTGACCCGCGCTTCGGCATCATTGCGCCCACCACCAGCACCGGCGGGCGGCCCGGGGTCACGACCCCGGCCGGCACCAACGTGGCCCCCGGTAGCACCACCACCACCGACTTCTACGCAAGCTGGTACGCCCGCGACCTAGGCTACTACGAAGTTATCACTTACCACGAGGTCAAGTTCATTGAGGCCGAAGCGGCTTTCCGCGCCGGCGATAGAGTTAAAGCCCTGGCCTCGTTGCGCGAGGGCGTGCGGGCCCATATGCGCAAGATTGGGGTAGGAGGCACTTTCGGGCCGCCTGTTATCACGTTCCCAGCCATTACCGAAGCGCAGATTACGGCCTACCTGGCCAGCGCGGCCATGCCCCAGACGGAGGCCGCCGTCACGCTGCGGTCCATCATGGAGCAGAAATACATTGCCATGTTCCTGAACCCGGATTCGTGGTCGGACCTGCGCCGCCTCGACTTCGACGAGAACATCTACGTCAACTTCCTGTACCCGGTGGGAGCTAACAGCATCCTGTCTGGCCAGACCGACCGCACGCGCCGCTACCCGCGCCGCCTGCTGCCGGGCGCCACCGAAGTGACCGCCAACCCCAACGAAGTGGCCCGCGTCGGCGGCAACGACCCCGACTACATCACGCGCCCCCTCTGGTTCGACATGCCCTGAGTGGCCCGCCGGCGTAATGGCCGGCCCTTTCCTTCTGGCCCCCGGGCCGAAACCCTAACTGAACAAGCACTATGCATTCACAACTAAAAACCGGGGCCTGGCCCCGCTTGCTCCTGCTGCTGGCCGTGCTGGCTACGGGGTGCAAGAAAGACGAGCTTGATGATTTTTATACCGAGGTCGGGCCGCAGTTTCCCACTTTCCTCGGCAACGCGCTCAACACGGCTACCAAGTACGCCACCGGCGAAATCGTTACGTTTGAGCTGCAGTTTGCTCCGCAAACCGACCCCATCAAACAGGTAGTTATTCTGCAAAGAGTAGAGCCCTCGCGCGACTCGGTAGCGGTGCAAACCATCCCGTATGCTCCGGCGTTTTCCCGCCTAAAACGGGCCGATACACTCGTGGTCCGGTACACAGTGCCCGCTGGCGCCAACAAGGCGCTGGTGCGCGTGGACGCCCGCGTGGAAAGCACCACCGGCCAAAGTAAAATCCGCACTTTCTACTACCGTCTGGCCGAAGCAACTCCCACCATCATCATCAACTCGGGCCCGACCAACGTGACGGTGCCCGCGGGCGCCTCGCCCGCCCCCGGCGACATCGTGCGCTACAACGTGACGCTAAATGCCGGAGGCATTACCACCGCGCCGGTTCCGCCGTCCACGGCTGCCGTGCCTGCCGGTACGCTCTACAAAGACCTCGACAGCTTGGTTGTGTTTGCCCGGGTGGGCACCGGGCCGGAGCGCCGGGTGGTGCGCATCAAGACCGCCGCCAGCGGGGCCCAGCTCACCCAGAATGTCGACGTGCCCCTGCCCGCCGGCAGCGCCGGCCAGCCGGTGTTCTTGCGCTTCGAAGCCAAGGTGCGCACGCCTGCCCGTTCGGCTTCGGTCACGGCCGCGCCCATTACGCCGGTGGCTCCCACGCCCTTTAGCGCCACCGTGCGCACGGCCACGCTCACCTACACCGGCACCACCGGTGGCGACTTGGCCGCCTACGACCTCACCACCTTCACGGCCGTAGCGGCGGCGGGGCCGGCCACCAGCAAAGACTTGGTCATCAGCAGCACGGCCACCAACCAAGTGCAGTTCCGCACGCTGAGCACCAACACGCGTTTGGTGCGCTCCACCGCGGCCGTTTACAACGCGGCCACGCTCACCAGCATCCGGCAGATTTACAATGCCACCGCGGCAACATCTCAGGTAACTACCCTCGACAACATCGTGGTAGGTGATGTCATCATCACTAAACTGCGCGGCCTCGACCAGTACGCGGTGGTGCAGGTAACCGGCATCAACCGCACCTCGGCCACGGATGCAACGGTTTCGCTAAATATCAAGGCGCTGTAGCTCGGAGCTGGTGTCAGCTTTTCTACACAAAAAAGACCCGCTTTCCGTCAGGAAAGCGGGCTTTTTTTGTGTAGTACTTGCGCGGCCGGGCGCCAGCCCGACGACTGCGTAACAGCAGCGAATAGCAAGCGCTAATTGCCAAACAGACGGTCCAAGAAGCCGCGTTTCTTCGCTTTTACCTTCACTTTTACTTTGGTAGCAGGCGCGGCGGCTTCCGGGTTCTCGGTGGAAGGGGTGGGGCGAATGGCCGGGCGCGGCTGCGGGCGGACCGGCGCGGGCTGCGTGGCCACGGCAGCAGCGGGAGGCGCAACGCCCGCCGGTGTCTGGCCCACGGCGAGTTCCACCGCCTGCTGGCCCGAGGTGATGACCCGCATGGGCCGGCTTTCGTTGTGCAGGCGGTCCACGGCCGTTACGTAGTAGGCATAGGCCTGGCCGGGCACCGCCGTGGTATCCACAAACGTGGCGGGGAAGCCGGGGGCCGGGCGCGGCAGCGCCAGAATGCGGCGCGGGTCGTGCGGCGACGACCGTTCGTCGGCCCCGAAGCGGTAGAGGACGTAATACGTGGCGATGTCCCCATCGGGGGCCGCCGCGCCCGACTGCCAGCTCAGCGTGACCGCGCGGCCGAGGCGGCGCAGGGTGAGGTTGGCGACGGGCAGGGGCGGCACGGCGTCCATCCAGGGCATGGTGGGCATCAGAGCCGGGTAGCGAAACAGGTCTTGGCGGAGTGAGTCGGTGGTGCGCAGCGGGTTGGCCAGCACAGACTTGGCCGAGAAGAACACGCTGCCGCTGGCATCGTCCGGATAGGTGCGGTTGAGGCGGATTTGGCGGGGCAGCTCCCGCGGGTTGCGCCAGGTGGTATCGGAGCGCGTGCTTTCCAGCATGCGGTAGGTGCCGTGCCCGATGTAGAGGTGGCGGTCAAAGTGGTTGCGCGTCCACCATTCCAGCAAAATGGGGTAGGGCACGAGCTTGAAATTGGTGCTCCAGTACAGTTGGGGCAGGATGTAGTCAATCCAGCCTTTTTCCAGCCACAGGCGCGAGTCGGCATACAGGTTGGAGTAGGACGGCTGCCCGGCGCGGGTGTCGGACCCCAGCGGATTGGCCGATTTATTCATCCAGACGCCGAAGGGCGAGATGCCGAATTTCACCCAGCGCTTGGCGGTTTGAATGCTGTCGTGCAGGTCGCGAATGAGCACGTTCACGTTGTTGCGGCGCCAGTCGGCCAGCTTTTCGAAGCCGTCGGGGTTGTGGTCGCGGAAGGCGGCTTCGTCGTGAAATACCAGGTTGGGGGCGGGGTAGGGGTAGAAATAGTCGTCGAAGTGCACGGCGTCGATGTCGTAGCGGCGCACCACGTCCATAATCACGCGCGTGATGTGGGCGCGCACCTCGGGCAGGCCGGGGTTGTAGAGCAATTGCCCGCCGTAGCGCAAAAACCACTGCGGATGCTGGCGGTAGGGGTGGTTGGGCGCCAGGCGGCGCGTGACCGAGTCCATGGTGGCGCGGTAGGGATTGAACCACGCGTGAAACTCCATGCCGCGCCGGTGCGCCTCCGTGATGAGAAAGGGCAGCGGGTCGTCGCCATCGGACGGGGCCTTGCCCTGCGTGCCGGTCAGCCACTTGCTCCAGGGCTCAATATCGGACTTGTAAAAAGCGTCCGACGCGGGCCTGATTTGCACAAACACGGCGTTGAGGCCGGCGCGCTGGCCGGCATCAAGCAGGCGCAGGTATTCGCGGCGGTACTGCGCCGGCGATGCGCCCCGCTGGGTGGGCCAGTCGATGTTTTCGACGGTGGCAATCCACATGCCGCGCATCTCGCGCTTGGGCGGTGGGTCGCCGGCCAAATCAGCCACCGGCTGGGCCTGGGCTGCAGCCATCAGGCTGCCCCAGCTAATGAATACAAGGAAAAAAAAGCGACAGCGAGCGGCGAGCGTAGGGAACATCAACAAAAATCAGCAACACGAGTAATGGCCGCAAATTACGGCGCAGCTGCCCCATCAAGGCCAACCGGTGCTTTAGATGAGTGAGGAGTAAGGGGAAAAACCCGGAAAATCCGGCTGTATAAAACGCATCAGAGCAAGGCCAAACACAACGCCGAACGGTCCGGCAAAGGGCCCACGAAGCAAAAGATGCTTTGGGGGCGCTTTGCCGGACCGTATGGCTGGCAGCACAACGCTCCCAACGGGCGCGCTGCTTTTAGTAATGTGCGGGCAGGGCGGTATTGGCCCTTACGAACCGGTCAGCTCGGTGTCGGTTTTGGGCGAATCGGGGCCGCCTTCCATGCCGTTGGTCTGGCTGGCGTTGCCGTAGTCGCCGCGGATGCCCGCGCCGTCGCCCATGTTTTCCTGGGTGCTTTCGGGCATGGCACCGTCGGCGGCGGTGCCGGCTTCGGGGTTACCGCTGGCGTTCTGGTCGCGGTCGGTGCCTTGGGGCGTGGTTTCGCCGCCGGTGCTGGTGCTGGCCATATCGGGACGGGGGTCGGTGGGGGTTTGTTCGGGAGTAGGCATGGGTTGGAAGTAGGAAAGAAGAAAACGGAGGCGCGGCTGCGCTCCGGTACCAGGCTTTACGGGCGCGGGGCGCAACAGTTGGGTATGGCATATTGCGCGCTATTAGCGAACTTGCTGCATCCTTCACCCTCACCAGCCCAACCCGCGGCCATGTCCAGCTCTGCCACCGACTTCTACCACCAAAAAACCGACGATGAACTGTTGTTCTTTGTCCAGAACCCCGGCCAGTACGAGCCCAGCGTGGTGGAGGCTGCTCGGTGCGAGTTGACGCGCCGCGGTGCCGCCCCGCAAGCTACTGCGTCCGCACCGGCGCCCTACGTGTCGCCGCCCGTGGCACCGGCCAGTCCGGTGGGCAAAATAGTGGCCCTGGGCCTGATTGTGGTGGCCCTGGGCGGCGGCACCTACTGGCTAAAACAGCGCGACAACGCCCAGGTGGCCGCCGTGAAAGCCCGCCAGGATGCTCGGCGCAACCGGCCCGCCCCAAAGCTGGTGGAAGTAGCCACCAACGCCATTCCCAGCTACGATGGCGTGGTGGCCAACGCCGTGGCTGAACAGCTGGGCAAAATCCCGGCCCAGGAAAAAGCCAACCCGCAGCACCTGCGCCAGTTCCGGGAGCTGGCCAAGCGCTTCTGGGCCGCCCAGGCCCAGTCCGAATACCTCATCGACCAGGCCACCGCCGGCAAAGCCAACCCCATGTTTGGCGAACAAACCGTGGTAGCGCGCCAAACCTGGACCGCCTGGAACCACGCCGCCGTGTACACCTACAATTTTGGCCCCGAAATGGCCCAGCAGGTGGAGCATATGGGCAAGGTGGCCAGCAACCAGCAGCACATTCTCGACAGCCTGCCCGACCTGCTGGCTGACAACAAATACAAGTGGGACAAAGAAATGCTGAGCCGCACCGCCGAAGTAGAAGACCTGATGGCCAGCATCTTGCCCGTGTCGCCCGTATCGGGCCGCCAGTACAAGCGCACGGTGCTGCGCATGTAAGAGGCTGCAGTTGCGGCGGACTTGAGCGGCTGGTTGGGGTCGCCGGCCTAAACAACCTGGCAAAGTGGCGGCTTGCTAAGCGTGGCGCACTCCTTGCCGCGTATCGTTTCTATGGAAGCACCTGACCCCGGCCTGCCCAACTCCGGTTCTACTGCGGCGCTGGCCGAGCAGCTCTTTGCCCAGAAGCCCGAAGCCGAGCTCCTGTATCTGGCCCAAAACGCGGCCCGCTACCCGCCCGCCGTGGGCGCGGCCGCCATGGCCGAGCTGCGCCGCCGGGACCTGTTGCCGGAGGCTGGCACCCCCGCCGTGGCCGTGCCCGAAACCCACGAGACGTGGCCCGAACTCATTGGCCACCTGCTGCGCGGGCTGTTTATTCCCTCGCGCCGCTTCCTGGCCACGCCGCTGCTGCTCGACCTCAACCTGCTGGTGTTTGGCCTCATGGTTTTCAGCGGCGTGTCGGCGTCCGACCCTACCGGCCGGGAGCTGGTGGGCTGGGGCTCCAACGTGTCGGGCCTCACGCTGCACGGCGAGCCGTGGCGGCTGCTCACCAGCCTGTTTGTGCACGCCGGCCTTTCGCATTTACTGCTCAACATGTGTTCCCTGTGGCTGCTGGGCCTGCTGGTGGAAGACCGGGTGGGCCCGCTGCGCCTGGCCGTGGTGTACCTGGCCAGTGGCGTGGGCGGGGGCCTGGCCAGCCTGTGGTGGCACAGCAACGGCATTAACTCGGTGGGCGCAAGCGGCGCCATATTCGGCCTCTACGGTTTCCTGCTGGCCTTGCTGGTAAGCAAAAAGCTGGTGCTCGACAAGTCCGACCGCCGCGCCATGCTGGGCCTCGTACTGTACCTGGTAATCAGCAACCTGCTGTCCGGCCTCACCGGCAACATCGACAATGCGGCTCACCTTGGCGGCCTCCTTACGGGCCTGCTGGTGGCCGGGCCGCTGGCCATGCCGGGGCTGAAATCAGCGAACAACAGCAAGGTTCAATGAGTAATCGTTGGTACGCAGAAGCTGTTTAGAGGACCTCCGGAGCTAATTTGAACGTCATGCTCATCTGGCGTCCGCGTAGTCGAAGCATCTCTACCGCCATACTAAAATTGATTAGTAGCGCGGTAGAGATGCTTCGACTACGCGGACGCCAGATGAGCATGACGTTCTTTTGCTCACTGCTCACTGCTCACTGCTCACTGCTCACTTAAAGAAAATATGCAAGCCCTTCAGCTCGATGCCATTCATCAGCCCGTTGCCGTGCGCGACGTGCCCACGCCCACGCCCGCTTCTGGTGAAATCCTGGTCCGGCTGCACGCCGCGGCCCTCAATCACCGCGACGTTTTTATTCAGGAAGGCAAGTACGCGGGCATTAAGCTGCCCTGCACCCTCGGGTCCGATGGCGCCGGCGAAGTAGCCGCCCATGGCGCCGATGTGCCCGCCGATGCCCCGGCCGTGGGTAGCCGCGTGCTCGTCAACCCCGGCCTGCGCTGGGGCGACAACCCCCGCGTGCAGGCCTCCGACTTTGCGGTGCTGGGCATGCCCGACCCTGGCACCTTTGCCGAATACATCAGCCTGCCGGCCCGCTACATCCGGCCCTTACCCGCGCACCTCAGCTTCGAGCAGGGCGCAGCGCTGCCGCTGGCTGGCCTCACGGCCTACCGGGCGGCTTTCACCCGCGCCCAGGTGCAGCCCGGCGAACGCGTGCTGGTAACCGGCGTGGGCGGGGGCGTGGCCCTCATTGCCGTGCAGCTGTGCGTGGCCCGCGGGGCCGACGTCTGGGTGACTTCCAGCTCCGACGAGAAAATAGCCCGCGCCCAGAAAGCCGGGGCCAGGGGTGGCATTCGCTACAACGCCGAAAACTGGGTTAAAACCCTGGTCAAGCAGGCGGGCGGCGCGTTCGATGTCATCATCGACAGCGCCGGGGGCGCCGCCTTCGGGCCGCTGCTAGATGCGGCCGCGCCCGGCGGACGCATTGTTTTTTTCGGCGGCACCCTGGGCAACATCACCGATGTACCGCCCGCCAAAGTATTCTGGAAGCAGCTCAGCATCCTGGGCTCCACCATGGGCACCGAGCAGGACTTCGAAGACATGCTGCAGCTCGTGACCGAAAAAGGCATTGTGCCCGTTGTGGACGAAGTGTTCCCCCTGGCCGAAGGCGAAGCCGCGTTGCGCCATTTGGAAGCCGGCGCGCAGTTCGGCAAAGTGGTGCTGAAAATCGTTGCGTAAACACCTGTTGATAATATGATTAACAGCTTGTTTTCAGGTGTCAAAAACGCTCGAATTCCGCACCTTTTGGGAATGAAAAGACGGCTGATTTGGTTAATAAAGCAACCCAGTTATTATCTCAAATTCAGCCCGTTTTGCCATGAAGTCTGCTGCCGAATATCTTGAATCTCATGTTTTCGAAGCCCGCCGCCCGCGCCGCGAACTGCAGCCTGTTGTGGCCCATTCGGATGCCGTAGCGGCCATCGAGCAGGCCCTGGCCGATGCCGAGAAATATAAATACCTACTGATGCGCGCTCTGCGCCGCCACGCCGATGATACAGTTGACGTGGCCCCCGCTCCCGCGCCGTCTTTTTTCAACGAAGCTGCACCGGTGTTGCCCCTGTACCCCAGCCAGGAGCGCATGGCCGCTTAGGTACAGGCCACCTTTCCTTCAAAACAAAAGCCCCAGCTGCCTTTATCGGGCACTGGGGCTTTTGTTTTGAGGTAACTCAATCAAGTAATCGGCTTCACACCCGGCGGGCAATTTCGGCCGCCAGGTCGGCTGCCTGCTGCCGCAGTTCCGGCACGGCCGTCGACTCAAAATACGCCGGCCGCCGGCTGGGTCCCAGCGTAAACAAGGTGGTTGAGACCACGCCATTGGCCCCGCGCAGCGCGCCGTGCTCGTCGGTTTGCAGGCCCAGGTGCAGGCAATCGGGCGAAAGATGTCCCGCGTCGCGCAGGCTCATCACCAGCGGGTCGGTAATGCGGCCGTAATCGAGCAGGGGGCCGGCGCAGCATACCACGTGCTGGGCCACGTGCCAGCTACCGGGCGCGTCGTGGGGGCGCACCCGCACCCGCAGCCCGTTGCCATCGGGGATTATTTCGCGCACCGTGCCCACGTGCACCTGCACCAGCCCGGCAGCGGTGAACGCTTCTATGGCTTCTGCATTGCCGGGGGGGCTGCGGTGGCGCGCCACGGCCCACAGGCCCACAAGGTGCCGCAAAAACCGGCGCTGCTCATCCAAGGGCCACGCCGCCCAGATGCGGCCCAGGTCCGGGCGCAGCGAATCGAGTACCGGCCGCCAGTCGATGCCCTGGGCCGCCGCCGTGCGCAGGTGCCGCCTGAATACCGCCAGCACCCCATTTACCGTGGTTTCGGCGGCCAGCTCGGGGTAAAAATTGGGGTAGGAAGCCCCGACGGGGCCGTGGGCCGTGGGCCAGCGCCCGTGGCGGGCCACCACCGTCACGGGCGCGCGGTGGCCGTCCTGGCGCAGGGCCAGCAGTACGTCCACGGCCGTGAGCCCGGAGCCGATGAGCAGCACGTCGTCGTCGGGGCCAATGCGGCGCAGGTTGCCGGCGGCCCAGGGGTCGGCGTGGTAGGCGGGGTGGTGCAGGTAGCGGTAGTCGGGTCCGGCCGGGGGCGGGGGCGGGAAATTGCCCAGCGCCAGCACCACAAAGTTGCTGAGCAGGGTGGTGCCATTGGCCAGAAGTACTTCCCGGTGGCCATCGGAGCGGAGGGGGGCCACCACGGCGGTGGTTTGGTGCCAGTGCACGCCGGCACTGCCCCCGCCCGCACCCGCTAGCACGGCGGTCAACTCTTCGTGCAGATAGCGGCCGTAGGTGGTGCGGGCCGCGAACTCGGGCACGCCGGCCGCGCTTTCGGGCTGCTGCCGCAGCCACTCGGCAAAGTGCTGAGGGGCGTCCGGGTAGAGGCTCAGGGCGCCAGGGCGCACGTTGAGTAGGTACTCGGGCCGGCGGGCGGTGTAGGCCAGGCCCGGTCCGGGAACGGCCCGGGGCTCAATCAAATGAATCTCGGCCTGGGCCAGGGTGGGCTGCCGCCGGAGCTGCAACACCAGCGCCGTGCCCGCAAAGCCGCCGCCCACAACGGTGATAACGGGACGGGCAGGGTGGTTCACAGCGAAAAATATGAGTGGAAGATGCAGCGCGCACGCCAGCGTGTAGGCACGCCGGCAAGGGTAGCAACGGCAATGGAGACGTGCTAACCGGTGGCTGCCCGGTTGGGTTTTGCGTCGCTCTAGCTGCGCAAGCTAAAAAAAAGCTTACAAATACCGCCCGGGCACCAGGTAATTCTGCACGTAATCAGTTATTCCGTCTTCCAGGCGGGTGAAGGGCCGGGTGTAGCCGATGCCCTTGAGCTTGCTCATATCGGCCTGGGTGAAGTACTGGTACTTGTCCCGAATGTCCTCGGGCGTATCCTTGAAGTGGATATCGGCCGTGCGGCCCAGGGCCTGGAACGTGTTCATGGCTAGGTCCAGGAAGGTGCGCGCCTCGCCGCTGCCCAGGTTGTAGATGCCCGAATCTTTCCGGTGCTGCAGCAGGAAGAAGCACACTTCCACCACGTCCTTCACATACACGAAATCCCGCATCTGCCCGCCGTCGGTATAGTCGGGGTTGTGCGACTTGAAGAGCGTCATGGAGCCCGTTTTCTGAATCTGGTCGAAGGCGTGGAGTACCACCGAAGCCATGCGACCCTTGTGGTACTCGTTGGGCCCGTACACGTTGAAAAACTTCAGCCCGGCCCAGAAATACGGTTTTTCTTCCTGCGCCAGGGCCCAGTTGTCGAAGTCGTTTTTGGAGTCGCCGTAGGGGTTCAGGGGGCGGTAGAGAGGAAACAGGGCCTCGTCGGTGTCAGTGTAGCCCAGGATGCCATCGCCGTAGGTCGCGGCCGAGGATGCGTACACCAGCGGCAGCTGGTAGTTGCAGCAGGCCTGCCACATCTGCTTGGAGTAGTTCAGGTTGAGCAGGTCGAACACGGCCGGGTCCATCTCCGCGGTATCGGTGCGGGCGCCGAGGTGAAACACGAATTCCACCTGCTCGTGGTTGGCGTCGAGCCACTCAAAGAACGTTTCCCGGTCCACGTACTCGCGCAGCTTTTTGCCTTCGATATTGGGCAATTTTTTGGCAACCGAAAAATTATCCACCACGACTACGTCGTTGAAATTGGCGGCGTTGAGGCGGGAAACGAGGCAGCTGGCAATGAAGCCGGCCGCGCCAGTGACTACTATCATAGGGGGCGGGTTGGGGAGGGGCAAAGGTAAACCGGCGCGCCGGCCGAACAGATGCTGCCGTTTTCGACCCTGCCGGGGGCCTGCGGAAGGCTGTGCCGGCACCGGACAGACTGGAAATTTGCGGCACCCGTTGGGTTTACCTTTGCCGCTATGCGTTTTCTTTTGCTGCTTTTACCCCTAGCCGTGCTGTTGGGTTGCCAGCCGGCCCCGGACCAGGCCGCCACCGTTGCCACCACCGATGACCTGGGCCGCCGCCTCACCCTGCCCGCCCAGCCGCGCCGGGTGCTGGCCCTTGCCCCCAGCATGACCGAAATGCTGTACGCCGTGGCCGATACGGCCATAATCGTGGCCCGCGTGCCCCAGGACAACTACCCCGCCGTGGTGCAGCAGAAACCCGTTGTGAACAACTACCCCGTCGACCTGGAAAAGCTGGTGCTCCTGCGCCCCGACATCGTGTTCACGGTAGAGGGCATGACGCCCGTTGATGATGCCCAGCGCCTGCAGGAAGTGGGTGTGCCGGTGTTTTACCAGCGTTTTCGGCGGGTTGAAGACGTGTTTGCCGGTCTTGAGAAGCTGGGCCGCTTGCTGGGCCGCCCGGCCAAGGGTCGCCGCGTGGCCGATTCGCTCCGCACCGAGCTCAAAGCGCTTGTGGCCGCTGCCCCGCAACGCGCCGCCCCGCCCACCGTGCTGGCCATCACCTGGCAGGACCCCATTTACTGCTACGGCCAAAACACCCTGTTTACCGACCAGATTCGCCTGGCGGGCGGCCAGAACGCCGTCATCGAAACTTTCCCCCAGCCGTACCCGGCCCTCACCCGCGAGTACATCCTCAAGCTGAATCCCGACGTGCTGCTGGGCGGCACCTTCGAAAAGATGGACAGCACCTTCTTCAAGAACTACCCCGAGCTGCGGCGCATCAAGGCCTACCAAAACCGCCGCGTGTTCGCCATCACCGGCAACCTCATGGAGCGGCCGGGCCCGCGCGTAGTGGAGTCGGTGCGCGAACTGCAGAACTTGCTCAAAAAGTAAAAATTGAAGAATCCCCGCCCCCTTTTGTGGCTGCTGCTTGGCGTCGTGCTCGTGTTGGGGCTGGCGTTGTTGGGCCTGCGCGTGGGCAGCTACTCCACCTCCTACGGCTTTGTGCTGACCACCCTGCAGCACTACGACCCCACCGACCCGGCCCAACTGGCCCTTGTGCAGCTGCGCCTGCCGCGCATTGTGCTGGCGCTGCTGGCTGGCGCCAGCCTGGCCGTGAGCGGCTACCTGCTCCAAACGCTGGTGACCAACCCCCTGGCCGACCCGTACTTGCTGGGCACGGCTTCGGGGGCGTCGCTGGGGGCCATTGCCTCGTTTGTGCTGGTGCCTTCGCTCACGGTGGCGGGGGTGTATTTGCCGCCGGTGGCGGCCTTAGCGGGGGCTTTTGGCGCCACGCTGCTGGTGGTGGCGCTGGGCACCCGGCGGGGGCGCATCCTGCCGGCGCCGCTGCTGCTGGCGGGCGTGGCGGTGGGGGCACTGGCGGCGGCGCTGGGCAGCCTGCTCACCTTCCTGGCCAGTGCCGAGGGCAGCTTGCGGAGCGTGGTGTTCTGGGCGTTCGGCAGCTTCGAGCGGGCCGGCTGGGAGGTGCTTCCGTACCCGGCGGCGGCGCTGGGCATCAGCTTATTTGTGCTGGCTTTCATGCAAAAAGACCTGAACCTGCTGCTGCTGGGGGAGGAGCGGGCCGCCGCGTTGGGCCTGCCCGTGGCGCAGCGGCGCTGGCTGCTGGTGCTGCTAGCCGCCGCCCTCACCGGGGGCGTGGTGGCGCTGTGCGGCCCGGTAGGCTTTGTGGGTCTGCTGATTCCGCACCTCACGCGGGGGCTGCTGGGCACCACCGGCCGCTACAATTTACTGGTCTGCGCCCTGCTGGGTGGTGGTTTTCTTCTGGCCTGCGACTTGTTCGCCCGCCTGCTCTACCCGCCCGCCGGGTTGCCGGTGGGCTTGGTCACG
This sequence comes from Hymenobacter lapidarius, assembly GCF_001816145.1. Classification (GTDB taxonomy): domain Bacteria; phylum Bacteroidota; class Bacteroidia; order Cytophagales; family Hymenobacteraceae; genus Hymenobacter; species Hymenobacter lapidarius. The sequence goes on along the minus strand of NZ_MDZB01000091.1, from coordinate 17,317 downwards.
GCCCTGTTCGGGGTACCCTTCTTCGTATATTTGCTGCGGAAAAATAATTAGTTGTTCGTTGTCAGTTGTTGTTGTCAGGGCTTAAATGAGCCGTTTCTTACTAATAACGAGCAACTGACAACGAATAACTCAGAGAATGATTTACGTTAGCCGTCAGGAACATTTCAACGCCGCTCACAAGCTGCACAACCCCAAGTGGAGCGACGAGCGCAACCGCGAGGTTTTCGGGCCGTGCGCCAACACCAACTGGCACGGCCACAACTACGACCTCATCGTGACCGTGAAAGGCCAGCCCGACCCCGAAACCGGGTTTGTGGTTGACTTAAAGGCCCTTTCCGACTTACTGCGGGAGCACATCACCGAGCAGGTCGACCACAAAAACCTCAACCTAGACGTGCCGTTCATGGCCGGCCAAATGGCCAGCACCGAGAACCTGGCCATTGCCTTCTGGCAAATCCTGGAGCGCGAGCTGCCGGCCATCACCCAGGCGCAGCTGCACTGCGTAAAGCTCTACGAAACGCCGCGCAATTTCGTGGAATACTACGGAGCGTAGCGCTCAATTATAAATTTTGAATTATGAATTATGAGTGGTGAAGTGCTGATTACCAAATTGAAAACTCGGCTCAATTCATAATTCATAATTCATAATTTATAATTCCCCCAAATGAAATACTACTTAATAGCCGGCGAGCGGTCGGGCGACTTTCACGCGGCCAACCTCATGCTTGAACTGCGTGGGCAGGATGCCGAGGCGCAGTTCCGGTTCTGGGGCGGCGACCAGATGGCGGCGGCGGGCGGCGAACTGGTGCGGCACTACCAGGACCTGGCCATTATGGGCTTTGTGGAGGCGGCCACCAGCGTCCTCAAGTTTCGCGGGTACCTGAAGCAGTGCCAGGCAGACTTATTGGCTTATAAGCCCGATGTCCTGATTCTGGTCGATTATGCCGGTTTCAACATGCGGATGGCCAAAGTGGCCAAGGACCACGGCATCAAAGTGTTCTACTACATCTCGCCCAAAATTTGGGCCTGGAACCAGGGCCGCGTTGAGAAAGTCAAGGCGCGAGTCGACAAGATGTTTGTCATTCTGCCCTTTGAGGAGGCGTTCTACCGGAAGTTTGACTACAAAGTGGACTACACCGGCAACCCCACCGCCGATGCCGTGGCTGAATTTCAGCCTGCGCCCGACTTTTTTGAGCGCAACCGCCTCGACCCCGACCGGCCCATTATTGCCGTGCTGCCGGGCTCGCGCAAGCAGGAGATTGAGGAGACGCTTCATGAGATGATTGCCATTTTGCCGGGCTTCCAGGAGTACCAGTTTGTGGTGGCCGGCGTGAGCAATCTGGACCCCAACTACTACCGCCACTTCGAGCGCAACGGCATTAAGTTCCTGTTTGAGCAAACCTTCGACCTGCTCCACCACGCCAAGGCGGCTCTTGTGACCAGCGGTACGGCCACGCTGGAAACCGCGCTGTTTGACGTGCCCCAGATTGTGTGCTATCGTACCAGCGCCCTGAGCTACGCCATCGGCAAGATGGTTATCAAGGTGCCCTACATTTCGCTGGTCAACCTCATTGTGGGCCGGGCCGTGGTTAAGGAATTGATTCAGGGCGATTTCAACGCCCGTAACCTGCTCGACGAACTCAAAACCATGCTCACGGATGCCGACTATATGGCGCGCCTCAAAGTTGGCTACTCAGAGCTGCGCGAAAAGCTGGGCCAGCAGCAAGCCGCCCGGAAAACCGCTGAACTGATGGTGAACTACCTGAAAGCCAGCTAGACAGAGATAGTGCTTTGCCCAAAGTAGCCGAGGAGTTGCCTCTCAGCTCACGGCTCCCTAACAACGCCCCGGTGTTCCGCACCGGGGCTTTTTGTTGTCTTCTTGTCAGAATATATGCGTCCCCCACACCACAACAGCCCGAGCCGCAACACCTTCAGCGCCTTGTGTCCTCGCTTTGCCTTAGATTTACTTCTTCTACTTCAATCACGATAATTTAGATGACAAAGCGTTACGACGGCCGCTCGGCTACTGGAGGGGCAACGGCGATTTCAGCAGTCGGGGCGCGGCTGGGCCGGGCTGGCGCGTTGCTGTTCCTGGTACTGGGCATGGCCTTGGGGGCCAGGGCGCAATCCAAAGCCACGGCTCCCTTTTTCCGGGCCGATGGCGAAGCCCGTGGGGCGGCCGCAAAGTCCAGGCTGGGTGCGGCCCTCTTCCGTTCGCAGGCCCTGACCCTGGACGTAGCCGGTCTGCGCGGGGCCCTGGCCGCGGCGCCATCGGAAGCGCAGGCTGGCGCGGCTCCCCTGGTGCTGGTGCTACCCCTGCCCAATGGGAGCACCGGCCGCTTTGCCATCCGTCAGTCTTCCGTGTTGGCGCCCGCGCTCGCGGCCCGGTTTCCTGAGATAAAAACCTACGCCGGGGTGGGACTTGACGACGCGGCTGCCTCCGTGCGGCTCGACCTGACGCCGCGGGGCTTCCATGCCCAGGTACTCACCGGTGCCGGCAATAGCTTTTACATCGACCCCGTGGCCCCCAACGACACCCGGCATTACCTCGGGTTTTATAAGCGCGACATGAACCGCGCCGCCACGGCCCTGGCCTGCGGCTTCCAGCCCACTGCGGCCAACAAAAGCGCCACGGCCGCCCGGCGCAAATCGGCCCAGGCCGCGGTGGCGGCCCGGCCGGCTGCCAGCGGCCCGCTGTTGCGCACCTACCGCCTGGCCCTTGCCTGCACCCCCGAGTACGCCCTCACCAAGGGCAACACCGTGGCCGGCGTGCTTGCCGCCGAGGCAACCACCGTGAACCGCGTGGTAGGCGTGTACGAGCGGGAACTGACCGTGCGCATGGTGCTGGTGCCGAACAACGATAAGCTGGTTTTCCTGAGTGGCACCGGCCCCCAGCCTTCGCCGCCCTATACCGATAACAACGGCGAAGCCATGCTGGGACAAAACCAGACCAACATCGACCGCATTATTGGTAATGCCAACTATGACATTGGCCACGTGGTGAGCACCAACGGCGGGGGAGTGGCGCTGCTGGGCGTGGTATGCGTTCCAAGGCAAAAAGCCCAAGGCGTCACGGGCCTACCCAACCCCGTGGGCGATGCCTTCGATATTGATTTCGTTGCGCATGAAATGGGACACCAGTTTGGCGGCAACCACACCTTCAACGGCGATGGCGGCAACTGCGCCGGCAACCGCAATCCTTCTACTGCCTGGGAGCCGGGCTCGGGGTCTACCATCATGGCCTACGCCGGCATCTGCGCTCCGGCCGATAACCTGCAACCCAATTCCGACGCCGTTTTCCACACCGGCAGCTACGAGGAAATCCGGGCTTTCGTAGATGGCACTACCTGCGGTACCAGCGCTGCCACCGGCAACACGCCCCCCGACCTCACGGTCCCCCGCAGCGTGCGGACGCTGCCCATCAGCACGCCTTTCAAGCTGACGGCGACGGCGACCGATGCCCAGAACGACCCCATTACTTATTCTTGGGAAGAACTGGACCTCGGCCGGCCCGGCCCGCCCACCGCGGCCCAGGTGCCCAACGACAACCGGCCGCTGTTCCGCTCGTTTACGCCCACCCCGTCCGGGACGCGCTATTTCCCGCGCCTGAGTGACCAACTCGGCAACACTTCCTCCCGGGACGAACAGTTGCCAACGGTTACGCGTCAGCTTAATTTTCGCTGCACCGTGCGCGACGAGCACAACGGCCCCGTTGGGGTGGTAGGCGGCATCGATTTCAGCCCCACCCTGCGCCTGAACGTGAGCAGTACGGCGGGCCCCTTCGAAGTCACCGCTCCCAACACCGCCGTGTCCTGGACTGGTGGCAGCGCCCAAACCATTACCTGGAACGTGGCCAATACCACCGCTCCGCCCGTGAGTTGCGCCTTAGTCAACCTGCGCCTGAGCCTCGACGGCGGCCTGACTTACCCCGTGGTACTGGCCCTGAACGAGCCCAACGACGGCAGCGTCGTGGTAGCTGCCCCCAACGTGACCAGCAGCCAGGCCCGCCTCATGGTGGAATCCGTGGACAACTACTTTTTCGATATTTCCAACGTCAGCTTCAGCATTGCGTCTGTTGCGGCGCCCACCATCAGCAGCTTCTCGCCGGCGGGCGGGTTGTCCGGCACGGTGGTCACCCTCACCGGCACCAACCTCGCGGGGGCCACGGCCGTGAGCTTCAACGGTACTCCGGCCGCTTCATTCACGGCAAATTCGGCCACGCAGATTACGGCCACCGTAGCGGCTGGCACTAGCACCGGCGCCATTACCGTGGTGGGCCCTACCGGCACCGGCACCTCCGCCACGCCTTTTGTGGTAGGCGCTCCGCCCGCTATCAGCAGCTTCACGCCCGGTACCGGCGCGGTGGGCAGCCAGGTGGTGCTCACGGGCACGGGCTTCGCCAATGCAACTACTGTGCAGTTCAACGGCATTTTTGCTCCGGTATTTACTGTCAACTCGGCCACTCAGATTACGGTAACGGTGCCCCCAGGCGCGGTATCCGGCCCAATTGCCGTTACCACGGCCACCGGCACCGGCGTTTCGGCCGGTAGCTTCGTCGTGATTCCGGCCCCGGTTATTACCTCGTTCACGCCCAACGCCGGCTCGGCCGGCACCGTGGTCGTGCTCACCGGCAGCAACTTCGGCGGCACCACGCAAATCACGTTCAATGGCGTTGTGGCCCCCACTTTCACCCTCAACTCTTCTACCCAGATTACGGTCACTGTGCCAGCAGGAGCCACTTCGGGCCCCATTGTTGTCACGGCGGCGGGTGGCACGGGCGCCTCCGAAACCAACTTTCTGGTGCCTCCCGCCAATGACCTTTGCCTCAATGCTCTGCCGCTTGCCTGCGGCCAAACCGTAACCGGCAGCACCACCAGCGCCACCGCCACCGGCGACCCCGTCGACGACTGCTTCGAGACCGTAGATGCCGGGGGCGTGTTTTACACTATAGTCGGCAATGGCAGCCCCATCACCGTTTCTACCTGCAGCTCCACTACCAATTTCGACACCAAGCTTTTTGTGTACTCCGGGGCTTGCGGTACTTTTACTTGCATCGGCGCCAACGACGATGACCTGACGTGCAACCCCAACGGCGTTGCTTCTGCCGTCACGTTCAACACGACGGCCGGCACCAATTACTTGGTGTTCGTGAGCGGCTTCGACACCGAAACCGGTGATTTCACCCTCAGCGCCACGTGCTCTGCTACATCGCCCGCACCGGTAATTACCACCCTGAGCCCCGCATCCGGCCCGGTAGGCACGGCCGTCACGCTCACGGGCACCGACTTGAACGGGGCCTCCAGCGTCACGCTCAACGGCACTCCCGTCACGGGATTGTCCGTCCTGAACGCCACCACCATCACGTTCACCGTTCCCACGGGCGCCACCACCGGCAATGTGGTTGTGACCACTGCCTCTGGTACCAGCAACGGCCAGCTCTTCACCGTCGGCACTATCACGGCGGCTATCAACAGCAGCAAAAGCGAGTTCAGCATCTGGCCTAACCCTGTGGCCGGCAAAGGCTTGCTGCACATAAAGCTGGCCGCGCGTGCTGCCCAGGCCACCGTCACCCTGCGCAACGTGGTGGGCCAATTGGTGAGCACCCGCATCTTCAGCGGCAGCGAAACCGAGTTGTCCATGGCCGGCTTGTCCGCCGGTACCTACCTGCTCACCGTGCAAACCGACCGCCGCACGCCCACCGTCCAGCGGGTCGTAGTGGAGTAGGTTTTAGTTATTGAAGCAGTTTCAAAAATCGAAAAACCTGTCATCTGTCATCCCGAGCGGAGCGAAGGACCTCATCACACCTGAACTGCATCCGGTTGATGAAATTCCATTCGTGATAATGTCCTTCGCGCCGCTCAGGATGATAAACACTTGAAAAATCAACTTTATAAAAATCTTCAGCAATGAAAAATGCCCATCTGGATTACCAGACGGGCATTTTTCATTACTCATTATTAATTACTAATTCTTTTTTATGCCGCTCGCATCTGGCGCAGGGGCGACTTCTCAAACTTGCTGCGGCAGTAACTTAAGTTAATCTGCAGTGCATCGGCCCCTTCTTCCGAAGGCATCTCAAACATGGCATCGGTCATGATGCTCTCGCAGATGGAGCGCAGGCCGCGGGCCCCGAGGCGGTACTCGTCGGCCTTTTCCACAATGTATTCGAGCGCGTCCTCGGTGAAGCTGAGCTCGATGTTCTCCATGCCGAACAAGCGCTTATACTGGCGCACGAGCGAGTTCTTCGGCTCGGTCAGAATCATGCGCAGCGTGGTGCGGTCCAGCGGGTTGAGGTGGGTAAGCACCGGCAGGCGACCAATCAATTCCGGAATCAGCCCGAACGATTTGATGTCTTGGGCCGAGACGTAGCGCAGGAAATTCTCGGTGTCCACCTGGTCGTCGAGGTTCGTCTTGGCAAAGCCCATGGGCTTGGTGTTCAGGCGGCTCTTGATGATGCGGTCGAGACCCGAAAAGGCGCCCCCGCAGATGAAAAGGATGTTCTCGGTGTTCACCGAAATCATCTTTTGCTCGGGGTGCTTGCGGCCTCCCTGCGGCGGCACGTTGATGGCGGTGCCTTCCAGCAGCTTGAGCAACGCCTGCTGCACGCCCTCGCCGCTCACGTCGCGCGTGATGCTGGGGTTGTCGCTCTTGCGGGCAATTTTATCGATTTCGTCGATGTACACGATGCCGCGCTCGGCGGCTTCCAGGTTGTAGTCGGCCGCTTGCAGCAGGCGGGTGAGGATGCTTTCTACGTCTTCGCCCACATAGCCGGCCTCGGTGAGCACGGTGGCATCGGCAATGCAGAAGGGCACCTGCAGAATCTTGGCCAGCATGCGCGCCAGGAAGGTTTTGCCGGTGCCGGTTTCGCCCACCATGATGATGTTGGACTTTTCAATCTGCACCTCGTCCTCCTGCGGCTTCTGCATCAGGCGCTTGTAGTGGTTGTACACCGCCACCGACATCACGCGCTTGGCCTCGTCCTGGCCCACCACGTACTGGTCGAGGTGGTCCTTAATGGCCTTGGGCTTGATGAGGTTGAACTTGGGTTGCTTGCTGGCGTCCTGGGCTTTGGCTTCTTCGTCGAGGATATGCTGGGCCTGGCCCACGCATTTTTCGCAGATGTGGGCGTTGATGCCCGAAATCATAACGGCAACTTCGCGCTTGCTTTTATTACAAAAGGAACAGGATATTTCGGCCACGGAAAGAAGAATAGAATAGTAAGAGAGAAGGCTAGTTTTTGAACAAGCGGGCCCAAAGATACAACATGCCCAACGCCTGTTTGGCGAAAAATGGTGCCATTGTCAAAAGCGTAAGCCAGCCCTTCAATAACAAGCGAGCCCCTTAAAGAGCGTGGTGCTTAACAAAGTTCGGCCTTGAACTCCTGCTTGCTGGATTGGTGGGAGTCCTCACGCTGAGCGCACTACCACGACCAAAGGCCCTGGCACCGGGTTGCGCCGCACCATTAATGGCCAGGCTGCCTGGGTTTTATTCATAATTCAGTATTTCCTCCCAATAGTTTTCAGGCCCTGGCAGAGCTTGCCATACGCACTGCAATTAGGCATCTCAACCCCACCTAGATGCCATTTTGGCCATATTTTTGTCCTTCGTATTGGCTCCGACCGTTCCTGTACCAGCGGCGCACCTGGCTGCGTACCGTGCTATTTTCTTTTTCCAGCCACGTACTTTGCCTTTCTATGAAAAGCATCTTTCACATGCTGCTGGCGGGTGGGTTGGTGGCTGCCTTGCCACTAGCTGGCGTTCGCGCTCAAACTTCTACCCGCAAGCCCGCGCCCCGGCCCACTGCCAAACCCGCCGCCAAACCCGTCGCCAAACCCCCGGTTCGCACCGTGCCACCACCTGAGCCGGCCGCAGAAGCTGCGCCGTCGCTGCTCGAAACGGTGCTGCCCACCACGTTCACCGACGCCCGTTCCGGGCCGGCAACCAGGTGCTGAACCTCGGCATTGGGGTGGGCAGCGGCAATAACTACCGCAACAAGCAAACGGGTGGCACGTCTTCGGTATCGCCTGCTGTCAACTTATCGTACGAGCGTGGCCTGCTTCCCATTGGGCCCGGCGTGCTCGGCGCGGGCGCTTTTATCGGCTACCAGGGCGCTTCCTACAACCTGAGCGGGGGCGAGCGCTGGAAATACACCGACGTGCTGCTCGCCGTCCGTGGCGCGTTCCACTACCCCGTACTTCCGGAGTTTGACGCCTATGCCGGCCTCGGAGTTGGCCTGCGCTACAGCAGAGCGGCCTACGAAGGCAGCACCTCGGCTCCCGGCGCCGGCAGTGGCGCCAAGTTGGCGCCCGGCATCTTCGTGGGTGGCCGCTACTACCTGCTGTCCAATCTGGGCGTTTTCGCCGAGCTTGGCTACGACCAGACCTACCTCAAAGTGGGCCTCACCGGCAAATTCTAACGCATTCCGGAGCGGTTCGCGTCAGCACCAAACGCAAAAATCCCCCGCTGCTGCAGCGGGAGATTTTTGTTACAAGCGGAAATTCAAAAAATCAGACCCAACGCGGGGTTAGGCTTTCTTCTTCTCCAGCACCTCGTCAATCAGGCCGTACTCTTTGGCTTCGTCGGCACGCATCCAGTAGTCGCGGTCCGAGTTGTCGTGAATTTCCTGGTAGGTTTTGCCGGTGTGCTGCGCCAGAATGTCATACAGCTCCTTCTTCAATTTGAGGATTTCGCGGGCCGTGATTTCGATGTCCGACGACTGGCCCTGCGCACCACCCGAGGGCTGGTGAATCATGACGCGGGCGTGGGGGAGGGCCGAGCGTTTGTTCTCGGCGCCACCGGCCAGCAGCACGGCGCCCATGGAGGCGGCAAGTCCCGTGCAAATCGTGGCCACGTCGGGGTTCACGTACTGCATGGTGTCGTAGATGCCCAGGCCGGCATACACCGAGCCACCGGGCGAGTTGATGTAGAGCAGGATGTCCTTCTTGGCATCGGCCGACTCCAGAAACAGCATCTGCGCCGTCAGGATGTTGGCAATGTAGTCGTCCACGGCCGTGCCCAGGAACACAATCCGGTCCATGATGAGGCGCGAAAACACGTCGATTTCAGCGAAGCGCGTGGGGCGCTCCTCAATCACCGAGCGGGTCATGCCGGTAAAGTTCTGGCGGGCAATGCCCTCCATGTGGGTCAGGTACTGGTCCACGCCCAGGCCGTTGAGTCCCTGGCCCTTCACGGCAAACTTGCGAAACTCTTGCTTATTCAGTAATGGATTCATTGGAGAAATTTGGGGCGCACGTTGTGAGCTTGCGCGGGTGAGGTAACAAAGACGAGCGAAGTAAGGGAATGTTGTTGGAACACCAACAAAAAAAGCCCCTACGTTTCCGTAAGGGCTTTTCCGAAAGTCGGGCTGCTTGGCTATTGCTAGCTGTGCAGGGTCCGGAATTCTTCGGCCGTTACGGGCTTGTCCGTAACAACAACTTTGCCGCGCAGGTTTTCCAGCACTTTCTCTGCCAGAATGGCCTCGTACTCGCTCACGTAGTTTTTGCCGTTCTCCTGCTTCAGGAAGCTGTCGGCGTACTGCCGCATCGACTCGCGCATTTCGTCGGGCATGTTGGGCATGTTGAACTGGCCCATGATTTTGTCGAGGGTGCGGTCCACAATCTCGTCGTTGCTCACCTTCAGGCCGGCGTCTTCCACCACTTTGTTGCGAATCATGCTCCACTTCAGCTCCTTCTCGTAGTCGCTGTAGTGCTCCTCCACCTTCTCAGGCGTCAGTTTGCCTTCGTTGGCGCGCACCAGCCACTTCTTGAAGAACTCCGTGGGCACCTTAATTTCCACGGTGCTCACCAGCTGCTCCACAATGCTGTTGTTGAGGGCGCCGTCGCTCTCGCGGTCGTAGTTCGACTGGATGGTTTCGCGCACTTTAGCGTCGAACTCTTCCTGCGAAGCCACTGCCTCGGGACCAAAGACTTTGTCGAACAGCTCCTGGTTCATTTCGGGAGCCGTCGTGCGGTTCACCTTCTCCACGTTGAACACGTAGTCGCCGGTAGCCGTAGCGGCCTCTTCCTTGCTCAGGCCTGTCACGCTCGAAACCGTAGCCGCGTCGTTGCCGAAAGCGGCCTGCAGGTCAAACGTCACGGCGTCGCCGCCTTTTTTGCCCACAAACTGGGCCGAGTCGCCGGTGATTTTGGCGATGGGCAGCAGGATAGTGCGGCCTTCGCCTTCCTCATCAGCCTTCTTCAGCTTGCCGAAGAGGTAGTCGCCGGCTTCCGATTCCTCGGGGTTGGTCGTCTCGCCGTACTGCCGGGCAATTTGCTCGTTGGTCTGGTTGAGGGTTTCCTCGTCGATGGTTACCTGGTGGCGCTCCACTTGCAGCGCACCCTCGGCGGGCAGCTCAAAGTCGGGCAGCAGGCCCAACTCAAACTGAAATTCGAAGTCCTTATCGGTTTCGAAATTCACGTCGCTTGGCACGGGCAGGGGCTCGCCCAGCAGCTTGATGTTGTTCTCCTTAATGTAGGCATCCACCGATTTGCCCAGCATTTTGTTGATTTCCTCCGCCAGAATGCCTTTGCCGTACATCTTGCGCACCATGCCCACGGGCACCATGCCAGGACGGAAGCCCTTCACCTGGGCGCGCTTGGTGTACTCTTTGATTTGCTTGTCAACCGTGGGCGCGTAGTCGGCTTCGGTGAGCTGGACTTTCAGCAGCCCGGTCAGCTGCTCGTCGTTCTTGTCGAGGGTAATGTTCAAAACAGGGGAGCCGGCTTCCGCTGGCAGGTTGAAAAGTTGAAAAAAAAACCTCCAGCCTATGCGACTGAAGGCCTACATCAAAAAAAGTGCGGATAGAGGGACTCGAACCCACACGCCTTGCGGCACCAGATCCTAAGTCTGGCACGTCTACCAATTTCGCCATATCCGCATATGGTGCCGCACGCCGACTGCTACGGGCCCGCAAAGGTACTCGGGAAATTCATTGTGCGCAAAGCCCAAGTGTAAGTAGTCTGCGTAGGACCGTTTGGGCCACCTTTTCTCCCCGGCCTTTGTTACTTTACCACCTATGCCTCCCGTTATCTCTCCCGAAGCCGAACGCCAGGAAATCCTGCGCCACTACCGCCGCCTGCTGCGCACGGCCAAGCCCTACCTGCAGGATGGCGACACCAAGCTGATTAAAAAAGCATTCAATCAGAGCCTTGAAGCGCACAAAGAGATGCGCCGCAAGTCCGGCGAGCCCTACATTCTGCACCCGCTGGCAGTGGCCCAGATTGCGGTGGAGGAGATTGGGCTGGGCACCACGAGCATTGTGGCTGCCCTGCTGCACGATGTGGTGGAGGACACGCCCACGGAAATTTCTGACATCGAGCGCGAGTTCGGCCCGAAAGTGGCCCGAATCATCGACGGCCTGACCAAGATTTCGGGCGTGTTTGAGTACGGCACCAGCGAGCAGGCCGAAAACTTCCGCAAAATGCTGCTCACGCTGAGCGAAGACGTGCGCGTTATCCTCATTAAAATTGCCGACCGCCTGCACAACATGCGGACCCTGGACTCGATGCCGCGGCACAAGCAGCTGAAAATTGCTTCGGAGACACTGTATCTGTACGCCCCGTTGGCGCATCGGCTGGGTCTCTATACTATAAAGAGTGAGCTGGAGGATTTGTACCTCAAATTCACCGATACCGACACCTACACCGACCTCAAGGCCAAAGTGCGGCAGAGCCAGAGCGCGCGCAACCGCTTTATCAAGGACTTTGTGCAGCCCATTGAAGACGAATTGAAGGCGCAGGGCTTCGAGTTTGAGATAAAGGGCCGGCCCAAGAGCATCTATTCGGTTCTGAAGAAGATGAAGAAGCAGAACATCACCTTCGACGAGGTGTACGACTTGTTCGCTGTTCGCGTCATCTTGGACGTGCCGCCGGAGCAGGAAAAAGCGGCTTGCTGGCAGGTCTATAGCATCGTGACCGATTTCTACCAGCCCAATCCCGACCGGCTGCGGGACTGGGTCTCGACCCCCAAAGCCAACGGCTACGAGAGCCTGCACACCACCGTGATGTCGCGGGCCGGCCAGTGGGTGGAAGTTCAAATCCGCTCGCGCCGCATGGACGATATTGCCGAGAAAGGCTACGCCGCGCACTGGAAATACAAGGATACCGGCAGCATTCAGCCCGAAAGCTCGCTGGAAGGCTGGGTGAACAAGGTGCGCGAGATGCTGGAAACCAATAATTCCAGCGCCCTCGAATTCATGGACGAGTTCCGCCAGAACCTGTTCGTGAAGGAGGTCTACGCCTTCACACCCAAGGGAAAGCTGGTGATTTTGCCGGACAAAGCCACCGCGCTGGACTTTGCTTTCGACATTCACACCCACATTGGCCTGCATTGCCTCGGGGCCAAGGTGAACCAAAAACTGGAGCCGCTCAGCTACCAGCTGCACAACGGGGACCAGGTCGAAATCCTGACGTCGCACAAGCAGCGGCCCACGTCGGAGTGGCTCAACTACGTCATCACCACCAAGGCCCGCTCCAAAATCAAGGACTTCTTGCGCGACGACAAACGGGCGAAAGCGGAGGACGGGCGTTTCCTACTGGAAAAACGGCTGGAAAACATTGGCGTGCCCTTCACCCAGGAGAATTTCAACCGCCTGCTGGCCTACTTCAACGTGCCCAGCGCGCAGGAATTCTATTACCGCCTGGCCATTGGGCAGGTGGACGGCCGCACCATTCGCGAGTCGTTATTTAGTGCGGACAAAGCAACGCCCTCCGTACTTGAGCCCAAGGCGTTCGACAACGAAGTGCAGAAAATCCGCGGAGTGCGCCCCGACATGCTCGTGGTGGGCGAACACACCGACAAATTCGATTACAGCATTGCCCGCTGCTGCAATCCCATTCCCGGCGATGACGTTTTCGGCTTCGAAACCGACCAGGGCCTCATCATTCACCGCACCAACTGCCCCCGGGCCGTTGATTTGATGTCCAACTACGGCAACCGCATTGTGCGCGCTAAGTGGACCGACCAGCTTGAACTCGCCTTCTTGGCCGGTATTCGCCTGAAAGGCTCCGACCGGGTTGGTATCGTCAACGACGTCACGCGCATCATCAGCACCAGCCTGAAAGTAAACATGCGCTCCATCACCGTGGATGCCAACGACGGTTTCTTCGAAGGCCAGATTATGGTGTTTGTCAACGATACCGGCCACCTCGATAAGCTCATTCAACGGCTGAGTCGCGTAAACGGCGTGCTGCAGGTAGAGCGGTTTGATTCATGAAAATGAACCCGGAACCTGCAATAATCTGCCACGGAGTAGGTGTGAACGAGCGGACCCAGTGCGCGCACTATCATTCGGAGCGCGACATTATTGCCATCAAATTCAAGTGCTGCGATGCCTTTTATGCCTGCATTCAGTGCCACCAGGAGTCAGCCAGCCACGCGCCGGTAGTCTGGCCCGCAGCTGAGTTCAGCCAGGAAGCCATCTATTGCGGCAATTGCACCGGCGTCCTCAGCATCGCAGCATACCTGAGCTGCGGCAACACCTGCCCGCTGTGCCAGGCCGCTTTCAACCCGGGCTGCGCCAATCACTACCACCTCTACTTTGAACGCTGAAACCTAACGCGGCCGTTGCGGCTTAGCAAGCCTGCGTTTTTTACCTTTGTTCCTCAACACCCCATAGCCAGTGTCTTCCTCCCAAGTAGCTTCCGCGCATCTGCCCTCGCCCCCTGCCAAAGCGGCCGGGCAGGAGGTGGGCGGCTCCTCCGAAACCGGCTACGCGGCGAAGCACACGCCCAGTGCCGCCTCCCAAGCCGCCCTCAACACCGATAAGCTCGAAGAAGTCCGCAAGCTTTTTACGGCCCACCTCGAAAACAAAGGTTTGCGCAAAACCGGCGAGCGGTATTCCATCCTCGAAGAAATTTACGCCCGCTCCGGCCACTTCGATGTAGATGAGCTGTATGCCGGCATGAAGGAGCGGGGCCTGCAAGTGAGCCGTGCCACCGTTTACAACACGCTCGACCTATTGGTGGAGCAGGGCCTCGTGAGCAAGCACCAGTTCGGCCGCAACCTCGCCCAGTACGAGAAGAGCTACGGCTACCGCCAGCACGACCACGTCATCTGCACCGAATGCCATAAAGTGGTGGAATTCTGCGACCCGCGCATACATGGCATCCAAACCATGGTCGGTGAGCTCCTGAACTTCCATATCTTGCACCATTCTTTAAATCTTTACGGCATCTGCGGCGACTGTCGCGCCCAGGCTGCCGCCCGTTCTTCCGCCACTCCCGCATGACCACCACCAGCGCCGTTCAGAACGGCATCCTCTACGTCCGCCTCACCGGCGACCTCATCGGCAGCCCCGATACCGACCAGCTCCTCCAGTCCGTCAACAACCACCTCGGCGAGTCGCTCAACTTCTGCGCCGTCGATTTGTCCGAAATTCGTTACATCAACAGCACCGGCATCGGCGTATTAGTTTCCCTTCTTACCAAGTTCCGCAGCCGCGGCGGCGAGATGGTTCTCATCAATCCCGCCGAACACCCCAAGAAAATGCTGGCCCTAACCAAGCTAAACAACATTTTCACCGTTGCCGCCGACGAAGCCGCCGCCCGCCAACTTCTAACTCCGGCCGCCGTTTAGGCGGCCATTTTTTTGTCCCCATTTCTCATTGTGAGCGTGGATTTGTCATCCTGAGTTCGCACACCGAAGGTCGGCGTAGCCAAGGACCTTATCGCGCACGAACAAAGCAGTAATTCAATTCTCAACCAACAAAACACCTCAGCCTCCAAGAAGAACCGCGCCGCCGTGGCTCCCCTCTCCATCGGAGAGTGGCCGGGGTGAGGCGTTTCTCGGAGGGCGAAACCCAAACCATCATGCCAGTAGACGTATTAGTAGGCCTCCAGTGGGGCGATGAAGGCAAAGGCAAAATCGTAGACGTATTAGCACCCACCTACGAAGCCGTAGCCCGCTTCCAGGGCGGCCCCAACGCCGGCCACACCCTCACTTTCGACGGCATCAAGCACGTTCTGCACCAAGTGCCCAGCGGCATCTTCCATCCCCACATCCTTAATATCGTAGGCAATGGCGTCGTTCTTGACCCCGTCGTGTTCCGCCAGGAGCTCCAGAAACTTACCGATAGGGGAGTAGACTGGTCTAAAAACCTCTACATCTCCAAAAAAGCCCAGCTCATCCTCCCTTCGCACCGCGCCCTCGACCGCATCAGCGAAGAAGCTCGTGGCAACACCAAAATCGGCAGCACCCTCAAAGGCATCGGCCCCACCTATTCCGATAAAATCGGCCGCGTGGGCCTCCGCGTCGGCCACATCCTCTTGCCCGATTTCGAGCAGCGCTACAAAGAAGCCGTCGCCCAGCACGCTGCCATCGCTGCCCACAACCACAAAGAACTAGAAATCGAAGCCCTCGAAGCCGATTTCTTCTCCGCTGTCGAATTCCTGCGCACCCTCCAGCTCACCGACACCGAATACCTCCTCAACGACCTCCTCACCCAAGGCAAGCGCATTCTGGCCGAAGGTGCCCAGGGTTCCCTATTGGATATCGACTTCGGCTCCTACCCCTACGTCACCTCCTCCAGCACCATCGCCGCCGGTGCGTGCACCGGCCTCGGTATCGCGCCCCGTCATATAGATAAGGTGTACGGCATCACCAAAGCCTACTGCACCCGCGTCGGTAGCGGCCCGTTCCCTACTGAGCTCCACGACGAAGTGGGGGAGCAAATCCGCCAGGCCGGCCGCGAGTTCGGTTCCACCACCGGCCGCCCCCGCCGCACCGGCTGGATAGACCTGCCCGCCCTGCGCTACGCCATCATGCTCAACGGCGTGACCGAGCTTCACCTCATGAAAGCTGACGTTCTCGACGCCTTCACCGAAATCCAGGCCTGCACCCACTACCGCACCGCTACCGGCGAAAGCACCCCCAAACTCCCCGACCCTGGTGAACTCACCACCGTCACCCCCGAGTACATCACCCTCCCCGGCTGGAACACCGACCTCACCCAAATCACCGACGCCACTCAACTCCCTGCTAATTTGGTTGCCTATCTCGAATTCCTCGAGAAGGAGCTTCAGGTGCCCATCAGCATCGTCAGCGTCGGCCCCGACCGCGTCAGCACCCTCCACCGCTAGTTTTGAAATGGACTATAAGCCAAATCAAAAGGAAATAGCCAGTGTGTCGGCATTAAAGCCGTTTGACCGATATCAACACATGGTAAAAAAGGTTGTTGATTTTGAGATGGCATACACGCTTACCCGTGCAGACGGAACTTGGGCACTAGCTTCGGTTGAAGGCAATACACTGGTTTCAATTTGGCCAGCAGCAGTGTATTCTGAATTGAGTGCAGTAGGAGAGTGGCAAGAATACGTGCCACACGCTCTGTCGCTTCATGAGCTAATGACAACACGTCTAGAGGCTTTCGAGAAAAATGGCTTTTTGATAAATGTATTTTCGATTAACGGGAAAACAGGGTTTGTTGTCAATTCTAATGAGTTTCGCGCAGATTTAGAAGAAGAATCAGAGAATTACTGATGCAGGTAAGATTCGGGTGCAACATTAAAAATTTGCGCCCGAATCTCAACCACTTACAACCCTGAATCACCTATTTAGTGAAAGGCCGCTTGTCGCCCCCAAAACTCCTCCTACCTTTGCAGTCCCGAAACGTCAAACGGACCACGGGGCACGCCAAAACACAAGTTCTTGGCCGAATCTTAAAGGCCACGGAGCTCCGGCGATAATCAGTTCGTCTATCCATAGCCAAGCTCGCACGCTTCGAAATTTATTTCTCGAATCCCTTGCAAAGCGGAAAAAAGACGTCGTACCTTTGCACCCCGCCTCAACCGGAGGCGATCAAACTTGAAAAGTAAAGCGAAAAAATTTATGTTTTTTTTCGCTTTAATCTTTGAAATCAAGAAAAATTTGCTACCTTTGCACTCCCAAAATGAACAAAGCGCCGCAAATACCACGATAACGGATTGAAAAGCAATCTACACTGATACTTCAAATGGAAGTATCACACGTTCTTTGAATGACGGAAACAGACAAAATAGTAAGTGTTTCACTTGCTGCCTCTTCTTCGGAAGAAACACAGTGAAACAAACCAAGCGAAACGAATTTGACCATAACGTCAATATGTGAGCAAGGTCAGCACTCGACATCAGCCCAGGTTCGCCTGGGTGCAGGAATTTTTACAATGGAGAGTTTGATCTTGGCTCAGGATGAACGCTAGCGGCAGGCCTAATACATGCAAGTCGAACGGTCTTCAGCAATGGAGATAGTGGCGCACGGGTGCGTAACGCGTAACCAACCTACCCGAATCTGGGGGATAGCCCGCCGAAAGGCGGATTAATACCGCATAAAACGGCAGACCGGC
>NZ_MDZB01000090.1 GCF_001816145.1 Hymenobacter lapidarius | reverse complement strand
AAAAAGCCGCCGACACCGCCGCCCCCGAAGCTGCCGTGGATGCCGCCGTGGGCCGCCCTCTA
Source organism: Hymenobacter lapidarius (assembly GCF_001816145.1). Classification (GTDB taxonomy): domain Bacteria; phylum Bacteroidota; class Bacteroidia; order Cytophagales; family Hymenobacteraceae; genus Hymenobacter; species Hymenobacter lapidarius. The sequence goes on along the minus strand of NZ_MDZB01000090.1, from coordinate 73,151 downwards.
CGGGGTGGCCTGCCGGGGGCGGCCCGGAAGCGCCGCCCCCCAAACGCCCTCGGTGGGAGTTATTGGTCGTGCCAAAGGCCCAAAAAGAGGCTCCGAACGAGCAAGAAGTCGTTCGGAGCCTTCAGCAGGCGGGGGAGCGCCGCTTTGGGGGACGTGCCGGGGGACTAGGTGGCGGGCACGAAGGCGGAGGTATTGGCGGCGTAGTCGAGGAGCTTGGCCATGAAGCCGACGGACTTGTCGCCCATTTTCACCATGTCTTTGCGCTCGTCCGGGGTGAGCGGGTGCAGGTAGGGGGTGAGGTGCCCCGTCGAACGACTCCCCCCCCCAACTACTCCAGGTGCATGTACTGGCGCTGGGCGCGCTGCTTGTCGGGCTTCGGCGCGTGGGGCTGCCGGGCCAGCAGCTCCAGCAGCCGCTCGGGGGTGAAGCCGGTGAAGTCTTTGACGTAGGCGAGCGGGTGTTGGAAGTTTTTTTCTTTCAGCGACGAGCCCACGGCCACGCAGCGCATGCCGGCCCGGTAGGCGGCCTGCTCGCCCAGCACGGCGTCTTCGAACACGATGCAATCCTCGGGGCGGACGCCGAGCTGGGCGGCGGCCACGGTAAAGGTGTCGGCGTGGGGCTTGCCCTTGGCCACGTCGTCTTTGCCGATGACCACGTCGAAGTACCGGCGCAGGTCGAGGTGGTCGACGATGTAGCTGATGGTTTCGGGCGGGGAGCCGGTGCCGAGGGCGATGTTGTGCCCGGCGGCGCGGGCAGCTTCCAGAAACGGCACGAGGCCGGGCATGGCGCGGCGCTTGTTCCAGTACAAGGTGCGGTAGAGGAACTCGCGCTGGCTGGCGTATTCTTTCAGCTGTTTCTCGGGCACGGGGTGGCGAAACACGGTTTTGAGGATGTTGGTGGCGGGCATGCCGTTGAGGCGCCGCAGCAGCTGGCGGGCGTTGGTGGTCAGGCCCAGGTCGCGAAACAGGAGCTGAAAGGCGCGGGCCTGGTAGGGCGTGTTGTCGACGAGTACGCCGTCCATGTCGAAGATGAGAGTGGGGAGCACGGGTGAGGGAGTTTTGATGAGCAAGTAAAATGGTCATGCTGAGCTGAACGTCATGCTAAAAGAACAGTCATGCTGAGCGCAGCCGAAGCATCTCTACTGCAGTAGTAAATCAGTCGGTTGAGTTAGTGGTGCGGTAGAGATGCTTCGGCTGCGCTCAGCATGACGTTCTTTTTTAGCGCTTGCCTTTGCCGGGGTATCTTTGCCCCCGCTTAGCATTACCTGTTTCCGCTTGAAAAAGATATTCCTGTTTGCCCTCACGGCCTTGGTCGCCGTGCCCGCCCTTGCCCAGAAAGCCGGCCAGCCCGTGCCGCGCCCCAAGCTGGTGGTGGGCATTGTGGTAGACCAGATGCGCTACGACTACCTCTACCGCTACTGGGCCAAGTACGGCACCGGCGGGTTCCGGCGGCTGCTGGGCCAGGGGTTCAGCTTCGAGAGCTGCAACTTCAACTTCGTGCCCACCTACACCGGGCCGGGCCACGCCAGCATCTACACCGGAGCCACGCCCGCGGTCAACGGCATTATCGGCAACAACTGGTTTGAGCGCGAATCCGGCCGCGACACCTACGTGACCGAGGACAAAACCGTGCAGCCCGTGGGCGGCTCCCTGGCGGCGGGGCAGATGTCGCCGCGCCATATGCTGAGCACCACCATCGGCGATGAGCTGCGGCTGGCCACCAATTTTCAGAGCAAAGTCATCGGGCTGAGCATGAAGGACCGGGGCAGCATCCTGCCGGCTGGCCACGCGGCCACCGCCGCCTATTGGTACGACGGCACCAACGGGGCCTTCACCACCAGCACCTTCTACATGCCGCAGCTGCCGGGCTGGGTGGCGGCCTTCAATCAGCAGGAGCGCGCCGCGCAGTACCTGAGCAAGCCCTGGGAAACGCTGCTGCCCCTGGCCCAGTACACCGAAAGCACCGCCGACGACGTGCCCTGGGAAAGCAGTTTCCGGGGCGAGAAAACGCCCACCTTCCCGCACGACCTGCCCAGCCTGAGCGCCGCCCCGCCCGCCGCCGTGACGGCCCTCACCACCGCCGCGGGCGAAACCACGCCCAAAGCCAGCCCCCGCAACCTCGACCTCATCCGGTCCACGCCCTTCGGCAACAGCCTCACGGCCGACTTTGCCCTCGAAACCCTGCGCGCCGAGCAGCTGGGCCAGCGCCCCGGCATCACCGACATGCTGGCCGTGAGCTTCAGCAGCACCGACTACGTAGGCCACCAGTTCGGCCCCAACTCCGTGGAAGCCCAGGACACCTACCTGCGCCTCGACCGCGACCTGGCCCGCCTGCTGAGCGCAATCGACAAGGCCGTGGGCAAGGGCAACGCCCTGGTGTTCCTCACCGCCGACCACGGCGCGGCCAACGCCGTGGGCTTCCTGCAGGAGCACCGCCTGCCCGCGGGGGGCGTGGGCAACATCTCCATGCGCGATTCGGTGCAGCTGGCCCTCACGCGCCGCCACGGCCCCGGCAAGTGGGTGCTCGATTTCGGCAACCTGCAGGTGTACCTCAACCGCCCCCTGCTGGCCAAAAAAGGCCTGGACCTGGCCAAAACCCAGGCCGAGGTAGCCGCCCTGCTGCTCCCGCTGCCCGGCGTGGCCCAGACCCGCACCGCCACCGACCTGCAAAACGCCCACTGGAGCGAGGGGCAGGGCATGCTGCAGGAAAACGGTTTTTTCGCCCCCCGCTCCGGCGATGTGCTGGTGACCCTGCTGCCCGGCTGGCTCGAAGCCTACTCGTACCCGGTCATCAAAGGCACCACCCACGGCACCACTTGGGCGTATGATACGCACGTGCCCCTCCTTTTTTGGGGCTGGCGCGTAAAGCACGGCGAATCGGCCACGCCCGTCCGCGTCGTGGACATTGCGGCCACCGTGGCGCGCTTCCTGCACATTCAGGAACCAAGCGGCAGCAGCGGGGTTCCACTAGTGGAAGTGCTGAAGTAGCTGGTTTAAGCCCCTCCTTACCAACCGTAGGTCAGCGTAGCCAAGGAGGGGACGCCGGCGCGCAGCGCGCGTGGGGTGTGTGGGCGTTGCAAGGCCGGCGCCAAATTGTTCGGCGAGCCGTTCAACGCCCACAACCACCCCCGTTCAGCCGTTGGCTGAAACATCCCCTCCTTGGTAAGGAGGGGAGTGTGTACTGTCTTTATCAATCCATTTAAGATTACATGAAAAATACCTATTTCAACCCCTGGCACAACGTATCGCGCGGCGACAACAACCCACAGGTTGTGCAATCCATCATCGAAATCCCCAAAGGCAGCAAAGGCAAATACGAGCTCGACAAAGACAGCGGCCTGCTGAAGCTCGACCGCGTGCTGTTCTCGGCGGTGCACTACCCAGCCGCTTACGGCTTCATTCCCCAAACCTATTGCGACGACAATGACCCGCTGGACATTCTGGTGCTGTGCTCCGTCGACATCGTGCCCATGTGCATTGTGGAGGCCAAGGTCATCGGCGTAATGCAGATGGTGGACCAGGACGAGGAAGACGACAAAATCATCGCCGTGGCCGCCCACGATATTTCGGTGAACCACTACAACGACATCAGCGACCTGCCCCCGCACACGCTGCTGGAGATGCGCCGCTTCTTTGAGGACTACAAAGCTCTGGAGCACAACAAGCACGTGGTGGTGGAGCGCTTCATGGGCAAGGAAGACGCCTACCGCATCATCAACGACAGCATCAAGCTTTACGACGAAACCTTCGGTCAGCTGCAGGCTATCAAGTAAGGTGTTAGCTGGCGCGCGTCTGCGACGCGCGCCAGCTCCGCGGCTGCGCAACGCCAGTGAATATTATTGCCCAAGGGCGAAGCACGAACGGTTGACGTTCTGCTTCGCCTTTTTTGCGCTTGCTAGGCAAAAGCAGCTCGCAACCTGGGCTAAATAGTTGCTGATACCGCTGGGCGTTGTGGCCCACGAGGCCCCGGTCCACTGAAAGGCATAGCCGTGGGTACTGCCCCCGCTGAAGCCAGCCGGTACTGCGTCCGGCGGCGCTAATTTTACCCGTGACCAATCCGCATCCGCCTGCTCGCCCTGCTGCTGCCCGCCACCCGCTGGGCCGCTTGCTCGATGCTGTGCTCTACAGCAGCGCGTGGCTGGCGGCGGCGGCGGCCGCTCAGACGGCCGCTACCCTGCACCAGTGGCCGGCCATCAGCAGCGCCGGGTACCGGCTGGTGGCGTTGGTGTTTGCCGCCACGCTGCTCGTCTACAACCTCGATGCCGCGCTGCCTTTCAAGCACCGCGAGCCGGCTGGCACTTCGGCCCGCAAGGCCTGGCAGCAGCGCCACCGACCGCTCCTGCTGGGGCTGGCGGTAGGGGCGGCGGCGGCGGCGGGGTTCCTCTTTTTCGTTGATGGCTGGTGGCGCTACTGGCCGGGGCTCGCGCCGTTGGTAGCGCTGGCGCTGCTGTATTCGTGGCCGCTGTGGCCGTGGCACGGGCGCGCCGGGCCCTGCGCGAAATCCCGCTGCTCAAAGGCTTCCTCATTGCCCTGGTGTGGACGGCCGTGACCGTGGGCCTGCCGGTGTTGCTATTGCGCCACCCGGTGGCCCACGTTGCGGGGCTGCTGGGCCAGCGCTTTTGCCTGATAATGGTCATCACCATCGTGTTCGATGTCCGGGATTATGGGCGCGACCGGCGGGCGGGCACTCGCACCTTTCCCGGTGTGCTGGGCGTGGCCGGAGCCCAGCGGCTGGCCCTGGGATTCCTGCTGGCCTCAATGGCGCTGGGCCTGGTGCGGGGTGCCCCACCACTGGCCGTGCTGCTGCCTGGCGCCCTCACCGCCAGCGTGGTGAGCGCCGCCGAAGAAACCCGCAGCGACTATTTCTACGCCCTGCTCACCGATGGCCTGCTGCTGGTGCAGGCCGCCGCCTACTTCGTGTTTTGAGCCCGCTGGCTGCACCGGCTCAGCGCCGGGCCTAGGTGGCGCACGATGTCGCCGGCTACCAGCCCGGCTTCACCGGTTTCATGGGCGGCCAGGTCGCCGGCCAGCCCGTGGGCGTACACGGCCAGCCGCACGGCTTCGAAGGGCAGGAGCCGGGCATCGGCGCGCAGGGCCAGGAGCAGGCCGGTGAGCACGTCGCCGCTGCCGCCGGTGGCCATGCCGGGGTTGCCGGTGCTGTTGAAGTGCAGTTCGCCGCCGGGCGTGGCCAGGCAGGTGTAGGCACCTTTGAGGACCACCAGGCAGCGGTGCTGCTGGGCAAAATCGCGCAACAGCTCCAGGCGATGGTAGTCGTCGCGGGCGGGTTCGGTGAGGCGCTCAAATTCCTTGGGGTGGGGGGTGAGTACGGCGTTTTCGGGGAGCAGCGACAGTAGCTCGCGGTGCTGGCCCAGCAGGTTCAGCGCGTCGGCATCGAGGACGAGAGGCAGCGGCGGGCCGGTTTTTTCGCGGGGCTGGCTGGCTGCTTCCAGCAGCTGGCGCAATACGCTCGAACTGGCCGCGTGCTGCCCCAGACCTGGGCCGATGGCTACGGCCTGATATGGCTTTAGATTGGGAAGCTCGCTGATGTGGTCGGGCTGGGCATCGCTCAGGCACATGGCTTCTGGCTGGCTGTTTTGGAAGATGTCGTAGCCGCAGGCCGGGATGTGGGCCGTGAGCAGGCCCACGCCGCCGCGCAGGCAGGCGCCCGCCGCCAGCACGGCCGCGCCCATCTTGCCCCGGCTGCCGGCCAGCAGCAGCGCGTGCCCAAAGGTACCCTTGTGGCTGAACCTGGGCCGTGGAGGCAGCTGGCCGGCCATCGTAGCTGCGTCTGTATAATGCCAGGGCGTGGTGGTGCGGGCAATAAAACCGGGGCTCAACTCAATGTCCTCAACCTGCCACTCGCCCACAAACTCCGCGTTCTGTGGCAGGAGGAAAGCCAGCTTGGGCAGGCCGAAACTCACGGTGTGCCGCGCCCGCACCACGGCGCTATCGGCTGGCTGGGACGCTTCGGCGAAGAGGCCGCTGGGGATGTCCACGGCCAGCACGCGGGCCTGTGCCTGATTGAGGTGCGCTACCACGGCGGCGGCCAGGCCCGCCAGCGGCCGGCTCAGGCCGGTGCCAAACAGGGCATCAACCACCACGGTATCGGCCGAAATGGCGGGCAGGGCTCCGGCGCTGATTTCGGCTACGGGCACGGCGGCGGGCAGCCGTTGGCGGTTGTGCTGCCAGTCGGGGGAGTAGCGGCTGGCGGGCAGCAGGGCCACGCGCACCGAATAATTGGCTTCGTGCAGCAGGCGGGCCAGGGCCAGGCCGTCGCCGCCGTTATTGCCGGGGCCGCAGAGCAGCAGGGTGTCGGCGGGTACCCGGCCGTAGCCATACTGGCCGTAGAACCAGAACAGCAGCGCCTGGGCAGCGCGCTCCATCAGCTGCGCCGAAGTGAGGCCCTGCTCGGTAATGGTGGCTTGGTCGAGGGCGCGGGTTTGAGCGGCAGTCAGAATTTTCACGGCGGCGGCGCGGGCTTTGGCCCATCGTGTTTTAAAGAATGAAAAACCTACTTTTATGCATGCAAGAAACCACCCGCGTCTTCACCGTTCCCGGCCTCGGCAGTTCGGGCCCCGACCATTGGCAAACGTATTTCGAGCGCACGCAGCCGGACTTCACGCGCATTGAGCAGCGCGAATGGGACGTGCCCGACCGCGCCGAATGGGTCGAGCGCCTCGAAGCGGCGCTTGATGGCCAGGACCTGAGCCAGGTAGTGCTGGTGGGCCACAGCCTGGGCTGCGTCACCATCGCGCACTGGGCCGGGCGCTACGGCCACCGCATCAAGGGCGCGCTGCTGGTGGCGCCCAGCGACGTGGAAACCGCGCATTACGCTGCCTTCCCCACCACCGGCTTCGCCCCGATGCCGCTGGCCCGGCTGCCTTTTCCCAGCAAGGTCGTGTTCAGCCAGAACGACGAATGGGTGACGCCCGCCCGCGCCCGGCAGTTTGCCGAGGCCTGGGGCAGCGAGCTGGTGGACATTGGCGAGGCCGGCCACATCAGCACAGATAGCGGCTATGGCGAGTGGCCGGCTGGGCTGGCGCTGCTGCAGGACTGGCTGTAAGGAAAATGGCCGGCCCGCGTCTGGCCAGGGCGCCCGGAAACCTCCCGGGGCCAGGCGCGTTTACCCTATTCCTACTGCTTTTTCTGAATAATCCCCATCGATATGCAAACCTGGAACGACGTTATCCGCCTTGCCAACCACCCCGTGCCCGCGCCGCGCCGGGTGGAGAAAACTCCCGCCGAATGGCGCCAGCAGCTCACGTCCGAGCAGTTTCACGTCGCCCGTGAGCACGGCACCGAGCGGGCCTTCAGCGGCGAACACTGCGAGGCCCACGAAGCCGGCCTTTATGCCTGCGTGTGCTGCGGCACGCCGCTCTACGACTCGCGCACAAAGTTCGATTCGGGTACTGGCTGGCCCTCCTTTACTCAGCCCGTGGAAGAAAGCGCCATTCGCTACAAGAAAGACACCAGCTACGGCATGACCCGCATCGAAGTGCTTTGCAACGTGTGCGATGCCCACCAGGGCCATGCCTTCCCCGATGGCCCCGCGCCCAGCGGCCTGCGCCTGTGCATCAACTCGGCCAGCATCACGCTGGTGGCGGAAGCCGACAAACAGCCCGCGGCGTAAGGCTTAGCTCCAATCCCGTAGTTTTAAGCCCCGGTTGAAGACACCTTCGGCCGGGGCTTTGCGTTCTCTTCTCGTTCTCCTTCATTCCCACCCGCGCCATGTCTCTTCTCTTCAACGATTTCGCCTCCTGGGGCGAGCACTGCGCTGCCACCGGCGAACCGCTTTACCAGCCCGTGCTGGCGTACGAAATCGAGCAGAAGGGCCGCACCGAAGAAGAAATCTGGACCGGCCTGCAGCGGGCCTACGACGTGATGCGCGACGCCGTGCACGAAGGCCTGACCGGCGACATGACCTCGCGCTCGGGCATGATAAACAACGGGGCCAAGAAGATTGCCGCCTCGCCCGTCACCGTGCTTTCGCCCGAATTCAAGCAGCTCATTACCCGCGCCCTGGGCGCCAAAGAGGTGAATTCCTGCATGGGCCGCGTTGTGGCCGCGCCCACGGCCGGGGCCTCGGGTATTCTGCCCGGCGTGCTCGTCACCATCCAGGACCTGCACAAGCTATCCGACCGCCAGATTCTGGAAGGCCTGCTCGTGGCGGCCGGCATTGCCCTTATTATCGAGCAAAATGCCTCACTGGCCGGGGCGGTGGGCGGCTGCCAGGCCGAGACCGGCAGCGCCGCCGCCATGGGCAGCGGCGCCATTGTGTACTGCCTGGGCGGGCCGGTAGAGCAGGTTTTTGCCGCCGTGGCCGTCACCATCCAGTGCATGCTGGGCTTGGTCTGTGACCCCGTGGCGGGCTTGGTGGAAGTGCCTTGTGTGGTGCGCAACGCCTCGGCAGCCGCCATTGCGTTTTCATCGGCCCAGATTGCCATTGCCGGCATCGACCCGGTTATTCCCGTGGACCAGTGCGTGGCGGCCCTCGGCGAGGTGGGCCAGGCGATGGAAACCCGCTACAAGGAAACCGCCCTCGGCGGGCTAGCCAACACCACCCGCGGCCGCGAAATTGAGCAGCGCGTGCTGGTGCAGGATATCAATATTTTGCCCGACGACGGGGAATAAATTTGCTGTTTCACGAAGCCGGGAACAAGGTTAGGTGGCAATTTTCAGACTTGGCGCCATGGTGAGGCGCGACAGAAATTCCAGAGCCGACGCGTAGCGGGTACGCAGCTCTTTGTAGTGAGCCCAGGCGGCGGCGCGGTCGTCGCACAGCACGAGGCCGCGGTCGGTGAGTTCGGCGCAGGCCGCGTCGAATTCGGCGCGGCCGGGCTCCACGGTATCCTCTTCGGGCAGCAGGTCGGTGGGCTCGGTTCGGGCTTTGTCGTCGAAGAAGCGGTACACGCGGTTGAGGGCCAGGCAGCCGGCCTTGAAGGTGATTTCGACCTGCCGGGGCCGGGGCCCGTCGACGGCGGCAAAAAGCAGGGCGGCCGTGTCCAGAATCAGCCCCCCGCTCGTGACCCAAGAACGCCCCGGCTGCGGCGAGCGGAAAAAGGTGAGGATGGGCAGCGAGGTGTGGCTTTCTTCAATCTCAACAAACCACCGCTCCCACTCGGCCCACTGCTGGTCGTCGTTCTGCACCGAGCCGTCGTGGTTGAGCCAGTTCAGCAGGCACGCCGCTGTGGGCGGGGTGCCGGCCCGCAGCTCCAGCAGGGCCACCGTCACTTCGCGCCGCGAGAACGCCTGGTAGATGGTGGGCAAGTAGGAGAGGAGCAGGGTGAGCAGCAGCAGCCCCAGCGCGGCCTCCGAGTAGGTGAGCATGTTGAGCCACATGCCGTAGGTTTTGGCCGTGCCCAGCGTGAGCAGCGAGCTGCCGCTCAGCTCGTAGCAACTTTTCAGGTCGCCCACGCCCACCGCCCAGTACAGGGCCGTGTAGCCCAGGCTCATCAGCGTTTCCCAGACAATGGGCAGGGCCACAAGGGCCACCGGCGCGTAGTGGGCCATGATTTTGTCGCGCCGCCCGTAGGAGTTAGCCAGTTTGGCGGCCAGGTCGAAAAACAGGCGAATGCCCTGAAACACACTCACGTTGAGGCGCACCACCTCGTTGCGCGGCAGCACAAACGAGCGGATGGCCGCCGACATCGTGGTGACGATGAGCATCACGCCGCCCATGCCGGCGAGCACCCGCAGGGCCAGGAGAAGGAAAGGGGGCATAACGGGCAAAATGCCTGTTACGCGCATTCGTCCCGAAAAGCCGAAAGACCAGGCCGGTAGCCGGCTACCGGGCGGTCGGGCGGCGTTTCCAAAGCTCCCCAAACGAGGCCGGGGCCACCGCCAGCGCCGCCCGGCGCTTGCTCCAGCCCACCTGGCCCAGCAGGCGGCCCAGGGTCCAGTCTTTGATGTTGGCGGGCAGCAAGTCCAGGGCCCAGCGGTGCTGCATGCTCCATTTCCAGAGGCCGATGGCGGCGCGCTCCTCGGTGGGCGCGTAGCCTTTCTCCACGCTCTGCTTGCGGTTGAGCAGCAGCAGGTTGTGCAGCGGAATGCGTACCGGGCACACGGTGGTGCAGGCGCCGCACAGGCTGCTGGCGTAGCTCAGGTGCTTGTGCTCGGGCAGGCCGCTCAGGTGCGGGCTGATAACCGAGCCGATGGGGCCGGAGTACGTGGTTTCGTAGGTGTGCCCGCCGATGTTCTTGTACACCGGGCACACGTTGAGGCAGGCCCCGCAGCGAATGCAGCGCAGGGCGGCGCGCTTGTCGGGCTGGGCCAGCAGGGTGGTGCGGCCGTTGTCGAGCAGAATGACCACCATTTCCTCGGGCCCGTCCACTTCGCCGGGCTGGCGCGGGCCGAAGTAGACGGTGTTATACACCGTGACTTGCTGGCCGCTGCCGCTGGTGCTCAGCAGGGGCCAGAACAGGTCCAAATCTGTCAGTTTGGGGATGACTTTTTCGATGCCCACCACCGCAATGTGCAGCTTGGGGAAGGTAGCCGAGAGGCGGGCGTTGCCCTCGTTCTCGGTCACGGCCACGGCGCCGGCATCGGCAATGAGGAAGTTGCCGCCGGTCACGCCCACTTCGGCGGCGGTGTACTTGTTGCGCAGCAGGTGCCGGGCCGTGAGCACCAGCTCCTGGGCGTCGTCGGTGGACTTCGTGCCCAGATGCTTCACGAAAATGCTGTTGATGTCGGCCTTGCTCAGGTGCATGGCGGGCGTCACAATGTGGTAGGGCCGCTCGCCGTTGAGCTGCACGATGTACTCGCCCAGGTCGGTTTCCACCGACTCCACGCCCTGCGACTCCAGGTACTGGTTGAGGTGGATTTCCTCGGTGGTCATGCTCTTGGCCTTCACCACCGTTTTGGCGTTGCGGGCCTTGGTCAGCTTCCCGATTTCGGCCAGGGCTTCGGCCGCGTCGTGCGCCCAGATTACCCGCCCGCCCCGCGCCGTGAAGGCGGCCTCGAACTGCAGCAGGTACTGGTCCAGCTTTTCCAGCACCGTGGCCTTGAGGTAGGCGCCGCGGTCGCGGGCCAGCTCGTGCTGGTCGTAGAGCTTCATGCCCACGCTCACGGCCGCGTCGTACTTACCGATGTTGAACCGGATTTTGCGGCGGTGCTCGCGGTCGAAGGCCTTGGCTTCGGCGTCGAGGAGAAATTGGTCAGCCTTCATTTTCGCACAGAGTTCACAGAGTTACACAGAGCCGTTCAGTTCACCAGGCGCACAATCTGGTCGCGCAGGGAGATGGTGTTGAAATTGAGCAACAGGCCCACCGGCAGCCCGGTTAGCTTAAGGTAGTTCAGTAACTGCTTAGAATGAATCGGAGAAAGGGCCTGCACCGATTTCAGTTCTAAAATTACTCGTCCTTCAACTATCAGGTCAGCCCGAAAGCTAAGCCCGAGGTCCACACCCTCGTAGAGCACCGGAATAGCTACTTCAGTTGCTACCCGCATCCCCCGCTTCCGCAACTCATAAACCAGCGCCGTTGCATAAACCGACTCCAGCAACCCGGCCCCCATCACCGTATGCACATGAAACGCCGCCCCAAGAATCTCCCTGGTCAATTCGTTCAACTCCATGGTGAAACGGCTCTGTGCGACTCTGTGAACTCTGTGCGAGCGAAACTACACTATGGCTTATTAGAGTCCACCACCACGCGCCCCTCGCGGTTGGCCAGCTCCCAAGCCAAGTGGAACACCAGCCGCGCGCGCTTCTCCATTTTCGGAAACTCAATTTTGCTGATTTCGTCGCTTTCCTTGTGGTAGTCGGCGTGCACGCCGTTGAAGAAAAAGGCCACCGGCACCTTGTTCACCGCGAAGTTGTAGTGGTCGGAGCGGTAGTAGAACCGGTTGGGGTCGGCGGGGTCGTCGAACCGGTAGTCGAGGTCCAGCTGCGTATACTGCTTGTTTTGGGCTTCGTTAATCACCTTCAGTTCCGAGGCCAGCTTGTCGGACCCGATGACGTACACGTAGTCGGGTTTGCCCTCGTGTTCGGCGTCGGTGCGGCCTATCATGTCCACGTTGAGGTCGACCATGGTTGAGGCCATGGGGAACACCGGGTTTTTGGCGTAGTACTCCGAGCCAAACAGGCCCTTTTCCTCGCCGGTCACGCTCAGGAAGAGCAGGCTGCGGCGCGGGCCGTGGCCGTCTTTCTTGGCTTGCGCAAACGCCTCGGCCATGGTCACAATGGCCGACGTACCCGAGCCGTCGTCGTCGGCCCCGTTAAACACCACCCCGTTCTGAATGCCCAGGTGGTCGTGGTGCGCCGAAACCACGATAACGTCCTCCTTCTTGTCGCTGCCTTCGATAAAGCCCAGCACGTTCTCGGTTTCCAGGGGCACGCGCTTGCGCACGGCCTTAATCTGCATGGGCAGCACCTTGAATTTGGACGCTACCGGCTGCTTGGTCTGGTTGATTTTGGCCAGATGAGCCTTCATGGCGGTTGCATTGGTGCCCAGCAGCTGCAGTGCCACGGCCGGCGCCACGAAGAACGACGGCGTACGGCTTGGCTTCTCGGTCACCATCACCGTGGTGGGCCGGCTGATGTACGGACCCAGCCGGGCGGCCTGCTTGGCGAAGTTGGCATTCGGGTCGAAACTCACGAAGAACACCGTGCGGGCACCTTTCTGGGCCGCCATCTGGGCTTTGGCGCGGTAGTCGTTGCCCCATTTCGTGGGCGAGCCGTCGGCGCTCAGCAGCGCTTTGCCATCGGCCGCCGTGGGTTCGCCCAGCGCAATAAGCACGTCTTTGCCGGTCACATCCAGTCCGGTATAGTCGGAGTACCCGGGCTGCTCAATGCCGTAGCCCGCAAACACGGGCATGATAGTGGTTTCCTCCGCAAAAGGCGAGTCGCTGAGGCCGTAGAAATCCACGAGCCACTTGTAGCTGGTCTTGCCCACTTTCAGGGTGTTGCCCTCGGCCCAGGTCACCTGCTCCACGTTGAAGTGCTGCTGGTAGGGGTCGGCCGGGGTGGGCATGGGGCCGGTCAGGCCGGCGTTTTTGAACTGCTCGGCAATGTAGGCGGCGGCCATGTGCTGGCCTTTCATGCCGGTTTCGCGGCCCTCGTACTCGTCCGAAGCCAGCACGGCCAGGTGCGTGCGCAGGCGCTCGGCATTCACCAGCTCGGCGTATTTGGCGCTCCAGTCGGTGGCAGCGGCGGCCATGGGCGCGGGTGCCGGGGCGGGTGCCGCGTTGCCCGGCTTGTGCTTTGTTTTGATTTTCACCTTGCCCTGGGCGTGCGCAGGGGCCGCGCTGGCCAGCGCCAGGAATGCAAGTAGGAGGGATGTTTTATTCATTGACTTTGGATGGTGGGAACGGTATTCTAGGCAGGGCGTCATGCCGAGCGCAGTCGAGGCATCTCGCTCGCTTCGTTGCAACGGGTTAGTTACTGCCGCACGCGAGATGCCTCGACTGCGCTCGGCATGACGGTGAATTATGCTTTATGAATGAGCACCGTGGCATAGGCGGCCACGCCTTCTCCTGAGCCCACAAAACCCAGTTTTTCGGTCGTGGTTGCCTTGATGGAAATATCGTCTTCGGCGATGCCCATCACGGCGGCCAGCACGCGCTGCATTTCCGGGATGTGGGGGTTCACTTTGGGCCGCTCCAGGCAAATGGTGGAGTCGATATTGCCCACCTCGTAGCCGCGCTCGCGCAACAGGCGCATCACCCCGGAGATCAGTTTCTTGGAGTCGATGCCTTTGTACTCCGGGTCGGTGTCGGGGAAGTGGAAGCCGATGTCGCGCAGGTTGGCCGCGCCCAGCAGCGCGTCGCAGATTACGTGAATGAGCACGTCGGCATCGGAATGGCCGAGGGCGCCGTGGGTGTGCGGTACCTGAATGCCGCCGAGCCAGAACGGCAGGCCTTCCTGCAATTGGTGTACGTCGTAGCCGAAGCCGGTGCGAATTTTCATGAAAGCAATTGTGAATAGATGGAGCGAAGCAAAAGTACCCGCCAGCGGTTTCTCCGTCATCGGAGAGGGCGCAAAAGTCACGTGGAAACGGAGTGGCTCAACTAGACAGATACGCGCGCGGTTATGTAAACTAACTTTATTAGTTTTTAATACCACTCAGTTTAGTTGATGAGTAAACGCTACTGTACGAGTTTTTTCAATTTGGATAAGGTAAACCGGCCTGCAGTCCACCCATCTTCTGGCGAAACCTCCCGGCGGCGCTGATTGGCGGCAAAAAAATAATGGAAACTTTGAATTCATTTAAAGTTTCCATCGTATATTTGCGGCACCCATTATGGAAATCAAAGACCGAATCCTCAACCACGCGCAAACGCTTTTCATGCGCAACGGCATCAAAAGCGTGAGCATGGACGACATCGCCGCCGACATGGGCATGTCGAAAAAAACGTTGTACAAATGGTTTGAAAACAAAGACCAGATTGTGTTGGCCGGAATGACGCAGCACCTGAATAAAGCCCAATGCGAATGCTCGACGGTGGCCGGCCACGCCACCAACGCGGTAGAGGAAATGCTAACCATTGCGCAGTGGGCCGACCAGCAGTTTAGCGGCATTCACCCCAGCATTTTTCACGACCTGAAGAAGTACCACCCTGCCGCCTGGGAGTTGTTCGGGGCGCATAAGAACAACTTTATTCTCGAACAGATAACCAAAAACCTGCGCCGCGGCATGGCCGAGGGCCTGTTCCGGCCCGACCTCGACGTGGAGGTACTGGCGCGTCTCAGCCTAGCGCAAATCGAGCTGGCGTTTGACCCCGTGCTGTACCCCCCCGCGCAGTTTGCCCCCGTGCGGGTCAACCGCGTGTTCGACGAGCATTTTCTGCTGGGCGTGGCCACCCTGAAGGGCCACAAGCTCATCAACGAGCTCCGCCACGTGACAGAGGCCGAATAACCCGCTTTTCCCCGCTTACCCGCTTCCTTTTTGCTGTTTATGAAGATGCTGTTTCGACCAAAAATCCTGCTGCTGGTGGCCCTGAGTGCCGCCGTGCCGCAGGCGCTGCTCGCCCAGACGTCGGCCCCGGCGCTGCCCGCCGCCCCGCCCACCACGGGCACCATGCCCCTGAGCCTGCAACAGGCGGTGAGCTACGCCGTGCAGAACAAGTCGTCGCTGCTGGCCACCCGCCTGGGCGAGGCCGCGGCGGCTGCCAAAGTAGGCGAAATCAAGAGCGCCGGCCTGCCCCAGGTGAACGTGGGCGCCAACCTGGTCAACAACTTTAAGCTGCAACAGAGCCTGGTGAGCTTCCCGATTTCGCAAACGGTGCTCACGCAGGGCGACCTGGCCGCAGCCCAGGGCGGGCAGCAGCAGGTGCTGGGCACCCAGCAGCTGGCCGTGCCGCCGCAGCCGTTCGCCTTTGGCCTGCAGTATGCTGGCAATACCAGCGCTTCGGTATCGCAGCTGCTCTTTGACGGCTCGTATCTGATTGGTTTGAAGGCCGCTAAGGTATATACCGAGCTGGCCAAAAAGCAAACCCAGCAGGCCGAAATCGACGTGGTGGAGCAAGTGAGCAAGGCGTATTATAGTACGCTGGTGGCCCGCTCGCGCCTCGCCCTGCTGGCCCGCAACGTGCAGCGCCTCGACACGGTGCTGTTCCAGACCAACGAAACCTTCAAGGCCGGCTTTGCCGAGAAGCTCGATGTGGACCGCCTGCGCGTGCAGCGCAACAACCTGGTGGTGGAGCAGCAGAAAGCCCAGCGCCTCACGGAGCTGAGCGTGGGCCTGCTCAAGTTTCAGATGGGCCTGCCGCAGCAGCAGAACATCCAGCTCACCGACTCGCTCGGGGCGGCCGTAGTCGATGCCGGCGCCCTGCGCCAGCGCCTGGGCGTGGCCAACTTCAACACCGGTGGCGGCGTGAACGGCCTGGTGGACGTGCCCACCGCCCCCACCACGCCCGACAGCGATAACACCGCCGCCCAAAACCGCCTCGACCAGCAGAACGCGCTATCCGGCGGCCAGCCCATCGCGGCCCGTGGTGCCCTTAACTACAACAACCGCATCGAATTCTCGACCCTGGAAACCCAGCAGGCGCTGGCGGGCCTCGACCTGCGCAACCGTCAGGCCGGCGCCTACCCGCGCCTCGTGCTCACGGGCGCTTACGGCTTCACGGGCTCGGCCAAAACGGCCAGCGAGCTATTCGCTTTCCGCGGGCCGGAATCGCGCAACTCGGCCGGTTTTGCCAACCAAAACTGGTTCGGTTTCGGCAACGTGGGCCTGAGCCTGCAGGTGCCGGTGTTCGACGGCTTCCGCCGCAAGTACCTGGTGCAGCAGAGCCGCCTGCAGCAGCAAACCATCGAAAAGGGTTTCGAAACGCTGAAGCAAAGCATTGACTTGCAGGATGCCCAGAGCCGCACCACGCTCATCAACGCGCTGGACGTGCTGGACAACCAGCAGGCCAACCTGACCCTGGCCACCGACGTGGCCCGCGTCACGCGCATCAAGTTCAACGCCGGCGTGGGCTCCAACCTGGAGGTGATTACGGCCGAAACCGACCTGCGCACGGCCCAGACCAACTACTACGGCGCGATATACGATGTGCTGGTAGCCAAGGTTGACCGCGACAAAGCGACCGGCGAGCTGTTCAACCAAGTCAAAAAGTAAGCCTCAAGCCGTCAGCTACAAGCTGCAAGCCATACTATAAACTGTTTTTCCTCCGCCATTCGGCATTTTTATATGCGTACTGTCTCAATCAAATTCACCCGCTCCCTCGCTTATGGCTTGCAGCTTGTGGCTTGCAGCTTACTTCTTGCCTCCTGCGGCGGCGCCAAAGACCCCAAAGCCGAGCTGGCCGAGCTCAAGAAAGAGCAGGCCGACACGCAGGCCAAAATTGCCACCCTGGAGGCTAAAAATGGCGGGTCCGAAACCGCCCCCGCCACCCCGGTTTCGGTGATGAATGCCAAGCCCGAGAGCTTCAAGAGCTACCTCGAAGTGCAGGGCCGCGTCGATTTCGACCAGAACGCCACCGTGGGCAGCCGGGCCGCCGGCACCCTCACCAGCCTGCGCGTGCAGCGCGGCGACCGGGTGCGCAAGGGCCAGGTGCTGGCCACCGTGGATGCCAGCATTCTGGACGCCAGCGCGGCCGAGCTACGCACCCGCATGGACCTGGCCCGCGTAATCTACCAGAAGCAAAAGAGCCTCTGGGACCAGCAGATTGGGACCGAAGTGCAGTTTTTGCAGGCCCGCAACAACTACCGCGCCCTCCAAAACGGCCTGGCCACCCTCAATCAGCAGAAGGCCCTCTACAACGTAGTGGCTCCGTTCTCAGGTACCGTGGACGAGGTGCTGCCCAAGCTGGGCGAAATCACCGCGCCTGGTGCGCCGGTGGTGCGCCTGACCAGCGGCACGGGCGGCAAGATTCTGGCCGAAGTATCGGAGGCCTACAGCAACAGCATCAAGGCCGGCGACAACGCCGTGGTGACCATTCCGGACCTGGGCGGCGAGGAGATTCCGGCCACCGTGCGCGTGGTGAGCCGCAGCATCAACGCGACCAGCCGCACCTTCACGGTGGAGCTGCGCCTGAAGGATAAAACCACCGACCTGCGCCCCAACATGGTGGCCACGGTGCGCATCCAGAACTACGCCGCCGCCAACGCCACCGTGATTCCGGTGGACTTGGTGCAGCGCGACGAGCAGAACAGCTACGTGTACGTGGTGGGCAAAGCCGCTGGCAAGACGATGGCCGAAAAGCGCATCATCAAAACCGGCAACACCTACAACGGCAAGGTGGAAGTAACCAGCGGCCTCACCGCCGCCGACCAGATTATCTCGGCCGGCTACCAGAACCTGAACGAGGGCCAGCCGGTGACCGTGCAAGGGGCGTAGCGTTGCCGCTCTCGCGGCTCTGCCACTTATCAACTTATTTCCAAGCTTTAACAGCGGAAACCATGCAGGATATAGAGAAGGAATTTGGTCCAACCAGCTGGTCCATTAATAACAAAACCAGCATTTACATCATCACGGTGATTCTGTGCATCGCGGGCATCTTTGCCTACCTCAAGCTGGGCAAGGAGAAATTTCCCGACATCGTGATTCCGCGCATCATCGTGGCCACGGTGTACCCCGGCACGTCGCCCACGGACATCGAGAATTTGGTGACGCGTCAGCTCGAAAAGGAGATTAAAAGCGTGAACGGGGTGAAGCACATCAACTCGACCTCGAACCAGGACTACGCCATTGTGGACGTGGAGTTTACCTCCGGCGTGGACGTGCAGGCGGCCAAGCAGCTCATCAAGGATGCCGTGGACAAGGCCAGCACGGAGCTGCCCAACGACCTGCCCTCCGCGCCCCTGGTGAAGGAGGTGAACATCTCTGAGCAGCCCATTATGTACGTCAACCTGGCCGGCAACCTCCCCGCCGCCCAGCTCAAGAAATTCGCCGACGACTTCCAGGACAAGATTGAGGCGCTGCCCGAAATCACCCGCGTGGACATCATCGGCGCCCTCGACCAGCAGGTGAACGTAGACGTGGACCTGAACAAGCTGCGGGCTTCGCGTCTGGGCTTCAACGATATATCGCGCGCCATCGGGGCTGAGAACGTGACCGTCTCGGGCGGCACCATCGACGTGGGCGGGCAGAAGCGCGCCGTGCGCGTGGCCGGCCAGTACGTGCGGGCCGAGGAAATTGCCAACATCCAGATTAAGAACCTGAGCGGCGCGCCCGTGCGCCTCGGCGACATCGCCACCGTCACCGACGGCTTTAAGGACCGCGAAAGCTACGCCCGTCTCGACGGCAAGCCCGCCATTACCCTGAACGTGGTGAAGCGCCAGGGCGAAAACCTGATTGATGCTTCCGACAAAATCAAGCTGCTGCTTGCTGACTCCAAAGCCAGCCTGCCCAAGGAACTGACCATCACCGTGACCGGCGATACCTCGAACGACACCCGCGTCACGCTGCACGACCTCATCAACACCATCATTATCGGCTTCCTGCTGGTGACGTTCATCCTAATGTTCTTCATGGGCACCACCAACGCCATGTTCGTGGGCCTGTCGGTGCCGCTGTCCATGTTCCTGGCCTTTCTCATCCTGCCGGCCTTCGACTTCTCGCTGAACATGATTGTGCTCTTCGCCTTCCTGCTCGTGCTGGGCATCGTGGTCGATGATGCCATCGTGGTAATTGAAAACACCCACCGCCTGCTGCACGAGCACCCCGAGCTGAGCACCGAAAAAGCCGCCAAGTTTGCGGCCGGCGAGGTATTTATTCCGGTGCTGGCCGGCACGCTCACCACCATTGCGCCGTTTATCCCGCTGCTGTTCTGGCCGGGCATTGTGGGCTCGTTCATGTACTACCTGCCCGTCACGCTCATCATCACGCTCATGGCGTCGCTGGTGGTGGCCTTCGTGATGAATCCCGTGTTTGCCGTGAGCTTCATGCAGCGCGAGGAGCATTTTGAGGAGGATTTGCACCGCCGGCCCAAGGCCACCAAAGGCTTCCTCATCGCCGTGGGCGTGCTGGTTGCGCTGGGCATCCTGTTCAACGTGCTGGCCATTGGCAAAACACCCGAAATGGGCCCCGACGGCAAGACCAGCGGCCTACTGGGCCATTTTCTGGGCAACCTTTTCCTGGCCCTGGCCGCCTTCATCGTGCTCGACCGGTACCTGCTGGTGAAGATGATTGCCTGGTTCCAGACCCGCGCCCTGCCCCGGTTCCAGAACGGCTACGCCAAGCTGGTGGGCTGGTCCATCGGCCACCCGGCCATTGTGATGGTGGGCGTGCTCGTGCTCTTCATCGGCTCCTTCGTGGCCGTGGGCATCCGCAAGCCCGCCGTGCAGTTCTTCCCCAAAGGCGACCCCAAGTTCATCTACACCTACCTGAAAATGCCCGTAGGTACCCGCGTTTCCGTCACCGACTCGGTGACGCGCGTGCTGGAGCAGCGCATCTACGGCGTCATCGGGAAGAAAAACGCCGACGTGGAATCGGTAATCAGCAACGTGGCCATCGGTGCCGGCGACCCCGGCGAGGCCACGGCCTCGGGCGTGTCGCAGTCGCACCTGGGCAAGATTGGCGTGGCCTTCAAGGAAATGAGCGACCGCACCGGCCCCGCTACCAGCACCTACATGGACAAAATCCGGGAAGTAGCGAAGGGCATTCCCGGCGCCGAAGTATCGGTGGACCAAGAGGCCAGCGGTCCGCCCACCGGCAAAGAAATTGCCATTGAAGTAGCCGGCGACGACTACCCCAAGCTGGCCGCGCTCTCCAAGAAAGTAGCCCGCTACCTCGACTCGCTGAACATTGGCGGCGTGGAGCAGCTGCGCTCGAACCTGGAAGACCGCAACCCGGAAATCGCCGTGAACATCAACCGCACCCGCGCCAACCGCGAAGGCATCAGCACCGGCCAGATTGGCCTGGAAGTGCGCACGGCAATCTACGGCACCGAGGCCAGCAAATTCAAAACCGTCGACGACGAGTACCCCATTCAGGTGCGCTACGCCGAGCCTTACCGCTCCGACGTGGACGCCATCGTGAATGCGCCGCTCACCTTCCGTGATGCTACCGGCGCCATCCGCCAAGTGCCCATCTCGTCGGTGGCCGACGTCACCTACGGCAGCACCTACGGCGGTATCAAGCGCAAAGACACCAAGCGCGTCATCACCATCAGCTCCAACGTGCTGGGCGGCTTCACCGGCCCTGATGTGGTGGCCAATATCGAGACGGCCCTCAAGTCCTTTCCGCTGCCGCCCGGCTACACCATCAACATGGGCGGCGCCCAGGAAAATCAGAAGGAAACCAGCGACTTCCTGCCCCTGGCCGGCATCGGCGCGCTGGGCCTCATCTTCCTGATTCTGGTCACGCAGTTCAACTCGTTCAGCAAGCCCCTCATTATCCTGTCCGAGGTGCTGTTTTCCATTGCGGGCGTGTTTTGGGGCCTGGCCATCACAGGCATGAGCATCAGCATTGTGATGACGGGCGTGGGCATCATCGCCCTGGCCGGTATCGTGGTGAAAAACGGTATTCTGCTGGTCGAATTCACCGATATGCTGCGAGCGCAGGGCATGCCGCTGCGCGAGGCCATCGTGCTGGCCGGCCGCACCCGCCTCAACCCCGTGGTGCTCACGGCCACGGCCGCCACGCTGGGCCTCATCCCCCTGGCCATCGGCCTGAATATTGACTTCTATGAGCTGTTCGCCTCCGGCAACGCGCACTTCTTCATTGGCGGCGAGTCGGTCACGTTCTGGGGGCCCCTAGCCTGGACCATCATCTTTGGTCTGGTGTTCGCCACGCTCATCACCTTGGTCGTAGTGCCGGTGATGTACCTGCTGAGCGAAACCCTCAAGGGAAAAATAACCGGAAAAAACCCGGACAGCCTTGCAACCATTACCGAAGAGGTGGACTCTGAAGAATTACAGGCGGCTACGCCGCCGATACTAGTTTAATATTTTTTGCGTTGTTGGCGCCCGCTGGCTGGTTTTTGTTGCAGCGAAAATCACCGGCGGGCTCCTTCGCAGCAGCGTAGAGGCCAGCCTTGGCCTGACCACTTTACTTACCGCTTATAATGTACGTATCCGCCATCAGCTCCGCCGCCCACACGCCTACTATCGAGCAGCAGGTATTCCGTATTATCAGCAAGCGCAAGGCCATTCGGGCCAGCCGCGTGCGCAAAACTGCCAGCCTCTCCCGCGACCTTCGCTTCGACACTGTCGACGTGGTTGACATCATCCTGGAGCTGGAGCGCAACTTCAGCATCACCATCCCCGACGAAGTACCCCTCACCACCGTGGGCGATTTCGTGCGTTACGTGCGCGACCACGCCGTAGCGGCATAGGTGGTTCGGCCATTGTCAGTTGCTTTTGAGCAACTATTGAAAGTCCATAAACAGAAAAATCCCCGGCAAATCAAGTTGCCGGGGATTTTTCTGTTTACAGCCGCGTTGTTTCTAGCGCACGTTGCCGCCCGTATCAAGGGAGCCGGCATCGGTAGCCGACTGCCCTCCCACCGCAGGAGCACCGGGCAGGTCGACTGTGCCATGGGACTTAGCCGACTCTTTGGAAAGCACCGCTCCCTCCGACAGTGCGGTGGTGCCGGTGCTGGCGCTGCGGCTACCGGCCGATGCTGCCGCTTGCTCGTCGAGCGCGTCGGCATCGTGCTTCACCTCGTTGCTGGCCGTGGCGCTGGCCGAAGCGGCTACGTCGGCCGCCGAAGCATGCGTTTCTTTATCAGTAGGGGCATACGCCTGAACCGTGCTGCCCGTGACGGCTACTACGCGGGCACTGCTGGTTTCCCAGTCCTGAAACTTGTCCATCTCGGTCTTGAGCGTAGTCGAGAACCACGCCACCAGGGCCACGTCATCGAGCAGGCCCAGCACCGGAATGAAGTCCGGAATCAGGTCAATGGGGCTCAGAAAGTAGATGAGCACGGCCACGGCCGCCAGCACGGTGGTGCTGGGAACCCCCGTGTACTCGCCCGACATGGAGGCTTTGATGAGCCGGAACATGGTCTGCAGGGTTTCCCAGGCCTCGTGGGCCAGCGTGCCCACGTCGTTTTTGTCGCTGGCCTTTTTGTAGGCATCTGTCAGCAGCGTTTTCATGCGCGTGGGCTGGCGAATATAGCCCTCGGCAGTGCCCAGGAACTTCTTGAAAATGGCCGAGCCAGCCACGTTATCGCCAGTGGGCGGGGTTTGAGAGTTTTGAGCCACGGAGTGGGGGGTTAGGTAGTGCGAAAAAAAAGAAAAAGCCGGAAGCGACTTTCCAACCCTAAATACTACGTTCGGGCAGCCAAGGTTGCTGCTGTGGCACGCATTTGCCCTGCCAGCGAAGAGAATGTCCGGCTGGGTGCCTGCGGCTGGTTGGCAAAAAAACCAATGCCTCTCGCCCTGAAAAGGTAACGGCCTGTTTCTGATGAAGAAACAGGCCGTTGCGGGAGCTTGGGTGGCTATCAGCCATTAGGGCTATTCAAAAACCTTCACCACAAAAACGTAGTCCTGCAGCTTGGCCACTTGCTTGGGGCGCCCGGCCCCGGCCAGCTGGCCAAAGCGCGGCAAGTGGTACGGCACGCCCGATTTGGCGGCGTCCAGTGAATCAACCAGCCGCACCAGGTACGACGACTTGGTGGCAAAGGCCGCGCTCTGGGCATCGTTCTGACGGCCGCTCACCACCCCAATCAGGTTGCCGCGCTCGTCGAGCAGCGGGCCGCCCGAATTGCCGGGGTTCACGGGAATGCTCACCTGGTAGAAGGCCGTATCGCCCTCAAAACCCGAGCGGGCACTCAGCGCGCCTTCGCCGTACACCACGTCCTCGCGCGGGTAGCCCAGGGTAAACACTCGTTCGCCCAGATCGGCCTGACCCGCCTTGATGGCGTAGGGCAGGCGGCCAAAGCCAGTGAATTTTTTGTCGGTGATGCGCAGAATGGCCAAGTCGTGCTTCACATCGGAATACACGGTTTCGGCGTGGTAGCGCTGCTTGTCGCGGCCCTCAATCAGCAGCGAATCAGCTCCTTGGATAACGTGGTAGCTGGTCACGAGGTACCCTTCCGAAGTCAGGGCGAAGCCCGTGCCGCTAATCGTGCTTTCCTTAGGCGCAGCCGCGCCCGAGCTGGAACGGCCAAACTGGTTAAGGCTGATGGTCAGGTCTTTCTGGCTTTTTTTGATGCGCTCTACTTCGCGGCGCAGCACCGTGTAGCCGTACAGCGACGGCTTGGTGTTGAACGTCCGCCACAGGTCGAGGCCCAGCAGGGTGCTGAACACGGCCAGCACCGCCACCGAAGCGGCTACGCCCACCGTGGCGCGGTGGCCACTCCAAAACTGGCGCAACCGCCGCTCGGTGCGCGAAATGCGCAGCATCGGGTTCACGGTATGGGTCAGCCCGGCCGGCTCCTCGGTGGTGGCGGGGGCGGCCGGCTCTTCGGCGGCCAGCATGGCGGCGTGCATGCCGCGCAGCTGCTGGCGGGTGGCCTGGCGCTGGCCGTAGGCCCGCAGGGTACCGGTCATCTCCGTGAAGTCCGCAAAGCGCAGGGCCAGGGCCGGGTCAGCGGCCAGGCGCGCCTCGAAGTTGGCACGGGCAGGCCCGGCCAGCTCGCCGTGCGCGTAGGCTTCAAATAAGGCGTAGTAATCGGCTTCGGTCATCATGGGCAAGACTGCCAGCGCCGGGGAGCGACGGCAGGTAACAAATGGATGTTCCGACGGGAAAAAATCCCGCCGGCAACGGGCATTAAATGGGCTCTTCCTTATAGTGGGCGAAGAAGAGCTTTTTTAAGCGCACGAGGCACTTATACTTTTGATTTTTAGCATTGTCGGCGTTGGTGTAGCCGAATTCGATTGTCAAGTCCTGCATCGATTTGTCGAGCAGGTAAAATCCTTCTAAAAGCGAACGACAGGGTTCCCCCAGGTGGTTCAGGGCCTCGCTCATGGTGCTGAAGCGGCGGTCCTGCTCCTCGGCAGCCAGCAAGTCTTCCTCGGCCCCGGTGTTCAGGTAGGGGCCGTGCTCCTCGTCGTCGAGCAGGCGCACGCCGAAGCGGCTTTTGCTCGTCAACCGTTTCAGCCACAGGCGCCGGCACACGGCGTAGAGGTAGGTTTTAATCTGGCAGCTAAGCTCCAGGGAGCCGTCGCGGACCTTTTCATAAAACACCACCACGCCTTCCTGGTACACGTCCTGGGCATCGTCTTCCGAGCCGCTGTTTTGCAGCACGAAATGCGACACCATGGGCCAGTGCAACCGGTAGAGGTGGGACAGGGCCCGCTCATCGCCGTTGCGAATTGCCGCAATCAGCGCGTCGTCGGTAGGAGTTAAAGAAGAGGAAGTTGAATTGCCCCTGCTCATTCACTTTGGGGGTTAATACAGATAAAGGCCGCAAGTAACCCGGTATGAAAAAACATTTTACCGGGCGGGTTACCTTTTGGTTAGGACAGGATAAAGGGCGCTTTTTAGTTAACCCACTTTCAAAATTACCTCAAAATGAACAACCTGTTCAAAGTTGCTGCCCTGGGCCTGGCCCTGACCGCTGGTCTGTCGTCGTGTGAGTCGAAAACGACCGAAACTACCACCGTTGAGGCTCCTGCTGCTACCGGTATGGAAACCACCACCACTACCACCGACAGCACCATGACCACGGCTCCCGCTGCTGATGGCGCAATGGCTCCTGCTGCTACCACCGAGGCTTCGAGCACCACCACCACTACCACCGAAGTTCCTAAGTAGTTGATTGCCGGCCCCGTGCCAGCTCTATAGTACTAGCTAAAGTAAAAAAAGCCCGGATTTTCCTGCTGGAGAATCCGGGCTTTTGTGGTTTTAACGCAGTTTCTGAGGTAGCGTGTCGGTGTAAATACGCAAGATGTTGCGTCTCTACCTCGTTCAAAAAAATGGTTACGCTACCAGTCCTAGCAGGTCGGCCGCGAGGCCTTCCCACGGCTGGTGCAGGTTTAGGGTGACCACCCGCACGGGGTGCCCGCCCAGGGTGTAGCGTACATCCACGGCCGGGGCGTCACCCGAGCCGGGCCCGGCAGGATAGAGCAGGATGCCCTCCAGTGCTTGGCCCGGGCCGGGCTGCTGGTTCTGCAAGTAGGCGTAGAGCTGGTAGAGGTGGGGCGCAATGAGGCGCTGCCGGTCGTAGCGCGGGCGCAAGGCCGCCGCGTAGTACTTGGTATCAAGTATGATTTTGCGGTCGGCTGCCTCCAGGGTGGTGTCCGTGAGCATGGTGGGGAGCAGGGCCAAATCGTCGGTTTCGCCTTCGGCCTGCCAGGCAATGGTTTCGGCATACACGCGGTAGCGGCGCTGTTCGCGGCGGTAAAAGTTGCGCGTGAACTGCTCAAACAAACGCGCCATCAGCACCTCGTCGCGCCGAAAGTCGGTGAAGCGGCTGCGTCCCTGCGCCGTGGGCTCAGGCAGGGCGGTTTGCCACACCAGCTCGCACACGTGCAGCAGAAAGGCCGCCTGGCTGTCCGGCAGTTGCCGCCGCAGCTCCCGAAACGTGGCGGCGGTGGGCCTGGCCTCAACCGGCGTGGCAGCAAACCGCTGGCGTACCTGGTTAAGCTCGCGGCGCAAGGCCGCCGGCAAGGCCGTGGCCCGCGCCAGCACACCGAGGGTTTGGGCCAGGAGGCGGTGAAGCGCCGAATCGGTGCTCAGCTCATCGTAGGTGCAAATGGCCCGGCCCCGCTCCAACAGCCCGCGGCCCAGGCTGGGCGCGAGTTCGATGCGTCCCCGCAAGCTGGTCAGCTCGGCCTCCTGCGCCTGAAACGTGCGCGGCAACCCGGCCCGGAGCAAGCGGCGGGTGCCGTGCAGCAGCACCTGCGCCAGCAACCCCAGCGGCCGATGAAACGGCGCGGCCTCACTGGCCTGCAGCACGGCTGGCTCGGGCAGCCGGTTCCAAGCGTAGCACAGAAAGAAGTAGAGCGTGGGAAGCGGTATCACTGGGGTTGAAACACACAAAAGAACCTGGAACTCCGGGCAGTAGCATCAGGCCAGCATTTTAGCTTGCGCACCTTACGCCAGCAGCTTGCGCAATTGTGCCGCCGCCGTGGCGGGCTGCTCGCGCCAATAATCCGACAACAGCGGGCCAATTTCCTGCTTTACTATCAGTTTTAGCCATTGCGCAGCTTCTTTTGCCTGAGCGGGTAGCTGGCAGAAGTAGCTGTGGCCGATAACGAAGTCGGAGCCGAGCTCGGGGTCGTCGGCAATGGCTTGGTTGAGCGCGGCCATGCGGGTGCACAGCTGCTCGACGAGGGCGGCGGGCACCTGCCGAGCGGCCAGAAAGCGCCGCAGCGGCGCGCCGAATTGCGGCCCCAGCTCCACGAAGGCAAAGCGGCGGCGCAGGGCATAATCAAGCGGGCTCAGGGACCGGTCGGCGAGGTTGAGGGTCCCGATGACGTAGAGGTTGTCGGGCACGAAGAAGCGCGGCGCATCCGGCGGGGCGTAGGGCAGGCGCAGGGCGTGGGCGGGGCCGCGCTTGTCGGCTTCGAGCAGTAGCAGCAGTTCGCCGAAGATGCGGGGCACGTTGCCGCGGTTGATTTCATCAATCAGCAGGAAATACGGCCGGTCCGGGTCGAGGGCGGCGCGCTGGCACAGGAGCGGCAGCACACCGGGCACCAGGTGAAAGCGCCCGGCGGCATCGGGCCGGAAGCCCAGCATAAAGTCTTCGTAGCCGTAGCTGGGGTGGAACTGCACCAGCTCCACCCGGCTTTCGTCTTTGGCTCCAAGCAGCAGCCAAGCCAGCCGCGCGCCAGGAAGGTTTTGCCGGTGCCAGGCGGGCCCTGCAGCAGCAGGTTGCGCCGTCGGGCCAGGCCGGCCAGCGCCGCGTCAAGGTCGGCTTCGTTGCTAAACAACTCTGCCAAGGCTTCGGCGCGGGTATAAGCGGGCGCCAGGTAGGCCGTGGCGGGCTCGGCGGCGTGGGCGGGAGTGGGGTGGTCCTTGGTTTCGCGCGGTAGGCCGGTGTAGAGGTCCTCGGCCTGCTGGCGTGCGCTTTCCTCGCCGTCGTGGTTCGAGCCGGAGGTGAGCACCGGCCGCTTGGTGCTGATGGTGAAATCCAGATTTTCGAGCAGGCTGTTGGTAGGGGCGCCCGCTGGCCGGGGCCACGGGGCGGCGGGGTTGCCGGTGGCCAGCCGGTAGGCCAGTTCGGCCACGGCGCGGGGCGGGTAGCGACGGCCCCGGTACACCAGCTCGTACACGGTGCCCGCGGGCAGCGCCCGGCCCTCGCGCGCTATCTGGCGCAGGGCGCGCAACACCTGCTCGCGGGTGAGCAGCGAACGAGAAGCGGCGGATACAGGAGGCATGGCGAGAGAGAGCCGGAACAATAAACTGCTGTAAGCGAAAAAGCCCCTTGGCGGGGCCAAGGGACTTTTTTGGTTCTTTTATTCAAGGAAGCCGCCCCGAAAGCATTTAACCAGAGGGAATGCGCAAGGAACGGGTCCGGAAGTAAACTATGGGTTGACCGTGAACGTGCGGGTAACCGAGTTGAAGGTGCCGGGAATGAGGGTGCCGCTGCTGTTGACCAGCTCCAGCTTCACGGTGTTTTCGCCGGCGGGCAAGCCTTCCATCTGATACGGCAACCAGCGGTCGAGCATAAATTCGGTGCCGTTGATGGTAGCGCGCACGCGGTTTCCACCGGGCTCCAGGGTGGTGTTCACCAGGTAGAAGTCCAGCATGATGCGCTTGGCATCGGCGCCGGCGTACGTGTCCTTGGGGCGGCTATAGAACAGGTTCGGAGCATTCACGTCGATGATGGGCGTGGCGCTGGGCGTGGCATTGCCCACGTTGATGATGCGCAGGTCGTAGGCGCCGCGGTGCTTCAGGCTCTCGTGGTAGGAGCGCGAAAGAAACGACAGCACGGCGTGCTGGCCGTCGGCGAGTGGCTTGCTGAACTTGGTTTCGTAGTGCGCGGTGTAGGGCTCATTGTCCACGATGTTGTGGATGTGCTGGCCTTTGGCGGAGTTCGCCATCAGGGCCATGTTGGGGCCGCCGCTCATCTTGGTGAGCTGAAAGTTGGTAATCTGGTAGTCAAACGGCACCTCGCCGCTAAGCAAAGTAGCGCCGGCTATGGGGTTGCGCAGCTTCATTTGCGCTTCCGGAAACTTGGGCGAGTCGGTGAACGGGGTCAGCCGGATGCCATTCGACTCCATGCTCTCGGCGTTGGTGCTGGTGCTGCCAATGGGGGCATTGGCGCCGGCCGAGGCGCTAACGTCGGTGGCGGGTTTACTGGTTTCGCAGCTTGCCAACAGCGCCAAGGTCAGGGTCGTGCTGCAGAGCAGCCAAAAAGGACGTTTCATCGTAGGAAGGAATCAAAAATAGAAAGGAATCAAAAAAGAGCGTCGGCTGTTTATCAACAAATATATATAAGTTGAGGTGCTTACGGCAGGTACCCGGTACAAGGTTTTGCTTAACTTGCATCGTTGCCCATCGTGAGGCTTACCAGCCTCAAAGTAAACTTAATTTTTCCATGCAAGACCAACTTCTTGACCAAATTCCCTCGCTCGACCTGGCCGACTTCCGTTCCGGTGACCCTGAGCGCAAGGCTCGTTTCGTGCAGCAGCTCGGCGAAGCCTACCAAAACATTGGCTTCGTAGCCCTTAAAAACCACGGCCTCAACGACGAGCAGACCAAGCAACTGTACGCCGACGTGCAGGCTTTCTTCCAGCTGCCCGACGATGCCAAGCAGCGCTACGAAAACCCTGAGCTGGCCGGCCAGCGCGGCTATATCAGCAAGGGCAAAGAGCACGCCAAGGGCCGCAACACCGGCGACCTGAAGGAGTTCTACCACGTGGGCCAGGAAGTGGAGGAGGAAGACCCCATTAAGAACGAGTACCCGGACAACATCTGGCCCGCAGAGGTGCCCGGCTTCCAGAAAAGTACCTTTCTGGCTTACCGCACACTGGAAAGCGCCGGCCAGGACGTGCTGCGCGCCATTGCCATTTTTCTGGAGCTGCCCGAAAACTACTTCGACGACAAGGTGAAGCACGGCAACAGCATTCTGCGCCCCATTCACTACTTCCCCATCGAAAACCCCGACGCCGTGCCCGCCGATGCCGTGCGCGCCGCCGAACACGGTGACATTAACCTGATTACCCTGCTCATGGGCGCCAGCGCCGATGGCCTGCAGGTGAAGCGCCGCGATGGCAAGTGGATTGCCATTACAGCCCTGCCCGACCAGATTGTGGTGAACGTGGGCGACATGCTCCAGCGCCTTACCAACGGCGTGCTCCGGAGCACCATTCACCGCGTGGTAAACCCCGCCCGCGAGAAAATGAACACCTCGCGCTACAGCATTCCGTTCTTCATGCACCCACGCTCCGAAATGAGCCTGGCGGCGCTGGAGCACTGCGTCACGCCTGACAATCCCAAGAAAGAAGCCGACATCACGGCCGGCGAATTCCTGAACGAGCGCCTGATTGAGCTTGGACTGAAGAAGAAGTAAGCGGAGTTGTTCCCGCTGCCGAAGCGGCCCGTCTTTAAGTAGATGGGCCGCTTTTTTGTGTGCATCAAGCTGCGGCGCCGGTTGCCGGGAATACCTCCGGGTTTCCTGCCGGACCGCGGCGTGCACGCGGCAGCCGTCTACTTAGCGGTTTGCCTTACCTTCGGGGGTAGGCCACTGTCGTTTTTCGTGCAACCCCATCCTTCCGCTGCTTCCACGGTTTCGCTCGCGCCGCCCCCGCGGCGTTCCGGCGTCCGCACGCGGCGGGTGCGGGGCATTATTTTTTTGAAGGACGTGGCCGCTTTGGCCTTCACGGCCTTTGGGGGGCCGCAGGCGCACTTGGCCATGATGTTCCGGCTGCTGGTGGATAAAAGGCGCTACATCACCTCGGCCGAGCTGCTGGAGCTGCAGGCCCTGTGCGCGCTGCTGCCGGGGCCCACGTCCACCCAAACCATCACCGTTATCGGGTTTCGGCTGGGCGGGCCCAACCTGGCCTACCTCACGCTCTTGGTCTGGATGACACCATCCGTGACCCTGATGACCCTGGCGGCGCTCACCCTCAGCCACCTCGACCCGGTGCGCGTGGCGGCCCTGGTGCAGTTTGTGCAGCCCGTGGCGGTGGGCTTCGTGGCCTTTTCGGCCTACCGCATCGCCCAAAAAGTCATTCACACCAAAACGGCCGTTGGCCTGATGGTCTCGGCGGCCATGATGGCCTATTTTTTCCAGCTGCCCTGGATGTTGCCGCTGTTGCTGGTGGCCGGCGGCGCCGTAACCACGGTGCGCTACCGCAAGCACGCCATTGTGCAGGAGAAAAAGCCCCTGCGCGTGGAGTGGGCCAACTTTCTGCTGTGGTTGGGGATTTTGGTGGGCGCGGCGGTGCTGGGGCACTACACGCGCTGGCTGCCCGTGCGGCTGTTCGAAAACTTCTACCGCAACGGCTCGCTGGTGTTTGGCGGGGGGCAGGTGCTGGCGCCGCTGCTCTACGCCGAGTTTGTGGAGTTCAAGGGCTACCTCACTGGGGCCGAATTCCTGTCGGGCCTGGGCCTGGTGCAGGCCATGCCGGGGCCCAATTTTTCGATAGCTGCCTACATTGGGGCGCTGGCCATGCGGCCGGAGGGTGGCCCGGGCATGCAGGTAGCGGGTGCGCTGGTGGGCACGGCGGGCATCTTTTTGCCCGGCACTTTTCTCATCTTCTTCGTCATTCGCTTCTGGGACCGGCTGCGGCAGTACCGCGTGGTGCAGGCCTCGCTGGAAGGCATCAACGCGGTGAGCGCCGGGCTGGTGTGCGCGGCCACGTTCCTGCTCTACCACCCGCTGCCCGATAAGTACCTCGCGCTGCCTTTTCAGTGGGGCCCCATCGACACCCTGCCGGTGAACCCGCTGCTGGTAGGCACCACGTTTCTGCTGCTGCTGTGGGAAAAAATGCCGAGCGTGGCCATTGTAGCCACGGCGCTGCTGGCAGGGGTGCTTATCGGCTAGCCGGTGTCGCTTTCGCGGCCGGGCGGGCTAGGGTTTCCATTTGAACGACTGCGCATCCAGCGCCCGCATGGTGCAGAGCACGCCGTCGAGGTGGTCGCATTCGTGCTGCAGCAGCTCCGAGAGGCCGTCCTGCACCGGCCAGGTCTGGGGCTGCCAGTGCTCGTCGCGGTAGCGCACCGTGAGTGCGGTGTGCCGCCGCACGCGCACCAGCAGGTTGGGGAAGCTCATGCAGTCGTCCCACAGCTCAAAAAGGTCGTCGCTCGGCTCGGTCAGCTCGGGGTTCAGCAGCACAATGGGCCGGTCGATGTTCAGGTACACCAGGCGCTTCATAATGCCCAGCTGCGGTGCCGCAATGCCGCGCCCAAACCCGTACCGGGCCCGCACCTCGCGCATCACGTTATCCAGGTCGGCTACCCAGCCGGCCACCAGGGGCAGGTCGGCCTCGGTTACCGGGGCGCACGTTTCGTAGAGGCGCGGGTCGCCCAGCAGGAGCAGGTCAGCCAGGATTTTCATGGGCGCAAAGGGCAGATTGTGAAAGCGAGCAAATGGGAATTTCGGCTAGTTGGCGTAATAATGGCGATTATTACGCTGGAATTATAGCTTTGCGGGCTCGAGGGTTTTTCAAGCCAAGGCGCATTGTTCTTTTTCAAGCGCCATATTTTGATTTTCAGCAGGCTCAAAACTTCCTGCTTACGCTTTCCTTTATGCCCTTACGCGAGGAGTTTGAACGAGACGGCAACTGGCTGTTCCAGAGAAGAAGTTGGTTGCCATTGTTCCTGTATCCATTCGTTATAGCAGTTATTTACTTCTACCCGGCCATTGCCTACGGTCCCCTCACCAGCCCTTTCTGGGGGCTGCTCAGCCTAGCGGTGAGTCTGACGGGCTTGGGGGTTCGGGCCCTCACCGTGGGCTTCACGCCCAAGGGAACCTCGGGCCGGAACACGGGGCAGCAGGTTGCGGAAACGCTCAACGAAACCGGCATTTACTCCGTGGTGCGGCACCCGCTCTATCTGGGCAATTTTCTGATGTGGATGGGCATCATGATGTTTCCGGGGGTCTGGTGGTTTGCCACCATCGGTGCCCTGGCGTACTGGCTGTACTATGAACGGATTATGTACGCGGAAGAAGCCTTTTTGCGGCACACGCA
Organism: Hymenobacter lapidarius; assembly: GCF_001816145.1. Classification (GTDB taxonomy): domain Bacteria; phylum Bacteroidota; class Bacteroidia; order Cytophagales; family Hymenobacteraceae; genus Hymenobacter; species Hymenobacter lapidarius. The sequence goes on along the minus strand of NZ_MDZB01000090.1, from coordinate 40,740 downwards.
CGCGGCCCGCTACGAGGCGTGGGCCAGCCGCACACCGGCGTTCCTGCCCCGGCTGGGAGGCTGGGTGCCCTCCCGCCTGAGCTTTTGCCCTCGCAACGTGCTGAAGCGGGAGTACAACGGCTTGTTTGCCGCCGTCACCTCGTTCGTGCTGCTCAATGCCATAGCCCACCTGTTCGTCGACGGGCGTTTCGCCATTGATTCATTCTGGCAGGTGGTGTTTGCGGTGAATGCGGTGGTGTTTGTGGTGCTGCGCACCCTAAAAAAACAAACCAAAATACTCGACACCGAAGGCCGCTAACGGCCGCAACCCCCCGCTTATCTGCCGGGCGGGAGCGGGCTTTCGCTCCCCACGGGCCGGGCCAGGAACTCGATTCGGGCCCCCTGCAGCTGGCTCACCAGCGCGGCCCGCTGGCGCAGCAAGGCCGCTACCTCGGTGGGAGCGCGGCGCGACAGGCGCAGGGCGCGGAGCCGCTCGATGCGGGGGGCGAGACTCTCCCAATAGCCCAAGGCATAGAACCCCGCAACGGGCAGGCTCAGCACGTACAGCGTCGTCAGGCGCCAGTCGTGGGTGAGCCAGTGGTTCACGGCCAGGGCTTGCAGGGCGTAGGCCACGGGAAAGGTAATCATGCCCACCACCAGCATGATGGGGGCCACGAATTCTACTTCCTTGGTTGCGCGCCGGGCCACCACCGAAGGCAGAATGTAGGGCAGGTAATTATTGAGCCCGCCGTAGAGCCATACGGGCAAGCCCAAAACCAGGTTGAACAGGCCGGCCACGGAACCCCGCCGCTGCTCTTCCAGGGCGCTGTCGGTGAGGCCGTGCCGGCGCAAATGGTCCAGGTACGTCTGCAGCTCCAGGCGCATGGCCGCGAGGCGGGCGGGCGCGTACTGCTCAAACCAAGCCAGAGCCTGCAACAGGGTCTGGCTCAACTGAAAATTGTCGTACAGCGTGTCGGGGTCGTCGTCCGGGTTCAGGTGGTTGGCAAAAGTCCGCTCAATTTGCTGCACAAACGCGTCCTCGTCCGCGTTGCGCGCAATGATGAGGTGGCGCTCCAACGCTTGACGAATGTCGTCGGTGAGCTGGTCGGCGGCGGCTTCGGGGTCCTGGGCGTACTGGGCGGCGTAGTCGGCCACCACAATGGGGCGGGCAATGTTGAGCAGCACATCGGACCGAAAACGGGCGGGGTCGAAGTAATTGATGGCAATGGGCACCACCTTCAGGCCCAGCCGGAACTGGTGCCGGGCCTCGGCGCCCAGGGCAATGCGGGCGGCGCCGGTTTTCAGGGGCCGCAGGCGGCGCTCGCTCACGCTGGTGCCCTCAGGAAAAATCATGAGGGTGCCGCCCTGGCCCAGGTAGTCGTAGCAGCGGCCGAAGGTGGCCTCGTTCTGGGCCGCGAGCTGGGCGTGCGTGGCGGGCTCGGCGCTAGGCGCGGCGTCCTGCCGCCGGTAGATGGGAATGGAGTTGCCCGACTGCAGAATGGCGCGCGACACGGGGTTTTTGAAAAACGTGCTTTTGGCCAGAAACGCCACCGGCTGGCGGCGGTTGATGGCCACCAGCAGCGGGTCCATCAGGGTGTTGGGGTGGTTGCCGGCAAAGAGCAGTGGCCCCGGCAGCGCCAGCCGCTCGCGGTGGCGCACCTCGATGCGGTGGAAAAACACCCGCAGCGCCACCTGCACAAACGGTTTGATAACGGTATAAAAGAGCATGGACCAAATGGCGTTAGTCCCGCTAAGATAGGCCAGCCGTCCGTGCTACGCGGGCCAGGGCTTCCGAAAAAAAATCCCCGCCACACCCGGAAAGGGTGGCGGGGACTGCTACGGCTGGCGCGGCCGGGTTGCTGGCGCTAGCGCTTGGATTTTTCTTTGTCCTTGGCCCGTTTCTCGGCGATTTTGGCTTTGTCCTCGGCCAGCTTGGCTTTGGCCTTGGCTTTGCGCTCGGCGTCTTCTTCCATTTGTTTGCGCTTGCCGGGGTATTTCAGGTCAAAGGACCGGACCTTGGTGAGGCTGTCGGCCACCACAATGGAACGGCGGGTAGTGACCCGGCCCGTTAGCGAGACCATGTCGCCCTCAGTCATTTGGATGGCGGTGCCGTCGGTGGCCGTCACCAGGCCGGTGGTGCTGATGACAACGCCGTTCAGCAGCTTTTTGTCGGCGGTGGTGGGGTTGCTGATGCCCAGCTCCGTGAGAATAATGCGGCCGTCCTTCATGGTGAGGCCGTCTTTCATGCCGGCGCCCATGTTGGTGGGGCGGGGCCGGGGCGCCACCGCGCCGGGCCGGCGAGCGGGAACGCGCGTTTGGGCCTGCGCCGTGGTGCCAGCCAGCAGGGCGATGCCAATAATGAAGCTAAAGAGGAGGCGGGAATTCATGGAAAAGTGTAAAGTAGAAGTTGTTGAATTAAAATAAAAAGCCTTTAAGCGTGCAATATACGGCGCATTTGTCTTATTGTGAAGTACTGGTATAATCTATGAATGCAAAAAAGAGCCTGGAATCAGGAGAGCTTGGCTGCTAGCCTCCGGGAATAGCATTCGTTCAAACAAGTCCTTTCTAATATGATGCCAAAACTTCGGCGCCCGCCGTATATCATCCAAGTTGGTGCCTGTGGCTGCACAAAAAATGCGGCCGCGCACCAATGCCTCTCGGCGGCTGGTACGTGCTGCATAAGAATGAGCCGCTTAGATTGCCTGCGCTAGTGCTTTCTCTCGATTGAGGCGAAGGCAGGAAATGGTAAAGAAGCGCCGCCGCTATACGGGCAGGCCGCTGCAGATTTTGGTTTCAGAAGCCCAATACCTTGCGCATTTCGCTCATCCATCATGGATTATAAAGATTACTACAACGTGCTGGGAGTGAAAAAATCAGCTACTAAGGAGCAGATTAAGAAGGCGTACCGCAAACTGGCCCGCCAGCATCACCCCGATGTGAACCCCGATAACAAGGTGGCCGAACAGAAATTCAAGGAAGTAAACGAGGCCCACGAAGTACTCATTGACCCGGAGAAACGGAAGAAATACGACCAGTTCGGGGCCGACTGGCAGCGCTACCAGCAGCAGCCCGGCGGTGCGGAGCGCGACGGCCGGCCCGGTGCGGGCTTTGACTGGAGTCAGTACACCCAGGGCGGGGGCGGCCAGAGCCAGGGAAACCCCTTCGGTGAGGGCGAAGACTTTTCTGATTTTTTTGGCTCCATGTTCGGCAACATGGGCGGCGACCGGGCGGGCAGCCGCCGGCCCGCCGCGGGCGCCGACTACCAGGCCGAGCTGGAGCTGAGCCTGGAGGAAGCCTACCACGGCGGCCCCCGCACCATCACCGTGAACGGCAAGAACCTGCGCCTGACCATTGCGCCCGGCGTGGCCGATGGGCAGTCCATCCGGCTGCGCGACCAGGGCGGGGCGGGCCGCAACGGCGGCCCCAGCGGCTCGCTGCTCATTACCTTTCGCATCCGGCCCGATGCCCGCTACGCCCGCACCGGCGACGACCTCACCCACGACGTGCCCGTAAACGTGTACAAGGCCCTGCTGGGGGGCGAGCAAACCGTGGACACGCTCAGCGGCTCCGTCAAAATCACCATCAAGCCCGAAACCCAGAACGGCACGCGCCTGCGCCTGCGCGGCAAGGGCTTTCCGGTGTACAAGAAACCCGGCGAGTTTGGCGACCTGTACCTGCGCCTCAGCCTGGCGCTGCCCCAGCACCTTACCCCCCAGGAAAACGAATTAATCCGGCAACTGGCCGCCCTGCGCCCCGACGCCTAACCCCGAAGCACTGCAGCCATGGCAACTTCCATTCTCACCCTCACTTACCAGGAATGCTCGGTCCGCTACGGGCTGGGGCCGGCGGCGCTGCACGCGTTTCTGCAGGCCGGCTTGCTGCGCGCGGCGCCCGCTTCCGAAACCGTTATCGTGGACGAGCCCGACGACCTGCCCCGCCTGGCCCGCCTGCACTACGAGCTGGACCTGTCCCCCGAAGCGCTGGACGTTATCATGGCCATGCGCCAGCGGCTGGTGGAGCTGCAGGCCCAGTTGGCCCACGAGCGGGCCCGCACCCGGCAGCTTGAGAACTTTTTGCGCGGTGCCGGCCCGCTGGAGGAACTGTAGCGCCTCCACAGGCAGTGGCATAAAGGGCAGCGAATTGCCTTTGGAGCAGGTTTCAGGGTTGCGTTGCTACCTTAGTGCCTGCTCTACCCCGAAGCCGCGCCAATGCCCTTTATCTACAAAATACCAACCCTTGCCACTACTTGCGCGGCGCCGCTGTGGGGCTGCTTTCGAGCACTCGTTGGTCAAAAGCCAGGCCTAAGCCGTAGCCCGTTGGGTAAATGGGCTGCCTTGCCGGGGCTGCTAGCAGGGGTGTTTTTGGCCTTATCTGCTTGTAAAGTAAATCAGGCCGGCTCTGGACCGGCTGCCCGCCTGCTCCCAATAGGGGCCCAGCAACCCTTCGACCCTGCGGCGGCCCGGTCGAAGCTGGCACTTGCGCCAACCCAGGTAATGGTGTTGGGCATCACGCACCTCGATACTGCACCCGGTAATTTTCAGGTTGCGTGGCTGGAGCCCGTTTTGTGCAGGCTGCGAGCGTACAAGCCGGATGTTATTCTGACGGAGGCCATGTCCGGGGAGCAGATAGTGGCCCTGGATGCCTACTCTGCCTACCACGGCACTGCCGGACGATACGCCGGACCGAGCCTGAACATGGCCAAAGCCGCGCAGACCGACCTCAAGCTCACGGCTCCTCAAGCCTTTGTGCAGGCAAATTTGCTGTGCCAAAAGGGGGAATTAACGCCGGTAGAGCGGCGCCGGCTGGCCAGCTTATTCGTTGCAGCCGCCGAGCCTTTTTCGGCCACTGTTCAGTGGATGCGCCTGGCTCCGGCGGAGCGAGTAGCGGCAGACGGCGTTTCGCCGGCGCTGGTCAAAAACCTCAATAGCTTCGCCGGCCTGCGGAATGAGATAGCCTCGATGGCGGCCCGCCTGGCGGCCGACGTAGGATTGGAGCGGCTCTACGGAGCCGGTGACCACATGAGCGACGTGGCATCGCCAAGCAGTGAGGCCATGAAGGCCGCAGTCGCCGCTGAGCCCGGTCTCACGGACCTATTCAACCACAATACGCCCGAGTTTCGCGCTGTGCCGGAGGAAGCCCTGAAGATGGCCGCTGCCTCCGAAATCATGCCCGTGTTCAAGTGGAAAAACTCGCCGCGCTTTGGTGAGTTAGACGCCGATGCCCAGTGCCAGTCGATGCTCCGCAGTGACAAGATAGGCAGCATTGGTCGCCAATGGGTTGCGGCCTGGGAAGCCCAGAACCTGCGCATGGCCGTGGCAATTCGGGAGGCAACCGCGCCGATTGCCGGAGGCAGGGCGCTTTTAATCGTGGGCGCGGCGCACAAGCCGTATGTGGAGGCCTACCTGCGCACCTTCGCCGATGTGGAGCTGGTTTCCGTGCCGGCCCTGCTGGATGCGAAGCCCGTCGGCTGCGCCGAGTAGCAGCACTTAATTCGTCAAAATCGACAATTATTTCACCTGTTATAAATCAGCTGGTGATGGCGCCCGCGAAAGTGGATGCGAACTGCCCAACGCTGCCCGTCCATCAGTCAGCTTATGCCATGGCCAACGCCAGCAACAGGCCGGCCAGGGTAGCGCCCAGCTTGGGCCAGTTCAGCCGGTGTTCAGGGCTGGTTTCAAACAGAATGGTGGTGGAAACGTGCAGGAAATTGCCGGCCACCAGGCCCAGCAGCGCCGCGTACAGCCCCCCGCTCAGCAGTTCGGAAAGCACCACGTAGTTGCTCACCACAATGCCCACCGGCGAGGCCAGCGCAAATAGCAGCAGCCAGGGCCACACCCGCCGAAAGCGCCCCAGCCGCAGACGCAGCAGCGTGGCCAGCGCAAAGGCCGCTGGAATGTGGTGTAGCGCCACCCCCACCACAATGGCGTAAAAGTTCTGGCTCATGTGGCCCACCTCCGGTGCGTGCACCAGGATGCTGCCTTCCAGAATGGAGTGGATTACCAGCGCGCCCAGCAGTAAAAACGGCACGCGTCCGCTCGTATCGTGCGGCCCGTGCGCGGCTTCGTGGTGCACGTGGCCGTGCTCCACGCCCTGCGAAAAAACTTCCAGCACCAGCTGCCCAAAAAAGCCAGCCAGCACCCAATAGCCCACGCGGGCGGGCTGCTCGGGCAGCATTTGCAAAGCCTCCGGCAATATGTGCGTGATGGTGAGGGTGAACAGGTACGCCCCGCTAAAGGCCAGCAGCGGCTTCAGCCATTGGCTGCCCCGAGCCACCGGCACCCATGCTGCCGCCGCGCCCGCGCCCAGCACCGTCACCAGCAGCAGAAAAATAGCAAACCCCATGGAAGGATAGTGAAGAATGAGGAATGAAGAATGAAGAATGAGGAACTGCGCGGTGGGCAATTCCTCATTCTTCATTCCTCATTCTTCATTCCAAGAAAGCGGCAGCTTTGCTGCCGCCGGCTGGCGGGCAAAGCTGCCACTCAAATAAGGGATAGCAACGACCCCGACGGCTTACTTTTTCTCTTCGTCGGCGTCGGCCTCCTGGCTCGACTTGCCCGCGTCGTTGAGTTTGCCACGCTTGCGCATGCCTTCCTCCGCGTTGGCGCTCATGGCGCCTTTGGCCGAGGGCTTGGCGCGGTTGTCCAGGTCAACCCCCGAGCTAATGGGCTCGGCGATGGCGCCGCCCTTGGCTTGGTGGGGAGCGTCAGCCGTGTGCTGGTCGAAGTTGTCGGAAACGCGGGTGCCGGGCGCCACCATGTCCAGCGATACTTTGTCGTCGGGGCGCCAGTCAGAAGGTTCGCTGCTGCACGAGGTCAGGGCCAGGGAGGCAGTGGCCAAAGCCAGCAACAGGGTGTGAGTCAATTTCATCAGAAGAAAAATTAGCAGGTAAACAAGGTCAAAAGTAGCGGGGATAACAATGCCCCGCCAGGCTTACAAAAACGGCACCCAGCCTTAAACGGTTGTGGCGCTGGCTTCGGTGGGCAACAGGTTTTTGCGGCGCAGCAATGCCTCAAACAGCTTCACGTCGTTCGGCGAATTGAAGATGCGCTGGGGCAAATGTAAAAACACCGGCACATCAAACGTGCGCGCCAGCCACAGGCGCCAGGGCGCCAGGCCCTCGGGCGGGGTGCCGGGCTTGAGGTACAGCAGGTAAGCGTCGCCGTCGCGGCGGGCGCGGCCAATCATGTCCCAGGTCAGTTGCATGGCTTTTTCGGGGCCCACGCGCATTAAGAGCTGCTTCTGGTCCATCTCAAAATTCATGCGCTCAAACAGGGGCTTGCTCTGCTCCATCTGCGTCACGCCCGTCACCTGGGCCGAGCGGAATAGCACAAACAGCACCGTGAGCACCACGGCCAGCACCAGCCACCACCAGGAATGCACAAAAATAGCGGGCAGCAAGCCCAGGGCAAACGGAATCAGGGCGTACACCCAGTCCTTTTTCCACACTTCGGCCATGGCCAGGCGGGTGTAGGTATTGGTGTCGAACTGCGTTTTTTTGGTGCGGATGGCCAGCGGCGAAGCCTGCTGGGCCTGGCGAAAGCCGCCGCCACCGCCGCGTTGGTTGGGTTGGTTCATTGTTAGTGGTTAAAGGAACGTCATGCTGAGCGCAGCCGAAGCATCTCGCGTGCAATAGCGACTCAATCGATTGGATTACTACTGCACGCGAGATGCTTCGGCTGCGCTCAGCATGACGTTCTAGTGGTGTATTTTAATATGCTTTCAGGCTTAAGTCCAGGCTTTTTACGCTGTGGGTGAGGGCACCCACCGAGATGTAATCCACGCCGGAGCGGGCCACGTCGGCAATGGTGAGCTCGGTGATGCCGCCGCTGGCCTCGGTGGGATAACGTCCATCGATGAGGGCCACGGCTTCGCGCAGCTGCTCGGGGCCCATGTTGTCGAGCATGATGCGGTCGATGCCGCCGGCGTCCAGCGCCTGCTGCACCTCGGCCAGGGAACGGGTTTCGATTTCGATGGGCAGCTGCCGGCCCGTTTTGGCCAGGTAGACGTGGGTGGCGGCAATGGCCTCGGCCACGCCCCCGGCGTAGTCCACGTGGTTGTCCTTCAGGATAATCATGTCAAACAGCCCGTAGCGGTGGTTCACGCCGCCGCCAATGAGCACAGCCCATTTCTCGCAGATGCGGAAGTTGGGCGTGGTCTTGCGGGTGTCGAGCAGCTTGGCCTTGGTGCCCACCAGCAGGGTGTTGAGGTACGCCGTGTAGGTGGCAATGCCGCTCATGCGCTGCATGCAGTTGAGCACGAGGCGCTCGGCCGTGAGGATGCTGCGCGCGGGGCCTTCAATGGTGAAGGCGATGTCGCCGTACTTCACGGGGGTGCCGTCGGCGAGCAGCGCGTGGAGCTGCAGGCTGGGGTCGACTTCGGCAAAAATGAGGGGCGCGAGGGCCATGCCGGCCAGCATGCCTTCGCCCTTCACCAGCAGGTGGGCCCGGTTGCGGGCCTCGGCTGGAATCGAGGAAAGGGCCGAATGGTCGCCGTCGCCCACGTCCTCGGCCAGGGCCGTGCGGATGAAGCGGGTCAACGCCTCGGGCGTTAAATAGGAAGGAGTGGGAGTTTGCACACCGCAAAGGTACGGCCCCTGCGGCGCTAGTGAAAGCCAAGCCGTCTGTCATCCTGAGCCCAGCGAAGGACCTTATAACCGCAGAACGATTTGCAGTAAACAGCTACTAAAGCAACCGGAACAAGGTCCTTCGGCTCTGCTCGAATTGCAAAATGCTGGGGACGACTGGCACACAAAAAAGCCCCAGCCGGGAAGGGCTGAAGCTTCGTGTCTTACGAGCAATTGGAAAGTTATTCCTTCGTGAAGTCGAGGGTGTCAATCTGCGGGGCACCTTTCGACGGCTTCAGCTTCACATACACCCGGTACACGCCGCTGCGGCCCGTGTAGCGGCCAATGGCGTAGCGAATGCCTTCCTTGCTTTCGCCCTGGTGGATGAAATCGAAGCTGGTGGGGCCGTTTTTGGCGAAAAAGTCTTTGATGACAATCTCGGCCTGGGTCGCGTTGTAGCCCTGCTTGTCGCCATCGAAACCCACCTCAACGGTGGGAGCGAAGTACTGCGACAATTCGCGGGAGGAACCGTTGCGCAACGCAGAGCGCACGGCCCCGAGGTTGTCGGCCTGGGCGTGAGCGGCTACTCCGCTAAACAGGAGCATCCAGCTTAAGAATAAGGTCCTAAAAAAATAGCGTTTCATTAGTACAGTAATAAGTGCGTCATACGCATCGAAATGGAAAGCTAAAATGGTGCCAGGAAGTAAGACCGTGCCAGCGGCCGCTGGAGAAGCTGCTCAAAAAAAGGGACGGCGAAGAAACATTCAAAGGTAGATAATTCCAACCCGAGCCCGGGCTGGCCGTATCTTTGGGGCATGGATAAACAGGTTTTGTTGGTGATTCTGGATGGGTGGGGAATTCCCCAGAATACGGCGGTTTCGGCGGTGGACGCGGCCAATACGCCGTTCTACCACGAGCTGTTGCAGCGTTTTCCGCACAGCAATCTCCTGGCCTCGGGCGAGGCCGTGGGCCTGCCGGAGGGCCAGATGGGCAATTCGGAAGTTGGCCACATGAACATCGGGGCGGGCCGCGTGGTGAATCAGGAGCTGGTGCGTATCGGCAAGGCCATTCGCGAGCGCAAGCTGGGCCAGGTGCCCGCCCTGGTGAAAGCATTTGACTACGCCATTGCCAACGACAAGCCCCTGCACCTCATCGGCCTGCTTTCCGACGGCGGCGTGCACTCGCACATCGACCACGTGAAAGCCCTGTGCACCATTGCCCACGAAGCCGGCGTGCGGCACGTATTTGTGCACGCCTTCACCGACGGCCGCGACACCGACCCCAAGAGCGGCGTGCGCTACGTGAACGAGCTGGAGCAGTCCCTGGAACGCAGCGGTGCTAAAATTGCCTCGGTGGTGGGCCGCTACTACGCCATGGACCGCGACCGCCGCTGGGAGCGGGTGAAGGTGGCATACGATGTGCTGGTAAACGGCATCGGTATCCCGTCGCAAAACCTGATTCAAACCATTCAGGAACAGTACAAGGACGACGTGACGGATGAATTCCTGAAGCCCATCGTGAAAACCGGGGCCGACGGCCAGCCGCTGGCTACCATCAAGGAGGGCGACGTGGTGCTGTGCTTCAACTTTCGCACCGACCGCGGCCGTGAAATTACGGAGGTGCTCACCCAGCAGGACCTGCACGCTTTCCAGATGAAGCGCCTCAACCTGCACTACCTCACCCTGACCAACTACGACGACACGTTTGTGGGCGTAACGCCGGTTTTCGAAACCGACAACCTCAACAACACCCTGGGCGAGGTGCTGGCGGCGCACGGCAAAACCCAGATTCGCATTGCCGAAACCGAGAAGTACCCGCACGTCACGTTCTTCTTTTCGGGCGGGCGCGAAAACGCTTTTGAGGGCGAAACGCGCATCATGCGGCCCTCGCCCAAAGTGGCTACCTACGACCTGCAGCCCGAAATGAGCGCCGCCGACCTGGTAGCAGCCCTGGTGCCCGAGCTGCAAGCCCAAGCGGCCGATTTCGTGGTCCTGAACTTTGCCAACCCCGACATGGTGGGCCATACCGGCGTGTTCTCGGCGGTGGTGAAGGCCGTGGAAACCGCCGATGCCTGCGCCCACGCCGTGGTGGAAACTGCCCTGGCCGCCGGCTACGCCAGCATCATTATTGCCGACCACGGCAATGCCGAGTTCATGCGCAACGCCGACGGCTCGCCCAACACCGCGCACACTACCAATCTGGTGCCCTGCATCCTGGTCGACAACGACTACGTGGGTACCCTGGCCGATGGCAAGCTGGGCGACCTGGCTCCCACCATTCTGGAGCTGATGGGCGTGCCCCAGCCCGTAGAAATGACCGGCCAGAGCCTGTTGCGCCGCAGCCTAGCCCCGGTGCCGAATGCGTAAGCGCCGCGCAGGGTTTGTGCTAGGCCCGGCGGTGCTGGGCATGCTGGGGCTAGTGGGCTGCGGCGAAGCGGGCCCGGCCGCCCCCGCGCCGCGCCGCCCGCTGTACTTCGATGTGAAGGGCTTGGTGACAAAGCAGATAGAGCAGCTGGCCCAGCGCAAAGCGGCCGTAACCAAGCAAGTGCGCGTGCGCAGCAACCCCGCTGAAACCGTGCGCGTGCCCGCCGCGAACTGGACCAAGGAGCTGCAGATATTTCTACAAGCCGATATCAACAAATCGGCCTTGCGCGGGGCTTACGCCGTCGATTCCGTGGCCTTGCCCGGCGGCTTGCTGCGCCGCACCTACACCCGCCTGCCGGGCCAGCCCAACGCCCCGGTGGCCGTGCTCACGGTGGTGCAGCAAGGCGCGGTAGCCCAGGAAGTAACCGCCACCATCGAGCAGGATAACGCCCTGTTTGCGGCCCGGAAACGCCTGCGCTTCCAGCTGCAAAACGGCCGGCTGCAGCGCTACGAGGTGGTGGGAACCCAAAAACTGGTGTTGTTCGACACCCTGCACTACGCGGCGGCAGGGCAGGTAGAGTAGCCGGCCCGCCGCTGCGTGCCGCTACTTGGACTCGTAGGCTCCCAGGCTGGGCGCGGTAGTGTTGCGCTGCAGGTTGAGAATGTCGCGGGCGGGCGCAGCCCCGGCCCGGGGGCGCTTGGGGGTGATGGCCGGTGAGGTGGCCTGCAGCGTAAAATCCAACGGGCCTAAGCTGTTCAGCGGGTTGCGCTTGAACAGCGGGTCTACGTTGAGGAGGTTATCGGCGGGGCCGCCCACCACGGCGGCTACGGTGGCGTACTCCTTGGTGCGCAGCAGCGTGTTGCGAATATTGAGGGAAGTGTATTCGGCGTAATTCTTTACAAATAACTCGTCGTTCATTTCGCTGCCCAAATTGGAGCCCCACACAATGGAGTTGCGCAGGCTCAGGGTGAGCGGCAGCTTGGTGGCGGGGGCAGTGGCCTTCTCGTTGGTGAAAGTGAGGGACTGCGTGTCGCGGTTGAACCCCGGCGTGTAGTTGGCGAAGGTGCAGAAGTTGAAGTCGTAAATGCCGCCGCCCACGCCCAGCACGGCGTATTCACCGCAATTGGTGAGCAGGCAGTTGGTGGCCTTCACATCGCTGGAAACACTCACAATGCCGCCCGGCAGCTCAAGGTTGTTAACGTAGGAAGGATTAGCGCCGGAAATATTCCTGATAACCGTGTTTTCCAGCGTGATATCGGGCCGCGGGGTGCGGTTGTCGGGATTAAAGAGAAAAACCCCGGCATTGGCGTTCTTGATTTCAGCGTAGCGGATGACGTTGCCCCGGCTGGTTTCGGTGAACACAATGCCAGCCCACTGGCCCGGCACATTAGCATAGAACGGTTCCAGCCGGTCGCCCTGAAAACGCACGATGTCGCGGTTGTTGGCCTTCACGGTATCGGTGGCGCCGGTGCCGGGCGCGTAGGTGTCATTTACCAGCAGCGTGCCGGCCACCACCAGGGCCGCCCCCGCGTGGCAGTAGATGCGCGCGCCCTTCGGAATGCGGAGCGTCACGTTGGCGTTCACCTGCACGCCCACCGAAAAAGTCCGGCCGCCCTGCACCACGTCCGTGTTAATGATGACGTGCGGCTTATCGGTGGCCCAGGTGGTGTTGCGGCTGATAAAATCGGCCCGGTGGAAGTAGGCGTTCTGGCCGTAGGCCACCAGCTTCACGTCCTGCTCGTTGCCGTTGGTGCGGAATTGCAGCTGGTCGACCAGCAAAAAGGGCTTGGCGGCGCTGCCGTTGTCGCCCAGCACGGCGCGCACCAGCACCAGCACGCTGTCCTGGCCCCGGATGGTTACATCGGGCGCCGATGGCGTGGCATCGCCGTTAATAATCAGGGAGTAGGTATTGCCGGCCGTGCCGGCCAGGTTGATGGCCGTCTTCACCGCGCCCCGGTTGCGGTTGTACACCCACAGCCGCTTGGTCACGGTTTTCACCGTGGTAAACACCGTGTCGAAAACCACCGTGTCCCGGTCAAATTCCAGCCGGCCAGACGTTTGCAGCAGGTCCACCTTCGGCTCGCAGCCGGGCAGAAAAGTGAGCAAGCAGCTGACAAGCAGTAACAGCGGAAAAAGGTGGCGCATATATAGAACGTCAACTCCCCTCCTTACCAAGGAGGGGACGTTGCCGTGAAGCGGCAACTGGGGTGGTTGTAGGCGTTGAACGATTCCTGAACGACTACGGAGCGGAAATAGTACCCGAAGCAGCGAGCTGGCGCGGGCGTCGTGCAACGACTGCACCACCCCAGCGTCCGATTCGCGGCCGCGTCCCCTCCTTAAAAAAGGAGGGGCGTTAGCTGTTCTGCTTTACTTAGTCACGCCTTCCTGCAGGCGCTCGGCGCTTTCCGCGATGCGGAGCTGCTCCACGAAGTCGTCGACGTTGCCTTCCATCACACTGGCCAGGTTGTACACCGTGTAGCCGATGCGGTGGTCGGTGACGCGGCCCTGCGGGTAGTTGTAGGTGCGGATTTTGTCGCTGCGGTCGCCGCCGCCTATCATGCTTTTGCGCACCAGGCCGTCGGCTTCGTTCTTTTTGGCCAGCTCCATGTCGTACACGCGGGAGCGGAGCACGGCCAGGGCCTTGTCGAAGTTCTTGAGCTGCGACTTCTGGTCCTGGCACTGGGCCACGAGGCCGGAGGGCAGGTGGGTGAGGCGCACGGCCGAATACGTGGTATTTACCGACTGGCCGCCGGGGCCGCTGGAGCAGAAGTAGTCCTTGCGGATGTCGCCCATGTTCAGCTCGATGTCGAACTCCTCCACTTCCGGAATCACCACGATGGAGGCCACGCTGGTGTGGATGCGGCCCTGGGTTTCGGTGGCCGGCACGCGCTGTACGCGGTGCACGCCGCTTTCAAACTTGAGCTTGCCGTACACGTCCTCGCCGCGCACGGCCACGATGATTTCCTTGTAGCCGCCCGCGGTGCCTTCCATGGCATCAATGAGCTCCATTTTCCAGTTTTGCTTTTCGGCGAAGCGCATGTACATGCGCTGCAGGTCACCGGCAAACAGGGCCGCTTCGTCGCCGCCCGCGCCGGCCCGGATTTCCATAATCACGTCCTTGGAGTCGTTCGGGTCCTTGGGCAGCAGCAGGTCTTTGATGAGGGTTTCGAGCCGTTCCTGCTCGGGCTGCAGCTCGTCGAGCTCGTCCTTGGCCATCTGGCGGAAATCCTCGTCCTTCTCGGTCGAAACCACCGCGCGGGCGTTTTCGATGTTGCTGAGCACGCCCTGGTAGTTGCGGTACTCAGTCACAATCTTGCCCAGGTCCTTGTATTCTTTGTTGAGGGCCTTGTAGCGTTTCAAGTCCGACATCACATCGGGCTGCATCAACTCTTCGTTTACATTATTGTAGCGCTGGCTGATGGCTTCTAGTTTATCAAGCATCGGGTGTTCCGGATTTAGTCAATAGTCTGCAAAGATACTGAATCTAAACACCGCTATGTAGGCCGGACGTTCCGTTGGGGCCGGAAGCGGACCCTAGCCCACCACCGTACGTGCCGCACGCACCGCGCACTACCCACCGCCTTGCGGCCGAGCTGCCCCGATGGCCGGTTGCAGCCCTAAAGCAGCAGGCCATAAACTGCCCTGATTGGTAGTAGCTTGCTGGGGTAAATTCAATTTTTGCTATAATTAATTCCACCCCACAAAGCGGCCCGCTGCGTGGTGCCTCTTGCTGCCTATGCGCTACTTTCTACTGCTGATGAGTTTGTGGCTGCTGGCCCCGGCCGTCGCCCAAACCCCCAACCCCGCCGTGCTGCGCGTGGATAGCCTGACTACGAAAGGCTCCCGGAACGGCCTGCTCCTGGAGCAGGGCTGGCGCTACCACGTTGGCGACGACCCGGCCTGGGCCCGGCCCGACTTCGACGAGCGCGGCTGGGACACGCTCAACCCCGCCCGGCCCCGGCAGGAGCTGCCCCCGCGCCTGGGCAGCGGCATGAGCTGGCTGCGGCTGCGCTTCCGGCTGGCCGACAGCCTGCGCCAGCGGGCGGTGCTGCTGCAGGCGGACGGGTACGGGGCCTGGGAAATCTACCTCAACGGGCGGCTGGTGCAGCGCGCGGGCATCGTGCGGGCCAACCCGACGCAGGTGCCCGACCCCGACAAGCTCCCGCCGGTCGTCGTGCCCGCCGGCGGCCCCGTCGAGCAGGTGCTGGCCATCCGTTTTGCGCCCTGGCAGTCGCGGCTGCTGCGGCTGGGTACCGAGACGCAGCTATTGGACGTGTTTCTGCGCAGCGAGGCCCAGGTGCGGGAGCAGGCGGCCAGGGAAGTGCGCGCCGCGATGGGGAGCAGCGTGGTAGCCGGGATATTCGGGTTGCTCACCCTGCTGCACCTGGCCTTCTTTCGCTACTATCCGGCCCAGCGAGCCAACCTCTATTTCGCCTTCTTCGCCGGAGCGCTGGCGTTGCAATGCCTGGCATTAGTCATTCAATGGGCGCTGTCGTCCCCGACCTTGGAAGCGATGCTACCCCTGCTGTTTGTCCGGCGTCTCCTATTTTATTTGGCTTACCTCTGGGCCGTGCGGGCGCTTTATGCCTTATTCGGCTTTCGGCCCGGTTGGGTATATAAGGGGTTGTGGCTGGGGTTTTTTGCGTTCGTGGCCCTTACCTTATTCGCTAAAACATATGCTGGCTATGTAGGGGCACTTTTAATCTTCCTAATCATTGCCGAGCTGCTGCGCCTGACCGGGCGCGCCCTGCGCCAGCGCCAACGCGGAGCCTGGATGGTCGGGGCCGGGTTTGCCGTTATCCTCCTGTTTTTAGTGGTGATTCTTGGGGCCTTTGCGGTCAGTGCGCTGCTAAAGGTTCCGAACCCATTACAGCAGGCACCGGGTGGATTTAATACGTTCGTGAGCCTGCTGCTATACCTGTCCCCGGCGCTGGGCATCTCGCTGTACCTGGCCCGCGAGTTTGCCCTCGACAGCCAGCTGCTGCAAGTGAAGCTGACCGAAGTCGAAAAGCTCTCGGCCCAAACCCTGGCCCAGGAGCAGGACAAGCAGGCCCTGCTAGCTGCCCAGAACGAAACCCTGGAAACGCAGGTGGCACAGCGCACCGGCGAGCTGCAACGCTCCCTCACCGAGCTGCGCGCCACGCAGGCCCAACTCATCCAGAAGGAGAAGATGGCCAGCCTGGGCGAGCTCACGGCCGGCATCGCCCACGAAATTCAGAACCCGCTCAACTTCGTCAACAACTTCTCCGAGGTCAGCGCCGGGCTGTGCCAGGAAGCGCAGGAGCTGCTGGCCACGGCGGCCCTGCCGGCGGCCGACAAGGACGAGCTGACCGACTTGCTGCGCGACCTGGAGCAGAACCAGGCGAAGATTACCCAGCACGGGCGGCGGGCGGCGGCCATTGTGCGCGGCATGCTGGAGCACAGCCGCACCAGCCCCGGCGACCGCGCCCCCACCGACCTGAACGCCCTGGCCGACGAGTACCTGCGCCTGGCCTACCAGGGCCTGCGGGCCAAAGACAAAACCTTCAATGCAGCGCTCCGCACCAACTTGGCCCCCGGCCTGCCCGATGTGCCGGCCGTGGGCGCCGACCTGGGCCGGGTGTTGCTCAACCTGTTCGGCAACGCGTTCTACGCCGTGCACCAGCGCCAGCAAGCGGGCGAGGCAGGCTACGCGCCCACCGTCAGCCTCTCGACCGAACGGGTGGACGGGCACGTGGCCATCCGGGTGACGGACAACGGCACGGGCATGAGGCCGGCGGTGCAGGCCAAAATCTTCCAGCCCTTCTTCACCACCAAGCCCAGCGGCGAGGGCACCGGCCTGGGCCTCTCGCTCAGTTACGACATCGTCACCAAAGGCCACGGCGGCACGCTCAGCGTGCACTCCACCCCGGGCGAGTCCACCGAATTTACCATCACCTTACCTGTTTAGCTGTGCCATTTTTCCTGCTAAATCTGCCGCCGCGTTCCCGCTGGGGCTGGCTGCTGCCCCTTTTACTCCTGCTGCTTGGTGGCCCGCTGGCCGCCCAGACCACGCCCGCCCACCGCTACTGGGAAGCCGACGGCGACTCGTTGCGCCGGGTTCTCGACACCCAGCGCGCCGACACGGCCCGTCTGCGTACGCTGCTGCAACTCTATGATGCGTTGGGCGATTCGTCGCCGGCCGACCTGGAGGCGAGGTACCGGGAACTGGCGCAGCTCACGCGCCGGCTGCGGCGTCCCGATGCTGCCGCCTTCCGCCTAAGTTACGCTGCCCTGCAACTCAATAAAGTCGGCAAGGAGCCCGCGCGCGAACTCGATAGTCTGCGGGCCGTCGTGGAGGCGTTTGACCGCCTAGGTCGGCCCATACCGGAGGCGCTGTCAGAGGTGTGGAGAGCGTTCCGTAAACTCAAGCAACGTGAGGCACAAATAATCTACTTCGAAGCCAAACTGGCTCAGTACCAAGCCCGCGGAGCGCAAGAAAACATGGCCATGTGCCATTTTGCGCTTGGTAGTCCTTTCGTGACCCAGGGTGATTACAACCGGGGCATCAGCCACTACCTGCAATCCGCCGACTTGGCCAGCGCGCACAACCGGTATTCGCAAGAGAACCAGTTGAAAGTGGCGGGAACCTACTATGCCGAGTGGGGCAACCCTGCCAAGGCGCTGTACTACCTGCGCCAGTCGCTGGCCGTGAACGCCACGCTGCCCCAGCGCTACGGCTTCGCGAATGCCTACACTTTCTGGGGCATGGCCCAGGCCTACCGCCAGCTGCACGACTACCCCGCCGCCCTGCGCTATGCCAACCTGGCCCTATTAGGCAACACCACCGACACCACTCGCAATTATGCCGCCCAAGTTCCGGTTAACAGTGCCTACGGGTTGGTGGTCAAAAGCGCGGTGCTGCTTGATATGCGCCGGGTAGCCGAAGCCGAGCCCCTGCTGGCGCGTGCCCAGCAACTCGCCGACTCGCTCAAGCTGGCCCTCCGCAACAGTGGCCACGGCATTATTGAGCTGGACGCCACCTGGGCCCGCTAGTACGCGCGCGTGGCGAGCCCGCCCGCGCCGAAGCCGCCTGGCTTGCGGCCTACCGTAAGGCCTGCGAAGAGAAGCAGGTGCCACAGCGGCTGGCGTACCTGCGCGGGCTGGCCGACTTCTACGCCCAGCGCGGACAGAACGGGCCCGCCGGCCGCTACGCCCGCCTCGGCTTGGCCCTGAGCGACTCGCTCCGCACCCAGCAGGGCCGGTTTCAGGTGGCTGGCTACGAGGCCGAGCGTGCCGAGCAGACCCAGCAGCAGCGCATCGCAGCCCTGCGCCTGACCCAGGTGCAGGACGCGGCCCGCGCCCGCCGCCAGCGCCTGCTGCTGTTTGCCACCCTGGGCGGACTGGCTTTGTTGGCGGGCCTGGGCTTCGTGCTTTGGCGCGCCAACCGCCAAAAGCAGCAAGCCAACGAGCAGCTCAGCCAGCTCAACGAGGCCGTCACGAGCCAGAAGCACGACCTGCAAAGTCAGCGCGACCAGCTCGATAATTCGCTCACCGAGCTGCGCGCCACGCAGGCCCAACTCATTCAGAAAGAGAAGATGGCGAGCCTGGGCGAACTCACGGCCGGCATTGCCCACGAAATTCAAAACCCGCTCAACTTCGTCAACAACTTCTCGGAAGTCAGCGCCGAGTTGGTGGAGGAATTGCAGGAAGCCCTCGCCTCCAATGATTCGGCGGAAGCCGCCGCGTTGGCCGGCGACCTGGCCCAGAACCTGGTCAAAATCAGCCACCACGGGCGGCGGGCGGCGGGCATCGTCAAGGGCATGCTGGAGCACAGCCAAACCAGCGCCGGCGAGCGCCAGCCCACCGACCTGAACCGCTTGTGCGACGAATACCTGCGCCTGGCCTACCAGGGCCTGCGGGCCAAAGACAAAAGCTTCAACGCGACGCTGAACACAAACTTTCTGGCCGACCTGCCGCTGGTGGCGGTGGTGGGCACCGACGTGGGCCGGGTGCTGCTCAACCTGTTCACCAACGCGTTCTATGCCGTGCGCCAGCGCCAGCAGGCCGGCGAGCCCGGCTACGCGCCGGCCGTGGGCGTGCAAACCCGGTGGGACGGCAGCCGCGTCGAGATTCGGGTGACGGATAATGGCGCGGGCGTGCCGGACGACATTAAAGCCAAAATATTTCAGCCCTTCTTCACCACCAAGCCCCCGGGGCAGGGTACCGGCTTGGGCCTCTCGCTGAGCCACGACATCGTGACCCAGGGCCACGGCGGCACGCTCACGTTGGAAAGCCGCGCAGGCGAAGGCACCACTTTTTCCCTGGTGCTGCCCAGCGCCTCCTCGCTTTAGCGGAGAGCAGTTTACAAGCCAGAGCACAGCGGCCAAAACGGGGGAGGGACATACTATCTTGCGTCCCTACGTTAGATTCGCTGAACTACGGCTGCTGTGGCTGTTTAGCATTGCAGCAGCGATGCTTTGCAATGTGCTGCATGACCATTCTTTTGCCCATTTAAAATCTTCAATGCCCGATTCCGTACTCGTTCATTCTCCTGCCACGCTTTCTAACCTAGGCTGTGGTTTTGATGTGCTGGGGCTGGCTCTGGCCGCGCCCTACGACACCATTCGCGTCACCCGCGCCGCCGCGCCGGGCGTGCGCATCCGACACTTCGACTCCTACCGCCTGCCCACCGAATCCGCCCGGAACGTGGCCGGGATGGCCCTGCTGGCCCTGCTAAAAGAAGTGCCCGAGCCGGTTGGGTTCGATGTTGAAATTACCAAAGGCATCAAGCCGGGTAGTGGCGTGGGCAGCAGTGCCGCCAGCGCGGCGGGCGTGGTGGTGGGTGCCAACGCGTTGCTGGGCAACCGGTTTACCAACATGCAGCTGGTGGATTTTGCCATGGCGGGCGAGGTGGTGGCGTGCGGGGCCCGGCACGCCGACAACATTGCGCCGGCCATTTTCGGCGGTTTCACGGTGGTGCGGGCCCTGGAGCCGGCCCTGGACATTCTGGCCCTGCCCGCCCCGCCGCTGTGGGTAGCGGTGGTGCACCCGCAAATTGAAGTGAAGACCAGCGACTCGCGCAAGGTGCTACCCACCGAGGTGCCCCTGGGGTTGGCCGTGCGCCAATGGGCCAACGTGGCCGGGCTAGTGGCCGGCTTCCTCACCACCGATTATGCCCTCATCGGGCGCAGCCTGGACGACTACATCGTGGAGCCGGCGCGGCTGGCTCTCATTCCGGGGCTGGCCGAAGCGCGAAAGCGGGCGCTGGCCGCCGGGGCCATTGGCGGGGGCATTTCGGGCTCGGGGCCATCGATTTTTATGCTGAACGAAACCGAGGCCGTTGCGCAGGCGGTGGGGGAGGCGTTGGGCAGCGTATTCACAGAGCTGGGCATCGACTTTAACGTGTATGTGGGGCCGGTGGGCAGCACGGGGGCACGGGTGGTTTCAGCAGATTAGATTAAAGACAACATAAGTGGAACGTCATGCTGAGCGTAGCCGAAGCATCTCTACCGCGCAAGTAATCAGATTTGCCATTGCAGTAGAGATGCTTCGGCTGCGCTCAGCATGACGTTCTTTTGCTCACTGCTCACTGCTCACTGCTCACTGCCAGATGAAATACTACAGCCTCCGCCACCAGTCGCCGCCGGTTGATTTTCGCACGGCCACCATCACCGGGCAGGCCCCGGATGGCGGGCTTTATTTCCCCGAAACCATTCCGAAGCTGCCGGCGGGCTTGCTGCGCGAGATGCGCAGCCTGAGCAAAGCCACGGTGGCCGTGAACGTGATGCGTCCTTATGTGGGCACTACCATCCCCGACAGCGACCTGCAGCGCATCTGCGCCGAAGCCGTGGATTTTGAGTTTCCGCTGGTGCCAGTGCAGGAGGGCGTGTCGGCGCTGGAGCTGTTTCACGGGCCTACGCTAGCGTTTAAGGACGTGGGGGCGCGGTTTATGAGCCGGACACTGGGCTACTTCGCGCAGCGCGGCGACACGCCGCCCGTGACGGTGCTGGTGGCCACGTCCGGCGACACGGGCGGGGCCGTGGCCAGCGGTTTTTTGGGCGTGCCGGGCGTGGAGGTAATCATCCTGTATCCGTCGGGCAAGGTGAGCCCCGTGCAGGAGCAGCAGCTCACCACCCTGGGCCAGAACATCACGGCGCTGGAAGTGAGTGGCACTTTCGACGACTGCCAAGCCCTGGTGAAGCAGGCGTTTCAGGACCTCGAACTGGCGCGGCGGCGCTTCCTCACCTCGGCCAATTCTATCAACGTAGCCCGGTGGCTGCCGCAGCAGCTCTACTACTGCTTTGCCTGGCAGCAGTGGCCTGCCGGCGCGCCCGCGCCGGTGGTGGCGGTGCCGAGTGGCAACTTCGGCAACCTGTGCGCCGGGCTGCTGGTGCAGGCTTCGGGGCTGCCGCTGGGCCATTTTATTGCGGCCTGCAACGCCAACGAGCCGGTGCCCGCCTATCTGCGCACCGGCACTTTCGCGCCCCGGCCGGCGGTGCCCACCTTCTCCAACGCCATGGACGTGGGCAACCCCAGCAATTTCGTGCGTATTCTGGAGCTGTTTGGCAACGACGTGAATAAGCTGCGGGCCGCCCTGAGCGCCGACACCGTGAGCGACGCCGATACTGTGGCCGCCATCCGGCAGGCGTGGACGGAGCACGGCTACCTGCTGGACCCCCACGGCGCCGTGGCGTACGCGGCCTTGCGACGCTACCAGGCGGCGCATTCGGGCGCGGCCGGGTTACTTTTGGCCACGGCGCACCCCGTCAAGTTTCCCGCGGTGGTGGAGCCCCTCATTGGCCAGACCATTCCGCTGCCGGCTGCCGTACAACATCTGCAAAACCGGCCCAAACGAAGTGTGCCCTTGGCGGTTGATTACGAACAACTCAAAACCCACCTTCTGCTCGAAGTTGTTAGTTATTAATTGTTGGTTGTTAGCGCCCAGGTAAAATACTGGCTGACAACTAACAACGAGCAACTGACAAACCATTCGCTTTTGAACGATTACACAGGAACGCGCCGGGCCGTGTTCCGGGTTTCTGCCCTAGCATGTCACACCTCCTCTTGAAAAATCGGTTTTGCCTGTTCGCCCTGCTGCTGGTGGCCTCCGCCTGCCGGCCCGACCAAATCGAACACCTCAAAGACTCGAAGCGCATTGGCATTGAGACAGCCAATTGGGAAGTGAAGCGCATCATGCCCAAGGACCTGCTTAAGGCCACGCGCTGGGCCGGCGACTCCCTCACGGCCACGGCTGATACCCTACTGCGGCAAACCCTGGCCCGGGAGTTGGCCGCCGGTGGCGTGGCCCAAGCCGCCGCTTTTTGCCGGCCCGAAACCTACCGCCTTGTCGATTCGCTGGCCGGCCTGATGAAGGCCACGGCCCGGCGCGTGAGTGCGCGGCCCCGCAACGCCGCCCAGCAGGCCACGCTCACCGCCGCCGCCATGCGCACCGACACCACCCGCACCGTCACCCGGGAGTCGCAGGAGGTGTTCTTCTACCAGCGGCCCATTGTGCTGAACAACGCGCTGTGCCTGCGCTGCCACGGCGAGGTGGGCACCGACATTGCCGCTGCCGATTATGCCCTTATCAAAAAGCAGTTTCCGCAGGACCAGGCCACGGGCTACCGCCTGGGCCAGCCGATGGGCGCGTGGCAGCTCAGCCTGCGGCGCGACGGCGTGGCGGAGTTCTGGACGATGAAGACGCGCAAAAAGTGGAAAGAGCGCAAGATGCCCAAGCTGTTTTAGCGCTGCCGCAGCTTTTGCCCGTTTTCCTGCGTAAGGTAGGGTAGTGGCAGGTGCTTTGCCGGTGGCAATATCCGTTGTTTTTCCGGTTTAAGCAACATTCCCGCCCGGGCCGGGTTTCCGGTGCCAGTAATTTCTTCATGAGTTCTTCAAATCCCATTATCATCATTGGCGCGGGCATGGCGGGCCTGGCCTGCGCCACGTGGCTGCACCGCGCCGGCCGGCCGGTAATTGTGCTGGAGGCGGCCGACGCCGTGGGCGGCCGCGTGCGCACCGACGTCACCGCCGACGGCTTCCGGCTCGACCGGGGCTTCCAGGTGCTGCTCACCAACTACCCCGAGGCGCGGCGCATTTTCGATTACGGGGCTTTGCATCTGAAGTCGTTTCGCTCCGGTGCCGTCATCCGGCTGGCCGATGGCCGCGAAACTACCCTGCAAAACCCCTTGCAGCGCCCGATGGCCGCTTTTTCGGCTCTCACGTCGGCCATTGGTTCGCTGCCCGACAAGCTCCGCATTCTCAGCTTGGTGCGCCACGTGCTCAAGCACACGCCCGAGGAGCTGCTGGCCCGCCCCGCCACCGACACGCTCTCTTTTCTGCGGCGCTACGGCTGGAGCGAGCAGATGATTAACAACTTCTTCAAACCGTTTTTTGGGGGCGTTTTTCTCGACCGGGAGTTGACTACCGCCAGCAATTTCTTCGAGTTCGTGTTCCAGCAGTTCGTGACCGGCGAGGCGGCCATTCCGACGCTAGGCATGCAGCAGCTGCCCGAGCAGTTGGCCGCCCGGCTTCCCGCCGGCGCGGTGCGCCTCAACAGCCCCGTGGCCGGCATAGACGGCACGCGGGTGCGCCTCACTTCCGGGCAGGTGCTGGAGGGCGCGGCCGTGGTGCTGGCCACCGACGGCCTGGCTGCCCTGCGCCTGCTGGCCGGCCGCAGCGGCAACGCCGACGAGGGCCTCGCGGCCCAGGCCGGGAGCTTTCCCACGGCGGCCCGCATCACCACCTGCACGTATTTTGCCACCCCGGGCGGCCACTCGCCCGGCCGCAACGACAAGCTCCTGCGCCTGAATGCCATGCCCGGCGCCCTGGCGCACAACGTGAGCTTCCCGGCCGATGTGAGCGGGGCGTATGCGCCGGCCGGCCGGGCCCTCATATCGGTGAGCACCCACGGCGAACGCAGCCTCTCGGAAGCCGAACTCACGGCCGGGGTGCACGAGGAACTGGTGGCGTGGTTTGGCCCGGCGGCCCGGCAGTGGCAGCACTTGCGCAGCTACCGGATTCCGGCCGCCCTGCCCCTGTACCTGGCCGGGCAGCCCGCGCGGCAGCCCCTCAAGCTGACCGAGGGCCTGTACCGCTGCGGCGACTGGGCCGCTTATCCCTCGCTGAACGCGGCCCTTGCCACGGGGCGCGAAGTAGCCGAAGCGTTGCTAAGCAGCTAGGGACGCGGGGTAGCAGTGCCTGCCGCTGGACTCAACACGGACGTGAGTTGAAGTAGAAAAAGCGCGGAAATACGCAGGAAAGACTGCGTGCCTATACTTCGGGATTGGCCTGGCCCAGGGTGTTGTACCCCAGCGTTACGGCGGGTTCCTGCAGGGGCAGGCGGTTGTCATCGTCCGCGTCCTTGACCCGCAGCGTGAGCAGCCCGGCCAGCACCATGGAGGCGCCGCCCAACGCAATGGTATGCAGGGTATTGCCCTGGAAAAAGTGCATGGTGCAGTAGCCCAGAATGGTGGCCGCCACTATCTGCGGAATCACAATAAAGAAGTTGAATACGCCCATGTAGTAACCCATCCGGTTGGCGGGCAGCGAGCCGGCCAGAATGGCGTAGGGCATGGACAGGATGCTGGCCCAGGCAATGCCCACCATGGCCATCGACACGATGATGAAGTCGGGGTTGGTGATGAGCTGGAGGGACAGCAGGCCCAGGCCGCCAATGAGCAGGCAGAGCATGTGGGTTTTGCGCCGGCTGGTGCGCGCGGCAATCAGCGGAATGATGAAGGCAAACAGCGCGGCCACGCCGTTGCGCACCGACGACGTGAGGCTGAGCCAGTCGGCGCCGTCGTTGAACTGCTGCTTCACGCGCTGCAGCGTGGCCTGTTCGGCGGGCGTGGGGCTGCCGTTGGTGGCGTAGTAGTTGGCGAGGTTGACGGTGAGTATTTTGTTGGGGTTCTCGGACTGGAACTGCTTAATTTCCCGGGTGTCCTGTTGCAGCGATTTCAGCTCTTTCTGTTCCTTCTCGGTGGCCGGCTGCTGGGCGCGGCTGTCAATGAAGCCGCTTATTTTGGTGAAGAAGGCCGTGTCGACCTTCATGTTGTAGATGTTGCTGGTGACGGCGTTGGTGGAATAAATCCACATCGCAAACAGCGCAAACCACGTGAAAAACTGCACCAGCGCCAGCTGGCGCATGGCAGTGGGCATGGAAAAAATGCCCATAAACGATTCCTTGATGCCCTGCCCAATGCTCACCTCGGCATTTTCCCGCCGAAATTCTTCCATGTTTTCGGGTGGGGTTTCCGTGCTGGTAAACACGGTGTACATCACGGCCAGCAGGAAGGCGCCGGCGCCGAAATAGAACGACCATTTCACCGAAGGCGGGATTTCGCCGCTGGCGGCGGTGTTGCTCAGGTGAAACCAGTTGGTGAACACCCACGGCAGCAGCGCCGCAATCACCGAGCCCACGCCGATGAAGAAGCTCTGCATGGCAAAACCAGTCGTGCGCTGCTCGCTGGGCAGCTTGTCGCCCACAAACGCCCGGAAGGGCTCCATGCTGATGTTGATGCTGGCGTCGAGAATCCAGAGCATGCTGCCGGCCATCCACAGCACCGACGAATTGGGCATGATGATGAGGGCCAGGGTGGCGAGCACGGCCCCAATGAGGAAAAATGGCCGCCGCCGCCCCCAGTACGGGTGCCAGGTGCGGTCCGAAAAATAGCCGATTATCGGCTGCACCACCAGGCCCGTGAGTGGGGCGGCAATCCACAGAATGGGAATGTCGTCCTTGTTGGCCCCCAGGGTTTCGAAAATGCGGCTTATGTTGTTATTCTGCAGCTCAAAGCCGAATTGAATGCCCAGAAAGCCGAAGCTCATGTTCCAGATTTGCCAGAAACTGAGGCGGGGTTTCTGCTGGGTGCTGGCCGGGGAAACGGCGGTGGAAGCGGCCATTGGGAGAAAAAGGAAAAAGTGAAGGCCGCGCGGCCCCGGAATCAGGGGGCGGCACGGCCTTCAAACTTACTAATTCCGGGCCGGACTCCGGTAGCGCTACCGGGACTTAATTTCGAAAATATAGGCCGAATTCGGCGCCAGGTTCAGGTTGAGCGCATTGCGCGGCTCGCCACCGTTCAGCAAGTCGGTATAGGTGTAGACCTTGGACGCGCTCAGGCCCATGGCCCGCATGGCCGCGGCCGGAATGGTGATGACGGGCCGGTAGGTTTTGTCGGCGCTGAAGTTGACCACCACCAGCACCTGCTGGGCCGCGGTGTGGCGCAGAAAGGCATAGAGGTGACGCTGGTTGTACTCCTTGCCCAGGTTGTTGGCGTCCTGCAGCTCGTAGAAGCGGCCCTTGCGAATGGCCTCGCTGCTGCCGGCCACGTTCAGCAGGCGGGCGTAGAAGTCGCGCAGGTCCTTTTGCTCCGGGCTGAGCCTGGCCCCGTCGAACTTGCCCTGGTTCAGCCACTTCTGGTGCTCGGGCACGCCCCAGTAGTCGAAAATGGTGGTGCGGCCGTCTTCGCCGCTGAAGCCTTCGGCCCCGTTAGCGGGCTCGCCCACTTCCTGGCCCGAATACAGCATCACGGGGCCGCTGGCCAGGGTGGCCGTCACGGTCATGGCCGGAATGGCGCGGCGCGGGTCGGTGGCAAAGTCCTTGGAGGCAATGCGCTGCTCGTCGTGGTTTTCCAGGAAGCGCAGCATTTTTGAGGAAAAGCCGTTGCTCTCCTCCTTCCAGACCTTGGTGATGTCCTCGGTGGTACCCTGCTGCTGCATCAGCTTCCGCAGGTTGTCGTAGAGGCCCACTTTGTCGTAGAGAAAGTCAAATTTCCCCGTGGTGAGGTAGGCGCTGTACTCCTTGGGGTTGTAGGCTTCGGCAATGAAAATGATGTCGGGGTTCACCTTTTTTACCTCCGGAATCACATAGGCCCAGAACTCAAGCGGCACCATTTCGGCCATGTCGCAGCGGAAGCCGTCCACGTTTTTGCCGGCCCAGTACACCAGGATGTCGCGCATCTTCTTCCAGGTGTCGGGCACGGGCGCGAAGGCGGTTTTGCGGCCGTTCTGGTAGTCTACGCCGTAGTTCAGCTTCACGGTTTCAAACCAGTCGTCGATGCTGGGCGCGGCCGAAAACACGTCGTTGCCAGTGGCTTTGGCGGGCACTTCAAAGAACTTGCCGTCCTCGCGCGGGCCCTTCAGCGGGCCCAGCGGGTTGTAGCCGGCGGGCACCGCAAAGCTCTTGCCGGGCAGGTAGTAGAAGTTATTGTTCGGCGCGAAAGCCTTGGTTTTATCGTCCAGGGTGCCCAGGTCCACCACGCCCAGCGGCTTGGCGTCGGACCGGTAGGAGCGGGCCACGTGGTTCGGAATGAAGTCCATGAGCACCTTCAGGTCCTTGTCGTGGGTGCGCTTGATGAGGGCCTCGTACTCCGGCATGCGGTTTTTGACCACCACGGCCAGGTCCGGGGCCACGTCGTAGTAGTCCCGGATGGCGTAGGGCGAGCCCGCGCGGCCCTTCACCACGTCGGCATCGTCGGCCGGAATGCCCTGGCTGGAGTAGTCCGTCATGGTGGCGTGCTCAATCACGCCGGTGTACCAGACGTGGCTCACGCCCATCTTCTTGATTTCGTCGAGGGCCTTGTCGGTAATGTCGTTGAACTTGCCGCAGCCGTTTTCGGAAATCGAGCCGTAGGGCTTGTTGAGGGCCACTTTGTTGCCAAATAGGCGGGGCATCAACTGGTAAATAACCAGCTTGTTATCCTTTGGAACTTCGGTGGTGGTGTTGGGGTCGGTAGCAGTCTGAGCCACGGCAGTAGTTGCAGGCAAAAGGTAAGACGCCAGAACGAGGGCTCCGGCAGCAATGAGGAGATGTTTACGCATAAGGGCCGTAAGATAACGGGTTTATCCCTGGGTAAAGCACTGTTAACCCGGAATTGTGACTGGGCAAGGCCCTGCTCGAGGGCAGCTTCACTTTGCGACAGTGCTACCATTCCTGCGTGAGGGGGTGCAGCATGAGCTCATCTATCACCACGTGGGGCGGGGCTTCGAGCACGTAGCGCACGGCCTGGGCTACATCGGAAGGGCGCAGGTGGGTCTTTTCGGCCTCCGGGCTGCCGGGGGTGGTGTCGTTGAAATACGTGTCGACCAGGCCCGGGTAAATGGTGCTCACCTTCACCCCGTGCGGGCGCACTTCTTTGCGCAGGCTGGCCAGCACGGCGTCCTGGGCAAATTTGCTGGCGCCGTAAGCCGTGCCGTGGGCAAACGTGCGCTTGGCCACGTCGGAAGCAATGCCCACGATGTGGCCTTTTTTCTGGGCCTTGAAATGGGGCACCACCGCCTTACACATGAGAAAGGTACCCTTCACGTTGGTGTCAAATATTCGGTCCCACTCCGAGGCGGTGAAGTGCTCCAACTCGTTGAACGAGCCCACGCCGGCGTTGCACACTAGAATATCGAGCCGTCCGTAGTGCAGCAGCGTGCTCTCCACCACCTGCTGCGCGTCAGATTCCAGGGCCACATCCGCTATCAGGCTAAGCCCCTTGGTCTTGTTGGTGAGCTCTGTTAATTCTTCTTCGCTGCGGGCCACGGCTACTACCCTGGCACCTTGCAAGGCGAGGAGCAGCGCCACGGCCCGGCCAATGCCGCGGCTGGCGCCGGTTACGATGGCTACGTGGCCGGTGAGGTCGGTCATTGAGTAGTGGTTATGGGGTTCCCGCAGAGGAACGCAGAGGGTACGCAGAGGTTCGCTGAGGCTAATCCAAGCCGTTAACTTTCCGGACAATTCCCTCTTTAACGTGCGCCACGTTGAAGTTTATCAACAAGCCCAATTTGAGGCCAGACAGCTTCAGGTAAGTCAGCAACTGCTTGTGATGCACATCGAGCAGGCTGTCTACGGATTTGATTTCAACGATTACCCGCTCTTCAACCAACAAATCCAGCCGAAAGCCAACATCCATTCGTTCCGATTTATAATGCATGGGCAGAGGCACCTGACTGCGGAGTTCCAGGCCGAGCTGCCTTATTTCATAAGCCAAAGCCGTTTCATAAACCGACTCCAACAGCCCCGGTCCCAGGGCAGTGTGCACCTCAAATGCCGCCTTCCGAATCAAAAAAGAAATATCGTTCTCGTGCATAATCATCTGCGAACCTCCGCGTATCCTCTGCGTTCCTCTGCGGGAACCCCAATATAAGAATCCTACTTCCGCAGCTCCACCACCCAAGCCGTCCGCCCCGGAATCTTCAGCGCCCGAAGGTCTGAAATTGCCGCCCCCGAGGTCACCTCCACGCCCGATGTGAAGCCGTTCAGCCGCTCCGCAAACCGCGTTAGGTCCACGGTCTTCTCGTCTTTGCCGGAGTTCATCATCACCATCACCGTTCCGGCGTCGGAGTACCGGAAGTAGGTGTACACCCCCGCATCCGGGATAAACTGCATGAGCTTGCCGCTGTGCAGCGCGGGATGGGTGCGGCGGTAGGTGGCCAGGGTGCTCACGTAGCGAAAAGCCTCCTGCTCCTGGGCGTTGCGGCCGGCGGCCACAAAGAGGTTTTTCTTATCGCCGGGCCAGCCGCCGGGGAAGTCCTCGCGCACCTTGCCGTCGGGGTCGCTGAAGTTCTTCATCAGTACTTCGGTGCCGTAGTAGAGCTGCGGAATGCCACGGCACGTCAGCAGCCAGGCCAGGCCCATCTTATATTTCTGAAAATCCTCGCTAATCACCGAATAGTAGCGGCTCAGGTCGTGGTTGTCGAGGAACAGCACGTTGCGCATGGGGTCCTGGTACATCCAGTCGGCCTGCAGGGTGTAGTAAAGCTTGTTGATGCCCTCAGTCCAGCCCGCGTCCTTGGTCAGGGTCTCGTTGATGGCGTAGTACAACTGGAAATCCGTGACACCGGGCAGGTTTGACTTAAAGCCCTGCACCTCCGGGAAAATGTTCTGCGCGAAGTAGGCCTGCTGGCTCGTGCCCTGCACCCACGTCTCACCAAACATACCCAGCTGGGGGTACTCTGCCTGAATGGCCGCGCCCCATTGCATCAGAAAGTTGCGCTCCGAATAAGCATAAGTATCAATGCGGTAGCCGTCCAGCCCGGTGTTCTCCACCCACCACAGGAAGTTCTGAATGAGGTACGTGGCCACCAGCGGGTTGCTCTGGTTCAGGTCGGGCATGTGCAGGTCAAACCACCCCTCGCCAAATAGCTTCCGGTCCTGCGTGGCGGCGTAGGGGTCGTTGAAGGCCGCATCGCGGAAGTTGCTGCGCGTGTAGCTGGGCCACTGGTGGAACCAGTCCCGGGCCGGCTGGTCCCGAAACAGGTAGTTCTGCGAGCCCATGTGGTTGAGCACCACGTCATGAATCACCTTCAGGCCCTTGGCGTGGGCCTTTTTTACGAAGCCCACGTACTCGGCATTGGCGCCGTAGCGCGGGTCCACGGCGTAGTAGTCGGTGAGGGCGTAGCCGTGGTAGCTGGCTTTGGGCTGATTGTTTTCCACCACCGGCGTGGGCCAGATGGCCGTCACGCCCAACTCTTTTAAATAATCAAAGTGGTTTTCGATGCCTTTGAGGTCACCGCCGTGGCGGGCGTACATCGAGTCGCGGGCCACGCGGCCTACGTTGGTGCTCTTGATGACGTCATTCTTTGGGTCGCCGTTGGCAAACCGGTCGGGCATGAGCAGGTACACAAAGTCGGCCGAAGTCACGCCCTGCACCCGGCCAGGGTCAGTGTTGCGGGCGCGCAGCTCGTACTCATATTTCACCTTCTTGGCGCCCTGAAACTGCAGGGGCAGTTTGCCCGGCTTGGCGTCTGGGCCGATGGTCAGATTCACCAGCAGGTAGTTCGGGCTTTCCATCTTCTGCACGCCGTCGAGGGTCACCCCGGCGTAGTTCAGCGTAAGGGTGCTGCTCCCGATGCCGGGCCCGTGCACCAGCAGCTGCAGCTTGGGGTTTTTCATGCCCACCCACCAAAAAGTAGGGTCGATGCGGGTGACGGTGGCAGGTTTGGCCGTGGGCGCGGCAGGCGCATCGGGGCGTTTGTGGGCCTGAGCGGGGGCCGCGGCCCCCAGCAGCCACAGGGCAGCAGCGGGCACCAAATGAAGAAGACGCATGCAGAAAAAGAGTAGGGTGGATTCGAAGGACAAAGTAACGGATTCGTTCGCCGTACGAGGGCAACCATCCGCCCGGCGGGCACCAGAGAGTCCGCCGCCAAGCCCACCTACGCGACCCCTGCGAGTACCCAAGCCGCCCAGCCGCTGCCCTTATGGTGATGATGCCCGGCAGCAACCCGCGACTTACAAGGATAAGGAGCCCTAAGAGGCCGTTTGAGGTGACATGAACCTGCCTTGCTGCGGGTGCGCGAGTACCCACCGTAAAGTTTTCTGGCGCATAAAACCGGTACCTTAGGTGGCGCCTAGGAAGGTGGTGAAAACACGCTTGGGCCTTTTTGCACTTAGTCAATATTAAGGTAGTTTTTAACAAGTGAAATGGAATCCGGCATCCATTCGTGGGCAGGTTCCTGTCTTAAATTATAAATAAGTCAACGCCTGCCAGTAGGTCCGGTGCTTCCACCACGATGAAGGAAAGCGAAAAGAAACACCGTCGGCTGATAGAGGCCAGCCAGGATTTATTGATTACTGTTGACCTGCAAGGCGTCATCCTGGACGCCAACGAGGCCGCGGTAACGCTCACGGGCACGGACCGCGACACCCTGATGGGGGCTGATTTTTTCTCCCTTTTTACGGCGCCGGAAATGGTGCGCGAGGCCTACCGGGAGGTGACGGCCAAGGGGGCGGTCAGCAATGTGCCGCTTACGCTCCGCCACGCCAGCGGTACCCTAACCGAGGTGCTGCTCGACGGCTCCGTGAACAAAGACGACCGCGGCGCGGCGCAGAGCGCGGTGCTCGTGGCCCGGGAAGTGGCCGAAAAAAACTGGGCGACCGAGCTCAGCATTGCCAACGAAGAATTAGCGTTCCAGAATGACGAGAAAGAGAAACGGGCCCAGGAGCTGAGCATTGCCAACGAAGAATTAGCGTTCCAAAACGACGAGAAGGAGAAAAGAGCGCAGGAGCTCAGCATTGCCAACGAAGAGCTGGCGTTCCAAAACGACGAGAAAGAGAAACGGGCGGCTGAGTTAGGCATTGCCAACGAAGAACTCGCTTTTCAAAACAACGAAAAGGAAAAAAGAGCGGCTGAGTTAGGCATTGCCAACGAAGAGCTGGCCTTTCAGAACGACGAGAAGGAGAAAAGAGCACAGGAATTGAGCGTGGCCAACGTGGAGCTGGCGTTTCAGAACAACGAGAAAGAAAAGCGGGCGCAGGAGTTGAGCGTGGCCAATACCGAGCTGGCGTTTCAGAACGACGAGAAGGAGAAGCGTGCGGCCGAGCTTAGCATTGCCAACAAGGAGCTGGCCTTCCAAAACGACGAAAAGGAAAAGCGGGCGCAAGAACTAATCATTGCTAATGCGGAGCTGGCCTTCCAAAACGACGAAAAGGAAAAGCGGGCGCAGGAGCTGAGCATTGCCAACATCGAGCTGGCGTTTCAGAACGACGAGAAGGAAAAGCGGGCCGCCGAGCTGGTCATTGCCAACAAGGAGCTGGCGTTTCAGAACGACGAAAAGGTGAAGCGGGCGGCCGAGCTGCGCGTGGCCAACTACGCCCGCGGGCTGATTGAGGCCAGCCGCGACCCGCTGGTGACCATCAGCCCGGAGGGAAAAATTACGGACATGAACCAGGCCACGGTGAACATCACCGGCATGGACCGCGACCAGCTCATTGGCTCCGATTTCTTCGTGTACTTCACCGACCCGCAGATGGCGCGCGAAGTCTACCAGGAGGTGTTTGCCAAGGGCACCGTGGCCGATTCGCCCCTCACCCTGCGCCACAAAGACGGCAAGCTGACGGATGTGCTGTTCAACGGGTCGGTGTATAAGAACGACGAGGGCAAGGTGCTGGGCGTGGTGATTGTGGCCCGCGACGTGACCGACCAGAAGCGCATTGCCACCGAGCTGATTGAGGCCAAATTTGCCGCCGAGCGCGCCACCGTGCTGGCCGTGGAAGCCCAGGCCAAAGCAGAAAGCGCCACCGGCATCGCCGAAAACGCGGTGAAAGCCAAGCAACAGTTTCTCAGCAACATGAGCCACGAAATCCGGACGCCCATGAACGCCATCATCGGCTTTACGAAGGTGGTGCTGAAGACGGAACTGACCGACAAGCAGAAGGAGTACCTGACGGCCATCAAGCTCAGCGGCGACACCCTGATTGTGCTCATCAACGACATTCTGGACCTGGCCAAGGTGGACGCGGGCAAGATGACCTTCGAGCAAATACCTTTCAACCTCTCGGCCTCGGTGTCGGCCATGGTGTACCTGTTCGAAACCAAGATTCAGGAAAAAAACCTGGAGCTGGTGATGGAGTACGACGCCAAAATCCCGGAAGTGCTGGTGGGCGACCCGGTGCGCCTGCACCAGGTCATTCTCAACCTGGTGAGCAACGCTGTGAAGTTTACCAGCGAAGGCACCATCACGGTGGGCGTGCGCATGCTGGTGCAGGACAAGGAGAAAGTCATCCTGGAATTTGCCGTGACCGACACCGGCATCGGCATCGAGGAAGCCAAGCTGGGCACTGTGTTCGACGATTTTCAGCAGGCCACCAGCGGCACCAACCGCCTGTACGGCGGCACGGGGCTGGGCCTGGCCATCGTGAAAAACCTGGTGGAGCCCCAGGGCGGCACCATCAGCGTGAAAAGCCGGGTGGGCGTGGGCTCCACGTTCAGCTTCATCCTGAGCTTCGGCAAAACCACCGAGAAGGCCGACGCCGAATCGGGCCTCCTCATCGAGCTGGAAACGGGCTTTAAAGACGTCAAAATTCTGGTGGTAGAAGATATTGCCCTCAACCAGCTGTTGATGAAGACGCTGCTCGAAGACTTCGGCTTTGCGATGGACGTGGCCGGCAACGGAAAAATAGCCCTCGAAAAGCTGCGCGCCACCCGCTACGACATCGTGCTCATGGACCTGCAGATGCCGGTCATGAACGGGTTTGAGGCCACCGAATACATCCGCAACGAGCTGCGCCTCACCGTGCCCATTATTGCCCTGACGGCCGACGTGACGACGGTGGACGTGGAGAAATGCAAGGCCGTGGGCATGAACGACTACATCTCGAAGCCCATCGACGACAAGCTGCTCTACAGCAAAATAATTAAGTACCTCAAGCAGTCCGACTTCGACCAGACCGCTGCGCCGCGCCCGGCCGCGCTGCCAACCCCGCCCCCAACCTGCGTCAACTTCGACTACCTGAAACGAATAACCAAAAGCGACGCCCGCATGGCCGAGATGATAGGCCTCTACCTGCAGGAAATTCCGCAGCTGGTGCAAACCATGAAAAAGGCCATTGCCGAAAAAGACTGGATTGCCCTCAAGCGCGCCACGCATTCTATCATTCCCACCTTCGCCACCATGGGCATGGATCCGGAATTGGAGGACGCCACCAAATCCATTCAGGAGATGGTGGTGAACCTGACTTCCGTTGGCGACGGTGCCAGCCAGGAAACCATGGCGGCCCTTTTGTCTTTGTTTTTGAAGATAGAAACGGCCTGCGCTCAGGCGGCGCAAGAGCTCGAGGAAAAGCTGCGGTCCCTGTCACAGGCGCCTCCCCTGGCGTAGGTGAACAGCAACACGGGCTCACGAGAGCAGTTAGGTGTCTGGTGCAATAGCACTTATCCAACAAAACGGTGTTCAACGTCAACTTGGGTTCCCCGGCTTCCGTTACCGTTTGGCGGAGCGTGCCGGGCTACGGTGGCTTGGTGCCGCGTGCGCATTATTTCACTAAACCCACATCCGTTATCCATGGCTGATACGTCCAAACTGGCCGACACGCTCAACGAGCTGGCCCTATTCGTGAACGACCGAATCGAGGGCTATAAAACCGCCGCTCACGAAACCAAAGACCCGCAAAACCAGGCTTACTACCAGCAGCTGGTGCAGCAGAGCGAGCAGTTTGCGAACGAAATCAACGGCTTTGCCCGCGCCGCCGGTGGCGACGCCGAGAGCAGCACCACCCTCAAGGGCAAGTTTTACCGGGGCTTTATGGACGCTAAAGCCGTGGTGACCGGCCGCGACGAGAAAAGCATCCTCGACTCCAACATTTACGGCGAAGAGTGGGCCATCAAAGCCTATGGGGAAGCCCTGGCGGATGCCAGCCTGACCGGCGCCGCCCGCCAAGCCGTGGAGCGCCAGCACCAGGCCTCGCAGCAAACGCTGCGCAAGCTGCAGCAACTCAAAGGCATCGAGGAGGTGTAGCCAGATGCACAGGCCCGACTGGCAAACAGTTAAATAAAAAATAGCTATTGATTGTCAGATGGTTGGCTTCACCGCAAACCTTTGCGGTGAAGCCTCCAGGTGCTGGTAACGCGGAAGGATATTGCTTTTTCAGTGGAATGTTGCGGACCTTGCAGCCCCA
The DNA here is from genome assembly GCF_001816145.1 of Hymenobacter lapidarius. GTDB lineage: Bacteria > Bacteroidota > Bacteroidia > Cytophagales > Hymenobacteraceae > Hymenobacter > Hymenobacter lapidarius. The sequence continues at coordinate 5,494 of NZ_MDZB01000090.1, read as the reverse complement.
ACCGGCTGGGGCCTGACGCTTCGGCTTGGGTGTTCTTACTCAGCAATTTCCCTTCAGCGCAGGCCGTTGCCTGTTCAACAACTTTTCATGGCCTTTACCTTTAAACCTTACGCGCCCGCCGCCAAATACAAAACCGCGGCCGCGTACTTCTCCATGGAGTTTGGCATCGACCAAGCCCTGAAAACGTACTCCGGCGGCCTGGGCTTCCTGGCCGGCTCGCACATGCGCTCCGCCTACGAGCTCAAGCAGAACCTGGTCGGCATCAGCATCCTGTGGAGCTTCGGCTACTATGACCAGGGCCGCAATGCCAACCAGACCATGCGGGCTGAGTTCCGTCACAAGCACTACTCGTTTTTGGAAGACACCGGCCTGGTGTTTCCCATTACTATTCACGGCGCCGACGTGTTCGTGAAAGCCTTGTACCTGGCGCCGGAGGTGTTCGACACCGTGCCCATGTTCTTCCTGACCACGGACATCGCAGAAAACGACCACCTCTCGCGCACCATCTCGCACCACCTCTACGACCCGGACGCCGCCGCCCGCGTAGCCCAAAGCATCCTGCTGGGCGTGGGCGGTGGGCGCCTGCTCGACCTGCTGGGCCGCAAAACCGACGTGTACCACCTCAACGAAGGCCACGGCCTGCCGCTGGCGTTTTACCTCTACGAAAAGCACGGCCGCGACCTGGCCGAGGTGCAAAAGCGGTTGGTGTTCACCACGCACACTCCTGAGCTGGCCGGCAACGAGGAGCGCCCCATGCAACTGCTCACCGACATGAGCTTCTTCGGCGAAGTGCCCGAGGAGGAAGTGCGCCGCGTGGCCCGCATCGAAAACGACGCGCTCAACTACACGCTCACCGCCCTGCGCTTTGCCCGCAAGGCCAACGCCGTGAGCAAGGTGCACGGCCTCGTGAGCCTCGACATGTGGGGCCACTACGAAGGCATTTGCCCCATCATTCCCATCACCAACAGCCAGAACGGCGCCTACTGGCGCGACCCGCAGCTGGCCGCCGCCCACAAGGCCAAGGACGATGCGGCCTTGCTGGCCCGCAAGCGCGAGCTGAAGCAGGACCTGTTCAAAATAGTAGCCGACCAGACTGGCAACCTCTTCGACCCCGAAGTGCTGACCGTGGTGTGGGCCCGTCGCTTTGCTGGCTACAAGCGCGCCGACCTCATCCTGCGTCACTTCGACCGCTTTGTGGCGCTGGCCACCAACGCTGAGCGGCCCATCCAAATTATTTGGGCCGGCAAGCCCTATCCCAAGGACTTTGGCGCGGTGGACCTGTTCAATGAAATCATCAAGCGCACGGCCCACCTGGAAAACTGCGCCGTGCTCACCGGCTACGAGCTGGGCCTCTCGGCTGCCCTGAAAAAGGGCTCCGATATCTGGTTGAACACGCCTCGCTTCCCGCGCGAAGCCAGCGGCACCAGCGGCATGACCGCCGCCATGAACGCCAGCGTCAACCTGAGCATCGCCGACGGTTGGATTCCCGAGTTCTGCCGCGACGGCGAGAACGGCTTCCTCATCCCGCATTCCGACGAGCATTTGCCCGAGCAGGTGAAGGATGACCAGGAGGCCACCGTGCTGCTCGACGTGCTCGAAAACACCGTGGTGCCGATGTACTACGACCAGCCCAAGCAGTTTCTGAAAGTGGTGAAAACCGCCATGAAGGACGTAGAGCCCGAGTTTGAGTCGGGCCGCATGGCCAAGGAATACTACGAGCTGCTGTATCGGTAAACGCTTGTCATGCTGAGCGCAGCGAAGCATCTTTTTGCGTCTGAAATCGTTGAGGAGTAGCAATTATCTCTCATCGCCAGCGAACGCGAAAAGATGTTTCGCTGCGCTCAGCATGACAGTTTTATGTGTGGTCGTTACACCTTCATCGCGCCCGCGCTCGCCGTGGAGCAGCGTTTCGACGCCCGCTTCGCGGAGCCGGCGCCCACCAACTACAACGCCGCGCCCTCCCAGCGCCTGCCCGTCATCACCAACGCTGCGCCCGGCCAGATTCAGCTGCTGAGCTGGGGCCTTGTGCCCAGCTGGAGCAAAGACGCTGCCGTCGGCCCCAAGCCCATCAACGCCCGCGCCGAGACGCTGGCCGAGAAGCCCTCGTTTCGGCAGCTGCTGGGGCGGCGGCGCTGCTTGGTGCTGGCCGATAGTTTCTACGAATGGCAGGCCACGCCCGCGGGCAAGGTGCCGCACCGCATTCTGCTGCGTAACGAACAGCCCTTTGCCTTCGCCGGCCTCTGGGACGAGTGGCTGGACCGCGGCACCGGCGAACGGCACCCCACCTTCACCATCATCACTACCGAACCCAACGCGCTGATGACCAGTATTCACAACCGCATGCCCGTCATTCTGCCCACCCGCAGCGCCGAGCAAGCTTGGCTCGACGATGGCCTGGGCCCGGCCGCGCACCAGCAGCTGCTCGTGGCCTACGATGCGGCTGCCATGCGGGAGTACGTCGTCAGCAAGCGCGTGAATTCGCCGGCTAACAACGACGCCGACGTACTGGCCGCTGCGTAATCGCGCCGTTCACCTTACTTTGCCCACATGAATTGGCGTAATCCCTGGCTGCTCCTGCTGCTCATACTCGTGCTCTCCTCGGCCGTTCAGCTCGACCTGCCCTGGTGGAGCATGGCTGTGGTGGCGTTTGCCATCGGGTTCAGCCTGGCACCGTCGGCCTGGGCGGCCTTTGGGGCGGGGTTTGGCGGCGCTGGCCTGAGTTGGCTGATTCCCGCCGCCTGGCTTTCGCACCAAAACGACAACCTGCTGGCGGGGCGCGTGGCCCAGCTGCTGCCACTGGGCGGCTCGGCCGTGGCCTTGCTGCTGGTGACGGGCGTGCTGGCGGGTTTGGTGGGCGGAGTGGCTGCGCTGGCGGGCACCTGGCTGCGCCAAGCAGTGCGCCCGGTGGCACTGCCGAACTAGCGTTTTGTAAGTAGGCAAGCACCAGTAAACCGGTAGTCGCTTGGGCCCGGTCGGACCGTCCCAGGCAATCTGACCAGCGCAGTGCTTTACAAGCTGCGATGAGCGAACGAAAGCTATTTGTACGTGTACCAGTCCAGCACTTCCAGGCCCTTGGCGTTGTCCTCGGCTTCGACCACTTCGTCGAGGACGTACTGAATTTCCGCTTCCGACCAGCCTTCGTCTTCGGCGGCGGCCACCCACAGGTCGAGGGCGGCGTAGCGGTTGGTGCCGGGCGGGAGCGACCAGCGTACTTTCTTGCGGATGTTCATAAGGGGGAAGTTGATAAAGCCAGCAACGGACCTAGCGGGAGCTGCCGGCCGGTTTGAGCACCGTGACCACCACCGGCACCACCCCAGCCTCGATGATGTCGAGCTGCACGGCAGCGCGGCGCGACACGTCCACGATGTAGCCTTTGGTGTGTGGGCCGCGGTCAGTTACGGTCACGTCCACGAAGCGCCCGTTGCGGGTGTTGGTAACGCGAATGAGGGTGCCGAAGGGCAGCGTGAGGTGGGCGGCCGTCATTTCGCCGGGCCGGTAGATGGAGCCGCTGGCAGTGGCCCGGCCGGCAAATTTATTGGCGTAGTACGAGCCCAGCCCCTTTTGGGTGTAGGCACCGCGTAGGGCCGTGGGGCTTTTGGTAACGCTACGGGTGCCACCGCACGAAGCCAGAACGCCCAGCACCAGCAGGGGCAGCAGGCGGAAGTCCCACCGGTACATCTGCAAAAAACGGGTATTCACGAAGTGCTGCATCTTACCAAAAATAGTAGAAAACTCCCAGCCTAGTCGGGTTCGAACTCCCAGCCGCCGCTGCTTGCCGGGAGGAATCAGAATGCAGTTTCGCCACAACGTGCTCAGCGGCAGTTGGGTTAGCGCCGAGCGGCCTTGGCGGGTGGCGCCACGGCGGCAGGCACGCGCAGGGCCTGCAAGGCCTTGAAATTGCCCTGGAAAACGTTGAAATCGACCACGCCGCGAATGCCTGGTACGTAAGCTTCGTCGGAGTGCTGCCAGATTATCCACTTGGTGGGGGCCATGGCGGGGCGCGCCACTTCGTAGTGGGCCAGCCAGAGCGGGTAGTCGTCGAAGTGCCCGGCCAGGTGGCGCTGGTAGAAGCTGTGGTTGGAATACAGAATGGGACGCACGCCGTAATGCGCCTCGACGAGGCGCAGCCAGCGGGCCACTTCCCGGCGCATCACGGCCACGTCGTGGAAATTGGAGGCTTCCACGTCGAGCACGGGCGGCAAATCGCCGGGTTTGAGGGGCACGGTGCGGGCAAACAAGTCGGCTTGCGCCTTGCCGCTTCGCTTGGGATGGAAGTAGTGGTAGGCCCCGCAGAGCACGCCGGCCTTGCGGGCCTCGCGCCAGTTGCGGGCAAAGCGGGCATCGCGCAGCGTAGCGCCTTCGCTGGCTTTGATGAAGGCAAAGCGCACGTTGTGGCGGGCCACTTCGGGCCAGTCGATGCGGCCCTGATACGCCGACACGTCGATGCCGTGCACGGTGTAGCCGGTCAGCAAGGGCGTTTTTTCGCGGCCCGTGAGGCCTCCCTGCGTGAAGGTAGCCCAGGTACGGCGGGCGTAGCGGTTTATTTGCACGCGGTGGCGCAGGTAGTACGCTGCGCCCAGCACCAGCCCCAGCAGTAGCCCGGCCAGCAGCACGCGCTGCCACTGGCGGCGGGGCGTGCGGGGGGCGGGTTTGGCTTTGCGGGAGGCGCGGGGAGGAGGCGGCATAAGACGGCGTGGCCCAAAAATAACGCCGGACCGGGGCGCATCGTGCGTGCGAGCCCGGGTTTTTGCGAACTTTGCCTTTCTTTTAGCTGCTTCTGTTCCTATGTCTTTCCTCCGTGCTGCCGACGCCCGCGACGAATCCGGCCACCTCATCCGCGAGCTGCACGGCGTGACGCTCGCCCAAATCCTAGAGTACCTGGTGGCCGCTTACGGCTGGCCCGAGCTCGATGCCCGGCTGCGCATGAACTGCTTTGCCGAAAACCCCAGCATCAAGTCGAGCCTGAGCTTTTTGCGGCGCACGCCCTGGGCCCGCACCAAAGTGGAGGAACTCTACATCAAGGCGCGCACGGCGGAGGTGCAGGGCCGCCCCCGGCACTAACTCAAATGGCAGATATCAGCGAAAAATCTTCGAAATCGGCCTTGGTGGCCGGGCTGCTGTTTTTTGTGGCCTTCGAAACCGTGGCTTTTTTCAGCCTACAATTCCTCACCTCGGGGCTGGGCGAGGCCAACCAGTACCAGGAGGAGAACACCATTGTCAGCAACTGGGTGAAAACTATGGTGTTTGTGGTGGCGCACTTGCTGCTGGTTATCGCGGCCATGCTGGTGCTCAGCAACCGGATGCCGCGCCGCTACCGGGGCCAGCTCATGGGGTGGTTTTACCTGTCGCTGGTCATGACGTTCGTGCTGATTATCCCGCTCTTCTAGAATCCGTACTAGGACGCGTGAACAATTAAAGTAGCTTTGAAGATGCAAAAAGACCGCACATTACTCACTGACGCGCACTGGCAACGCCTTTCACCGCTCTTACCGGG
>NZ_MDZB01000089.1 GCF_001816145.1 Hymenobacter lapidarius | reverse complement strand
GCTTCGGCGTAGAATTCGCCATTCAGATGGCCGAAGACGAGCTGGCGCAGGGCCAGCAGCTGTATTGCCTGGGCGACATCGTACACAACCGCATGGAGGGCGGTAGCTCCGCCTCGGCTGGCCTGCCTTCCATCACCATGTCGGACGCGCTCAACCCTTCTTACCGGCAACGAGCCTCGGGCCTCTGGACTGCCTAACCTACTCAAATTCCTTTCCTATGAAACATACAACCTGCTCCCTCGTCCTTGTGGCGCTGGGCCTGACTACTTCCTGCCAATCGAAGGAAGAGAAAGCAAGTGCTGCCCTGGTAGACGCGCTGGAAGCCCACGCCGAAGCCGTGGCCGAAAGCCCGGCTGAACAAGCCCGCCTGGCTGCTCAAAAAGCCGCGTATGTGGTGCCGGCCGCGCTGCCGGCGTCCGCCGTCGATGTGCGCGCCGGGGTCGCGCTGCTGTTGCCCGAAGAAGGGTATTTGGAGCTGGTTTCAGTGAAGGGCCGGAACCTGCAACCGATGACCATTGGGCTCCCGCCGATGGCGCGCATTGGGGTAAAGGCCGGCTATCCCAAAGTAGCGCCGGGCTACAAAATCCCCTTTGAGGCGGTGTTGCGCTGGAAGCCCACGGGCTACGTCACCAGCAAGCCCAAGCAGGGGTCGATGGGGGTTCAGACGCCCAAAGATTCGCTTTTGGGCTTCTACATCTCCGAATTGAGCCTGGGACATAAGACCGTGGCGGTTCGGCCTGGGGAGCCCGTGACGGTGCAAGGGGCACTCTACGCCTACTTCGACCAGAACAACCCGCAACGGCTCGTCCTGTACCCCTACCAAAATAAACAAGTGTATCTGCCCCTCACCAAATAGGGGCGGTTGGGAAGAAAATCCCGGCCTTTCAATCGACCAGTTTTTCCTTAACCAGTTAAGAAAATGGACTCTGCCAAAAACTTAAGTACCTCCTTCTCCACCATGCGAAACCTCGCAATGGGGAGCGTCGCGGCCCTGCTGCTCGTCGCCCTGGCGGCGGGCTTCCTGGTGTACCGGGCCTACGAAAACAGCGGCCGGCGCGTGTACGTGGTGGGCCAAACCGGCTCGGTGGCCGCGCTCTCCGCGCCCACGACCGAAACGCATACCGCCTACGAGGCGCGCAACCTGGTGCGGAACTTCATGCTCACCATGTTTGGGCACGACCAGTACACCTACAAGGCCAACCTGGATGCGGCCCTGCCGCTTATCGAAGGTCGCGGGGGCCGGCGCATCTACGACGGGTTTACCCGTGGTCAGGTGCTGCAAAACTATGAGCGGTACGCGGCCCGCAACGTCGTAACGGTGGATAGCGTGACCATCGACATGAATCATCGCCCCTGGTCGGGCCGGGTGTACATCAAGCAGCGCATTTTCATTGGGGGTGAACAAAAGGAGCCGCTGCCGCTGGCTGCCAAGTTCAACCTGTCCGAAACCAACCGCTCGGATGCCAACCCCTACGGGATGCTGATTACCAATTTTGACTACATCGCCTACAACCCGGAAGTAACGCGGGAAGAAACACAACTCCTGAAAGAACAGGAAGCCGACCGGCAACGGGCGCTCCAAGAAGCGCAGCGCGGCGCGGGTGCTGCGGCTCCGGCGGCCGAAGAAGAAGCCCCGCTACTGGCCCCAACCCGGCCGGTAGCCCCGGCTGCTCCAGCTCCTGCCCGTCGCTAATCCCTGTCATTCCTTTTTCGTCATGGCTCCTTCTATGTTCACTAAAACCCTGCTGGCCTTGAGCCTGCCCCTGTTGCTGGCCTCGGCCACGTCGGCCCAAACTACCCCGTCGCGGCAACCCACGGCCGCGATGCAGCGGCCGGCCTCGTCGGCGGTTCGCGCTTCCCCTACGCTGCTGGACGTGGCCGTATCGGATAGCTCTACCACCTACCTCGTGTTCAGCGGCCCGGTGTCGCTGGTCGATGTGGGCATGGCCAATAACTACCTGGTCAAGATTGAGAACAACGCGGTATTTGTGCGCGCCCGGCGCAAGTCCCCGCCTCCTACGCCCATGCTTATCCGCTTTGGGAGCAAGTATTGGATGGGGCGGCTCGTGTACGTGGACCGGCCCGTACTTCAGCTCTACGACTTTCAGAAAGATGGTGCCCTAGGCATGACAATGGGCGGCAACGGCTCGGCCTCTGGTTCGGCTCCGGAAAATGAGCTGGCGCTGGATAAGGAGCTGGAAAAGAAAAACGCGGTCGAGGGCAAGCTCAACAAGCTCCGCAAGACGCGGGAGGAACATCAGGCGGTGGCCGTGGTCGATAATGATTTGGTGCTTAGCCTGGCCAACGTCCGCAACGACAAGGATTTTACCTACCTGCGCTTCAAAGTCATCAACCACTCGGCCATTGATTACAACGTCGATTTCACCGATTTTCAGCTAGTCGAAAACGCCCAAAAGAAGTTTCTTTCCAAGAAAAAGAACGAAGCGCGCCGGCCGCTGGCACCCTCGAGTGGGTCGGCCAATCAAAGTGTCACGGGCCGCACCACCGGCTACCTGACCTATGCCATCCCGCTCTACGCGGCGACCGACCGGGGCTACCTGGAGGTCACGCTTCGGGAGCTGAACGGGGCACGGGTACTGGTGCTGCCGGTGCCCTCGCGTGTTATCAACCGGGCCTCTACTATTTAATCCTGCGCTCATGGAACCTGCAAACACCCACAATCAAGCGCCGTCGATGGGTACGCCCGGCAACGACGACCAGGAGCGATTTGGCCCGGAACGGCCCGACGTGACCGATAAGAAAGCGACGCCCATCGAGGTGCTCCGCAAAAACTGGATAGCGGCGGCACTGGTGCTGGTGCTCGTGGTGGTCGGCGGCCTGTATCTGTGGCTGCGCTCGGCGACGGAAGCCGCGCAGCAGAACAAGGAAGTAGTGGCCGCGGCCTCGGAAAACATTGAGCCGGAAATTAAGGCTCCCAAAGCCGTAGAGGCCGCTCCGGCATCGCCTTCGGTTCAAATGGAACAGCAGCGCCGGCAGGACCAGGAGGCGCAGAATGTGCCCGCCCGGCCCAACACGGAAGAAATCGCCGAAGTGTTCGCCGTGGATACCACGGGGCAGGCCCTGCGCCGGAAGCGGCGGGCGGCGGCAGCGGCGACTGCCGCCCGTCGCCGGCAAGAGGAGGCCCGGTTAGCCGCGGCCGACGTGGATACCATCGAAACCACGATTCAGGATGCTACAACCGGCTCCTACCGTTCGGAAACGCTGGTCGTACCCCGTCGTCGGCCGGGTCAGGTAGCCGGCTCGGCTGCTCGTCGCGCCAGCTCCGGTGCGGCGCGGCGCGTTCGCAATGTCCTGCTGCCGGCCAACGATACGGACGGGACACCTTTTGAAACCGACCCCGATGTGCTCTCGATGCTCAGTACGTCGCCCCCGGAAACCCGCGCTGCTTACGAGCGCATGACGGGCAAGCGGTACCGCGACCCCAACGTGGCCGCGCAGGCCCTGGCCAACCGGGCCGGTGGTCGGGGGAGCAATCTGCCCGATGGATTTAATACGGTCAAGGTGGGCAACTCCTCGCGCCTGATGGCGCAAGGGCAACAGCAGGAACTCGTGCCGGACGTGTTTTTTAAATGCGTGATTAACGGGGAGCAAAAGGTCCGCACGGGCTCGGTGGTGATGCTGCGACTTCAGGAAGATGCCGTCGTGTCGGGCGTAACCTTTCCCAAAAATTCCATTTTCGCCGGGATGGCCAGCGTGGGCACCAACAACGTGACGCTGGAAGTAAACCGCCTCGGGCCGACGCGGGTAGCCGCCCAAATCTACGATTACAACTACATGCCCGGCATTATGATAGACCCGGTAAAGCGGGTGGCCAAGGATGCCAGCATGGCCGGGCAGGATTTGCAGCAGCAATCAACGCAGGAAGTAAGCACCGCTATTGACCGTTCGGCCTCGGCGGCTAACTCGGTGGTGGGCGTCGGGGGCCGCGTCGCAATGGGCGTGCTCGCCCGGCCCAAAACCCGGACGAAGCTGCGGGACGTGTTGCTACCCGATGGCTACCCCATCCTGATTACCACGGCGGCGGCGGGTCAAATGGGGCCGGCATCTGCTAGTGGTCGTTAATTCTTTTGATTCACTTACTCTCTAACAACATGAAAAAGACTCTTTTTCCGGCCCTGCTGGCTGCTGCGTTGGTACTGGCCCCGGCTGATAAAGCGGCGGCTCAGATGGTGGTAAACGACCCGCTGCACATGGGCGTACAAATTGGCGAGTTCGCCAAGCGCCTGCAACAGTGGTCCTCGACGGTGCAAAATTACCAGGTCGTGAAGGATGCCCGCCAGATTGCCGGCGTCACGAAAGACATTACCAGCCAGGTCAAAGACCTGACGACGGAAGGGCTGAACCTGCAAAAGCAAATTCAGGCCGACTTGCGGAAGGTAGCCAGCATTCAGGACTTGCGCCTTTCCAACCCGCAGGAGTTGTTTGCCCGGGCGCTGTCGATGAGCGGCCGGAGCCAAACCAACCAAATGATGCCGGTGTACGCCAAGGCGCAGCGTCTGCGCCAGGCCATGCAACTCAGCAACCCCGCGCAGGACGTGAACACCATGTTCGACGTGTTCTCGCGCTTCGGCACCAGCTCGACCGACCCGAACGGCAACATGACCAGCAACGAGTACCAGGCGAAGCGGCAGGAATCCACCGTTTCCCTGTTCGCAGCGGAGGAAATGATGGCCAAGCGCAAGCTGGCAATGGCCGTGAACTACTACAAAATTGCCGACGAAATGATCGCGCAAAGCGTGGAAATGCAGGCGACCTTGAAAAATCCGGGCCGTTACGCCATGACGGAAGGCGAACGAATGGCCGCGCTCAACTCGTCCAACGACAACATGATTAAGGCCATGCAGCTCCGCGAACAAGGCGACCGCTTGTTCATGGAAGCTTCGCAAGCCGGGCCGGCCCACCAGGCCGCCGAAGCGGTGTACGCCTCGACGCTCAGCCGGAACGCGCTCATTAAAATGGACCGTAACCGGCCGCGTTAGAACCTATGAAAAAGCTCCTTTTAGTGGTGCTGTTACTGGCTGGGGCCGGCATTTTGCCGGCCTCCGCTCAGCGCCACGTTAAACACATTTCAAGCTGGGGCGCGCACGTCGGGCGCTCCGAGAAAGGCAACTACTACGAGTTGAGTTATACGCCCATGCTCACCAACCGTCTGGCCCTGCGCCTGAGCGGCGGCTACGAAACCGGTAACCTGGCCACTCGCGGCGAATACTCAGTTTATCAGGGGCGGGTGTTCCTTTCCCCTCAACTGTTCCGCTTGGGGGAGTTCGCTTACGTTCATCTGCTGCTCGGCGCGGGGGCCGGCTATGAGTGGACCAATCAGAACGGGAGCGGGGAGCTGGCCACCGGCACCAAAGAACCCCAACGCTTCACCTATGGCCCGCAAGTAGGAGCCGAAGCAGATTTCTTTTTGGGCAATCGGCTCTCGCTGGTTGCCACCGGCACGAAAGGCTACCTCTTCAATAACCCTATGGTGGACCAATGGCCCGGCATGGCTAGCGTTGGCCTGCGGTATCACTTCCGCTAGTTTCTACCTCCTGTTCCTATGAAAAAGTTTGCCTATTTCCTGTTGAGCTGCGCGGCCCTTGCTACGGCCTCCAGCTGCTCGAAAGACAACGATGCTACGCCCACTGGGCCAAATGTCTCGTCCGGCAATAGCTATACAGGTGAAGGTGATAATCCGGCCTGCGCTTTACAGGCCGAGATGGTAATCCGAATTGAACTTTACAGGTAGGTAAGGTAAGTCGCCATTTTCTTTTGGCCGCTTGGACCGTGCGTCAGGTTGGGGCGGGAATGGCCACCGGCTGATAGTAATTTTTCCAGCGTCGTACCAAGGGCCCCTCCTGCTCGTGGGCTTGGTTCGGCGTCAGGAAGTCGCAGCTGCCGTGCGGACGCAGCTCGTTGTAGGCCCGCACCGCTCGCGCGACCAGGGCGTCGGCCTGGGCAAAGCCGGGCAGCGTATCGCCCAGGCCAAACTCGTCTTTGAGGATGCCGTTGACCCGCTCGGCCACGGCATTTTCGTAGGGGTCGCCGTTTTGGGTCATGCTCAGGGCCACGCCGTGGCTTTCCAGCAAACCCACGTACTCGCGGGCCGCGTACTGCAAGCCCCGGTCGGAGTGGTGAATCAGGGGCCGGTGCGGCTGGGTGCGGCCGGCCAGGGCTTGGTGCAGCGCCGCGAGCGTGCCGCGCACCGACAGGTCGGGGTGCAGGCAAGCACCCACGATTTTGTGGGAGTAGAGGTCAGTAATCAGGCTCAGGTAGCTCCAGCCGCTGAGCAAGCGCACGTAGGTGATGTCGCTGACCCAGACCTGCTCGGCCCGGCTCACGCTCAGGTGCTCGATGAGGTTGGGCCGCCGAAACAGCGGCAAGCAGGTCTGGGTGGTCACCACCCGCCGTTTGCGGCGGCGGATGAGCAGGCCGTGGCCGGCCAGCAGGGCAAAGAGGTAATCCCGGCCCACGCGGGGCGCGTGCTCGCCCAGGCGCGGCAGCAGCAAAAAACACAGCTTGCGCGTCCCCAGACGGGGCAAGTCTTCGCGAATGTCGGCGACGAGTGCCAGCACCAGGCCGTCGAGCAACGCCTGGGCCGTGGCCCGGCGCTGGTGGTCGTAAAATGCGTTTCGGGTCTTGCCAAACAGTCCGCAGAGCGTGCCCACACCGACGTGCGGGTACTTCCGGCGCATTATTTCGACGGCTTGGCACCACCCTTTTTTCGAATGTCGATTTTATAAGCCGCCTCGGCCTGGTCGATGAGCGTGTGCAGCGCTTCAATCTGCCACTGTGCCTGCCGCAGCTGCGCGGCCAGCTCGGCGCTACCCGCCGCCTCGGCGGGCGGGTCAGGGGCGGGCGCAGCGGCCACCGCCTCGGCAGCGACTTGCGCGGCCACCCACAAGCGCAGGGTCTGCTTCTCGCGCAGCCCGTACTTGAGCAAGGCGTCGGCCTCGGTGAGCAGGCCCGTGCGCAGTTCGCGCACGATGGCGTGTTTTTGGGCAGGCGTGTACACTTTTCGCTTGAGCATGGCGTAAGCGGCCGTGCCGTGGCGGCGCAACCACTCAATTAACGTAATGGGAGCGATGCCCATCGCCGCGGCCACCACGCGCTGCACCTCGCCGGCCTCAACGCGGCGCACGGCTTCCAACCGAAACGCAATAGGATAATGGGCTTGTTTGGTTTGCCGGGGAGGAAAGTCATCAAGGGTCATTTACCGGGAACTTGGTGTAAAGCTCTGGCCGGACGAGACAAAAAGAGTATCAGGTAGAGTACAAGGTTACCGCCAACGCGGTAGAATCGAACTATATCAGCTACACCAACGAAAGCGGCGGCACTACCACGTTGGGCGCTACGCCGCTGCCGGCCACCTACCGCTTTAAGCGCACCATGAAGCAGGGGGATAACCTAACCATTCTGGCCAGCCTCAGTGGGGGCACGGCGGCATCAGAAATTACCTGCGCTATCCTGCTCGACGGGAAAGAGGTTAAGAAGGAAACCGGCCGGGGCGTCAATGCTCAGGCAGTGCCGGTGTATGTGATTGGGCAGTAGGTCTGCCACCTATCGCAAAAGCAAAGAAGCCCAACCCAGTAATGGTTGGGCTTCTTTGCTTTACCTTCCTATGGTATTGCCAGCCTACGTAGCGGCTGGTGTGCTCGGCCAAGTGAACCAACGCTGCCAACGTGTTCGCCGGAAGTGATGGCGCGTTGGTGCCCCTTGGCGTCGAGGCTGACCACGCTGCCGGCCACATCCACTAGGTCCAACACCTGTGGCAGGGCCATCACTTTGTTGAGTTTAGCCGCCACCTGGGTCTGGACCAGGCACAGGCGCTGTTCGGAGGCCTAGACGCTGAGGAGTTGGACGCTGACCTGACACTGGCCGGGCCGGCAGGTGCCGTGAACGTTGCTACCCGGCTACGACTTGTAAGAAGTCCTGTCCCCAGCGGGTGCGGCTGGCTTTGAGTTCGAAGGAGTCCACGCGGCTAAAGCCCCGTTGCAGGATATAAGGAGAGAGAATTCCAGCGGACAAGCGCAGAAACTACACTAGCACGGTCTGCTTGTTACAGGCATAATCATAGATGTATTTAAACGGCTCGCAATTCGCTAATAATCGCACAGCACCAGCCAGATGATAGCACCCAGTTCGTGGAGGCAACGCCCTTCTACCCGAAAATCCGGTGCCTGCAAAAAACCCTCATCTTCTGCTTCTTTCATATCCCCTAAGTTCGCTAATTTACACTTTGGTGCTTATGCCCTTTAATTATTATAAACAAACCAGCCACTAGCAAATAATTATTGCAAAACAAAGATTAAATTATAAAATATAAGTGTGTAAATAATTCTTAAATTTTATATTGTCAAGCGCATACACTGTTATACATTTGCTGTATTCTGAATGGTAAGGCCATTTTGTTTTACTTGGTGATAGCTCCTTCCGCTGCTCACCGTGGTTTCGTTTCAAAAGTGGTTTTAAATAACCGCTTCCTACTGGTCTATTTGTTGCTCACGTTCTACCCACGTCTGCATGAAGCAAACGCTACGCTTAAGCGCAACAGCGCTCCTTGTCCTTTTATTCTCAGTCTACTCCTTTGGGCAGACGCCTGGGCCAGGCTCGCTTAGCGGCGGCTTGGTCACGTGGCTGCAACTCGACGAACAAGCTGGAAACCGCGCCCTTGACGCTTCGGGGGCCGGCAAGTCCGCAGTACTCGTTAACGGAGGTAATTGGCACCCCTGGGGAAAAATTGGTGGGTCCGTCCGTCTAAACAACGGTGCCGCGCTTCAGATTCCACTGGCGTGGCAGCCGGCTGCTTTTTCGATCGGGTGGTGGGTCTACGCCGATGCCGGCACCATTGGAAACTGGACCCAGACCGTTGGCGCTAGCCTGAATGCAGGCGACGTGTGGCAAGGGTTTCTCTTCCATGCTTCCTCGTCGGGCCGCATCTACACGGGCACGGACTACAATACTCGTTTAGAATCTGCGGACAATGCTTTTCAGGCCGGGGCATGGCAGCACTTCGTGTTCACTTTTAACCGGGGAGAGGCGGCGCTTTACAAAAACGGTACCCGAATCGCGTATCGTAGCTCGGGCATGACCATGCCGTCCCCATGGCAAAATCTCGCCATCGGGTCGACTACGCACTCCAATCTGGCCGCCGCCGGGTATTACGATGATTTTCGCGTGTACGACCGGGCCCTGCCAGCCAGCGAAGTGGCGCAACTTACGAGAAGCACGGCAGTCGCTTACACTCCCCCAACTAACCCAGCCGAGGATTTGGACCGCAATTGGAGCTATTCCCGCTCTTATGACGGGAACGGCAACGTTGCTGGGGAGAGTAAAAGCTTCGCCGACGCGTTAGGACGCGGTACGCAAACGCAGGTTAAAAGCCTAACCACGGGCCACGTCCTGGCCAAACAGACGGTGTATAGCTCTGGGGGAAAGCCAGTGCTTTCCACGCTGGCGGCTCCTACCAACAACACAGAGTTCAACTATAAGGACAGCTTTTTAACTAACGGCGGGACGAACTACCAAGCAATGCACTTCGAGGGCAGCAACGCCAACAGTCCCGCTTCTGCCGACCAACCGGCCACGCCGGGGTCGGTGGGGTACTATTACAGCGCGCAAAACAGCCTCGAGCCCCTGACTGCTACCACCAGCTACCCCTTCAGCCTCGTGGAAGAGTACACCGGGCCACTAGGCGGCACGAAGCGGGCCACCGGCCCCGGCGATGCGTTTCGCATGGGGTTGGGCCGGGAAGGGAAGACCCGGGAATTCCCCCTGCTAAACGAATTGGACCACTACCTGAGTTTGCGCCCGCAATTCGTGCCGGGTGCGCTGGCGGCGGGCACACTGCGTCTGAAAGGCGAAAAGGCCGTCAGCGTCAACGCCAACGGCGTGGAGAGTCTTAGTTTCACCGATGCCGACGGCAAGCCCCTTGCTACTTGCTTAAGCGGGTCCCAGTACCCGGGCCTGACCCTGACCGCGGCCATCCACGCAGACCCGGCCAACGCGACAGGGTTGCCGCCGTACCAGGACCTGCACGTTCCGGCGGCGGGACCCGTCACCTTGACCGTTGGCGGCAGCGGCAGCATCCGGGTGGTCAACCTGCTTACCGAGGCTGCGGTTACGTACGCGGCCCCGTGGCCTGCCATTACGCTGGCCCCAGGGTTTTACCGGGTGGTTTCGACCACGGATAATCAATCGTTGAGCTATTTAGCCCGCTACGGTGAGTTCAGCTACTCCTATTACGACGACGGGGGCCGAATCGTGGCCACAATCGCCCCGAAGGGCGTGGCCGCGGCCCGCGACCTGACCGGTGCGTCGCACGCGGGCTTATCGGGCCGGTGGGCTTTCAATGAGGCCACCGGCTTGACGACCAGCGACCAGTCCGGCAACGCGTTGACCGGTGCCTTGATTAACCAGCCCGCCTGGGGAACGGTGACCTCGCCCGGCGGCATTCCCCCGTCGCCGGCCGGGGGCAGCTGGTTGGTCTTTGACGGGCAGGACGATTACATGCGCCTCGGCGACCAACCGGCGCTGCGCATGACCTCTACGCTGAGTCTGGAGGCCTGGATTTATCCCACGAGCAACCAGAACGGCATTATTCTCAACAAAGAAGACGAGTACGAAGTCGCCCGCTTTTCCGATGGGTCCATTCAGTGGGCGTTCCGCAATACCGTACCGGGATGGAGCTGGGTGAACACGGGCATGAGCGCGCCGCTGAACCAGTGGTCCCACATTGCCCTTACCTACAACAACGGCGTGGTGACGGCCTATCTCAACGGCACGCAGGTAGGGACGCCGTACAACGGAGTAGGCCCCATCAGCTACCAGGGAGGAGAGTGCTGGATTGGCGAACGGTTCTACCGGGGGATGCCTTTCCAGGGCGCCATCGACGAAGTTCGGGTCTGGAACACGGTGCATCCGCCCACGGCGGCCACCACGACCGGGGAGTTGACCTACGTCACGCGCAACACTTACAGCGGAACTGGCACCCTGCTCGCAACCGAAAGCATTGACGAAGGCCGCACGGAGTATGCCTACGCCAAAGACGGCCGGATCCGCTTTTCACAGAGCGCCCTGCAGCGCCAGCAGGGCCGCTTCTCGTATTCTCACTACGACGAGGTGGGCCGGGTGGCCGAGTCGGGCGAGTACACTATGGACCCCAACCGCGAGCAGGGTCACATCTTTGAGGCACAGGACGCGCAAAGCACCGTATTTGAAGCCGAAGCGGGGCAAACCAACGCGCCCGTAGGAACCGGGGCCAGTGGGTACAGCGGCAGCGGCTACGTGGAGTACCTCACGGAACCGGGCCGGTACGTGACGGTCAGCGTGCGCGTGCCAGCGGCGGGCACTTACGTCCTCGGCCTCCGTTACGCGGCCGGCACCTGGGACCAGCGCACGATGAGCCTGGTGCTGAATGAGGGGGCTGGTTCCACAGAGCAACTCGCCTTTTCACCTACGTACGCGTGGAGTACCTGGGCCACGAAGCTGGTGGCGGTTCCCCTGCGGGCGGGGCTCAATACAGTGAAACTGCTCTACGGCGCTGGTGACAACGGCTACATCAACTTGGACTACGTGCAGGTTTTGCCGCCTGTTTACGAAGCAGAGCAGGCGAAGCACACCGCCCGGTATTATACTGGACAAGCTGGTGCCAGTGGAAGCGGCGTGATTGGCGACGTGAACGTCCAAGGCCGCTACGTGGAGTTCGCCGTTACGGCCCCGCAGGCCGGCACTTATTCGCTCGACCTGCGCTATTCCGCTGGAATAGCGAACAGCACGCGCACGATGAGCGTGTACCTTAACGGCCGGAAGGTGCAGCAGGCCAGCTTCCCCGCGACGAATTCGTGGACGGCTTGGGCCACCCATACCCTAACGCTTTCCTTGCCTGCCGGCGCCAATACGATTACCTACCAGTACGACGCCACCGACAACGGCTCCATCAACCTCGACTACCTGGCCCCGCGCTTGGTAGGGGCACCCAGCAACAGCGTGCTGGCCCTGCTGGAAGAGCGTCTGCCCGCCAACGGCCTGGATGCGGCCCGCTGCGCCCAGCGCAATCAGGTGTGGTACGACCTGCCCACGACCGATGCCCAGCTTAACGGCCGCGCCCAGGAGTTTGTGCTCGGGGCCGTGGCCAAAACCAGCAACGGCACCAACACCACATGGTACAGCTACGACGAGCTGGGCCGAGTGACGTGGCTGGTGCAGAACCTGCCCGGCGTGGGCGTAAAAACGGTGGACTACGCCTATGACTTTGCCGGCAACGTGCTGGAAATGGCTTACCAGAAGAACCAACCAGATGCCTTTTTTCACCACTACGCCTACGATGCCGACCAGCGCCTGCACACGGTGCACACCAGCGTTGACGGGCAGAGCGCCAACCGCACCCTGCAGGCCCGGTACTTCTACTACCTGCACGGCCCGCTGAAGCGGGTGGAAATTGCGGACCGCCTGCAAGGCATTGACTACACCTACACGGTGCAGGGCTGGCTCAAAGGCATCAACAACGCCCAGCGGGAACTTGACCCGGGCCGTGACGGCCCGAATGCTAACGGGACCCTAAAAGACTTGTTTGGATTGCGGCTGGACTACTTCGATGGCGATTTCGCCAGCCGCCAGCTTACGGCCTCAAATCCTTACATCCAGCCCAATCAAAGCGAAATCCGTTACGACGGCACGGTGCGGGCCAGCGCGTGGTCGACACCCGCTGCGCCGACCGTGCACGCCTATGCTCACCGCTATGACCCCAAAGGGCAGTTGCTGGAGTCTACCTACGGACAATTTTACGGCGGAAATTATTTTAGCTCCAGCGTGGCCCGACCCTACGAGGAGGGCAACCTGAGCTACGACACCCACGGCAATATCCAGAGCCTGCGCCGGCGCGACGGCGCGGGCACCGCGACGGACGACTTTGCTTACCGCTATACGGCCAACACCAATAAGCTACAGGCAGTGCACAACCCGGCCGGCGCCGCCGTACTCAGCTACGACTACGACGTCAATGGCCAGATGATCCGGGAGTCGGAGGCCGGCAAGGGGGACAAGTACTTGCAGTACGACGTGAGCGGCAAAGTCACCGGCGTGTTCCGCAACGCCAACTTCACCGGACCCGTAGCCGCCTATGCCTACGACGACCGGGGCTTCCGCAGTCGCAAAATCGTGTACAATGCGCAGGGCGTCGCCACGAACACCACGCACTACGTCACCGATGTGCAGGGCAACGTGCTGAGCACCTACGAGCAGCCCTTCGGACAGGCCTTGCAGCGCAGCGAAGTACCCCTCTACGGAGCGGGCCGGCTTGGTACCCTTACCCGCCTCGACGACGAGACGCTCGACGCCCGCTATGAGCTAAACGACCAGCTCGGCAACGCCCGCGTCATCTTCCACCGGCCCACCACCACCACCTACTTAGCCACGATGGAGCCGGACCAGGCGACGACAGAAGAGCAGCACTTTCAAAACCTGCCCGCCACCCGGTTTGCGGACGGCCGGGCCTACGATGGCAGCCACGTGGCTGCCCTATGGGAAGCAGGCGAGGGACCCAAGAAAGTGCTACAGGTGGAAAAGGGCGACACCGTAACTTTCTCGGCCCAAGCGCTGTGGCAAGATATGATATTAGCGGCTACTGGGGGAAACACCTCTTCCTCGCTGCGGGTAGTGCCCTTACTTATGCTGGGTTCCTTAACGGCAGCGCCTAGTGCCGTGATGGGTGCGGATGGACAACGCTCCCAGCCCATCCAGCTTAACCGCTTGGCCATCGGCATTGGCCTGAGCGGCTTCGGCGGAAAAAGCAAGACTCTGGCTCGGTCCAGTGCTACAAATACGATTCCCAATGTACTGATTCGCTTCCGCTATTACGATCAAAACAACGTACTCAAGTTGGAAAACACTAAGTACATAAGCGCTGGTGCGTTGGCGTGGGAGAATCTGCAGCTGGGTTTCCGCGCCCCCGATGTAGGTACGTTAGAATTATCCGTGCTAAATGCCTCGTCATATGTAGCCTACTTTGACCATGTAGAAGTGAAGCATACATCCAGTACTATTGTGCAGGAGCAGCACCAATACTCATATGGCTCACCTTTGGTGGGCTTGAACTACCTGATTGGCGATAAGCGGTATCGCTATGGTTTTGAGGGAAAGTACGCCGAGAACGACGAAGAAACAGGATGGAATAGTTTTGAGGCTAGAATGTACAACTCGAGGATAGGTCGATGGATGGCCCCAGACCCAGAGGGACAATTCATCTCTCCTTATATAGGCATTGGCAATAATCCAATTAAGTACGTTGATCCTGATGGCCGGGATGTTATTGTGCTAAACCAAACTGGAGGCGCATCAGGCTTGGGACATGCAGCCCTCCTTATAGGAAATGATAAGGATGGCTGGGACCTATTTTCCAAAAATGGCACCGAGCAAAACTTTACTGCTTATGGCGTTGGAAGTCATGATGACATAGGAGTCCACTATAATTCATTGGACGACTTTTTTACAAAAACGATAGCACAGAAGAAAACAGTGTATGACAGGGCTATACGCATCAAAACATCAATTGTACAGGATAATCGCATGCGCGTTGCTGCGAGAGCGCAAATCAACACCAAGTACAGTGTCATCGGTGCTAGTTGCGCAACAACAGTTGAAGATGCACTCTCCGCTGCGGACCCTAAGTTGCAATTTGGTTTAGATCTTGAATTTGCACCCAATCGTAGGTTTGAACAACTAACCACTATTTTAACTACCACTAAATATAATGGTTTCTCAGGATTTACTAATTCTACAGCTAATAAGGCTCTTAGGGCGAAATACCCAGCGCAAAATATATCCGGTGCAATTCAGACTGGTTTCAGGGCAGCCATAATGGCTAAAAGAGCTAGTGAATTGAAAGGCGTTGGGGCAATGCTGCCTAAATTCAGGAAGCTGCCTTACTAGGCACATCTACTATTTTATTATCATGGCTAGGTATGTAACCATCATCGCAATCTCATTACTTTTAATTATTGTAATTATTTACAATATGCCGGACAATTTATATGGCAAAGGAGGCATAAGTATATCACTTCAGCAATCAAAAGAGTTAGGTGTCCTAATTGCTCAGAAGACACCCAGTAAAAGCGTGTTTCACGTCGACAAATCAACCAGTTTTTATATTAAGGAAGTGTTTTATGAGAGAGATTGGCGGTGTGGACCAAAATGCCAAACAGCACTCGAAATAAGTAAGGATATATACCCCAACCACTTAGTTATAAAGTGCTCGGACAAATCAAATTTTGATGATTTAAATGGGTCTTGGTCAATTAAAGAGGCTGAAACAGGTGAAACAATAACTTCTAGTGGCAACAATGGCCTTATTTTTCAAAATTATAGCAAACAAGTAAGCCTGCCCATCAAATTCCTAATCTTCAAACACAGTACAAAGGTTGATTCTCTTGTCATTCGATAACATTTGATTTACACATGTATAATAAAAAATCGCTTTTGGTCATCGTATGTGTGTTGAGTTTAACTAGCGCTTGTAAAAGTCAGTTGAGTTCCTATATAAGGCCAAACTATTTATTTGCAGGTTACAATGGTGCTCGTTTAAGGCAGCAAGTCATGCTTAACAAAAGGGAGGTTTGGCAATCTAACCTTGATTCCCTAACTGACGAGATGACATCTCTGCCTGATAATCAGGCAAAAGCAAAGAGGCAAGAGTTTCTGCAATACCGTCAAGCTATTGAACAGAAAATACAGGTTGAGGAGGCCCGGATAAACCAAGAAATCTTGGCTGAAATTAATTTATACATCAAACAGTACGGAAAGAATAAAGGGTACGACTTTATCCTGGGAGCCACAGAAAACGGTAACATTGTTTATGCAGCAGAAGGCAAAGACATTACCGAGGACGTCTTAAACGGCCTGAATAATAAATACGACCAAGAACATCCCAATCGTCCATGAATGCACTACCACCTCGTGTATGGCTGGCCATTAACCTGCTGTTAGCAAGTTGCTCTCGGCCACTTAAAGAGGAGCAATACCAGGATTATCTCAAAGACAATACCAATGGCCTAACACAAACCCAAGATGCGGGAGCCGCAACGGTCACTTGCTCATACCGTTCACTTGACTTGCTGGTAGCACAAGAACTAGCCGGAAGTAGAGCCACACCGAAAGCGGTGGATTCGCTGCGCCACAATTATGCAGGCAAAAGCTATTTATCGCTTTCGCTGACCCAGGACGGCACAGAAATCGAAAACCAATTCGTCACTGACAACAATACGTTTACCAGAGCTCTCACATACCTTAGTTCCGGCATTGCACAGGATGTGTATCTCTCTACTCTGACTCCTCAAGCAGATTCGGTCAGCGCATTAATGGCTCTCTACCCGCGGCAATATGGGGTTACGGGCCGCTCCACCGTCCTACTGGTATTCGACACCCATCGGTTGGACTTGACACGCGGCTTCACGCTCACTTATCACGACACGCATTTTCAGCTCGGCACTATGCGCTTCCTCTTCAAAGCTGCCGATTTGAACAGATTGCCTGCTCTCCAATTTTAGCCTTTCTCTGATCTGATAACTTTCTACCCATCTTATCATGTTGTTTCGTAATCGCCGCCTCGTTCGAGTTGTCGCTTGTTTTCTGCTTCTCGAAACCCTCGGCAACGTCATGGCACCAGCCGTCTCCTGGGCGTCCATGGGGCCCGGGCAGCCGGAATTCACCAGTTATGAGTCTCCGGGCTCCAGCGACATGGTGAATCTGACCACTGGCGATTTGACCTATAACATTCCAATTCTGGACGTACCGGGACCAGAACGCAGTTTCTCGCTGCCGCTCACCTACCGGGCCGGCGTCCGGCTGGAACAGGAAGCTTCCTGGGTGGGACTGGGTTGGTCGCTCAACCCTGGCGCCATTGCTCGCAGCCTCAATGGCTACCCAGACGACATTTCTGGAGAATTTTATACATCAAATTACCGCAAGGATATCAACCGCGGGTGGTACGGTGGCGTACCTGCGGTACTGGACTTGGCCTGGGATTCCGAAACCGGCCACAGCGGCACAGCAGACTTATTGGGCCTAGCCAGTGTAGGGTGGGAAAATGGTAAAATCAATTCTGGAGACTTGGTAGGTGTAAAATACACCAAAGGCGAAGGGATTAGTGTCGACCCGGTACGCATGGCCTTTGCTGCCGTGACTATTGCTTCGTTAGGCAGTGCCGCACCGGTCTCAACACTAGGACACACGGTAAGTACGGGGGCCAAAATTGCTGCTATCGGCGCAGAAGCCGGCTTACAGCTAGGCAAAGCCGCCGCAATCGGCACGGCTATGAGCATGGTGGGAAGGGCCAGTGGGCAAGGTGGAGGTTTTAATACAGTCACCACTAAGAAGGAAAAGAAGTTTTTACACACCAACTATTGGGTCTTTTTTAACGATACAAAGGACGAGACAATGTTCGGCTCGTTGTATTTTCAGAACATGAGCGCCGAGGTGTCACCCTGGGCCAACCAAGGCCAGAGCGACGGTCCTTGGATCCACAACGGTACGTACGGCACGGGTAGGGAGAAGGCCAAGGTCTATCATTATTATCACAACTACTCGAACTCCGGCAGTCTTACCCGCGAGGTCGGGGCCGACCTGCAACAGGAGATGACGCCCGCTGACAACGGCGATTACCTGCGCTCCAGTTTACGCCAGCTCAGCATCGCCCACGACGACTTCTCGGTCATGGGCGCCGGCGTGTCTGGCAACATCCGCCCGTACCGGCTCGAGATGGGCAGCGTAGCGTCTCCCAAGAAAGGCGCGGCTACCCATTACAAGTACAGCGTGACGCCTTATCTAAACGATTACAAGGTTCCCTTTCGGTACGACAACAGCGCTGCCAATGGCTATGATTACCATTTTCTGGATGCCGGCACCAACCCCGACGTTTTTGAACACCTGGGCATCGCCACGGGCGGCAGCGGCAGCCCTTCCGGCGACGTAGACAACAACGGCTTGGTTATAAAGGACCCGCGCCTTAAGTCCCGGTACGATAATATTGCCTCAACCGCGCCGGCCCGCAAAGGCATCCGCAACCAGGCCGCCGCTTCCGGCGGCCGGGACCGGGCTCTGGTGCAAGGCAAGCACGTAGCGTGGTGGTCGAACGAGGAAATCATGCGCATGTACGCCACTTCCACTGACGGCGACGGCTCCATGCTGGAATTCTACAAGCCCGCTTCGCGCCCTGCGATGACCTATGGGCCCACGGGCGAAACCCGGCAAGAGTGCACCAACGATTACGGCTACGACGAACGGTGCTGGGAAGAGCCGGTTTACGACAGCGTGGCCACGGGCGGCGAAGTACACAACCCGTGGCGGCTGACGCTGCCGGGCAAGGGCATCGGGGCCTACGCCGTCACGGCGGAAGACGGCACCACTTATCACTATTCGCTGCCGGTGTACCACTACAGCACGTTCACTAAATCGACCGAGAAGAACCCGACGCAAGGCTCAGCCGGCGTGGCCACGACGCGTACGGGAACCAATAGCGGGGCGTATGCCTACGCGACCACATGGTTGTTGACGGCCATTACTTCGTCGGACTACGTGGACCGCGGGCAGCGGGGCGTGGTTGACGACGCCGACTGGGGCGGGTGGGTGAAATTTGACTACGGCAAGTTCGCGGCGCGCTACAAGTGGCGCCAGCCGTACGTTGGCTCCTCCTACACTGAGGACGACAACGCCGACAACTTCATGGAGGGCTCCAAGCAGACGTATTACCTGAATTCCATCCGGACCCGCACCCACACGGCGCTCTTCGTCAAGAGCGTGCGACGTGATGCCCGGGGCCATTTCACTCCCAACGGTCAGAGTAATTTGGGCTTAAACGAAGCAATCCCTGCCTCTTCGTTGCGGCTGGATGAAATCGTGCTGCTCACCAATCAGGACCTAGCCCGGCTGCAAACCGAAAACGGCATCCGACAGCCGGGCGACAACGCCACGGTGCCTGCACTCAGCAACAACACTGGCGACAACGCACAAAGCTCCGACGCGGCCCTGCGTGGCGGCAGCACGTATCGTTACGTGCTGGACCAGCAAGATTTGAGCGCGGATGCGCGCATTCGCGCTTTCGTCAATGCCCAGGCCTTGAAGCGGGTGGTGTTCAACTACAGCTACCGCCTGTGTCCGGGCACACCGAATTCATTCGCCAGCCTGATGTCGCTACCGGCCATGGACGTGGCCCAAATTAGCACCGGGCGCAGCGGCAAGCTCACGCTGGAAAGCCTTTCCACTTACGGGCCCCAGACCACGAAGCTTATGCCAGACTTTCTTTTTCGCTACGGCAACAACCCAAGCTACCACCCCGAGAAATGGGACGGGTTTGGCCTGTACAACGGCAGCGGCTACGCCGGCAAAAACGGCCACGCGGTATCGTGGAACCACGAAACGGCGTCCCAGGACGGCGCGGCCTGGTCGCTGGCGGAAGTGGTGACGCCGCTGGGCAGCAAAACTCAGTTCACCTACGAGCGCGACCAGTACGCGCACGTGTCAGAGTTTGGCACCAAGGGCGTGCGCTTTGCGAATACCGACTGCTCGGCCACTTTCACCGCTTCCAACGCGCCGGGCGACTTACAGCAGTATTACCGCCCGGGCGACTACGTGAAAGTAGACGGAACCGCACGCTACGGGGCCAGTTGCAGCTATTACGATGCGGAATACGGCACCCAGTACTATTCAACGGATTGCGAGCAGCCCTACAAAAATCAGCGCGTTCGCATTGCCAGCGTTACACCCAATACAATCACGCTGGACCCGGCGGACGCCCCGGGTCCAGCGCCGTGTACCGCCGATGAATCCGAATGCGGGCCCATGACGAACTTGGGAGCGGTCTTGTATACGACGCTTCCTGCCACGGTCAACGGAGGGGACATTCGGGTAGCGGCGGTGACCACGCTCGACGAAACCAACCGCTCGTACCAGGTACGGTACCGTTACCAAGATGAGACGGCCCTGCCCATTGCGAACAGCGCGGGCGTCATTTCAAAGGAACCGGAATTCGTCACGCGGGTGCCTCACGCTCATGACAATCTTTATGATTATCCTTCCACGCCCGTTATGTATAGTAAAGTTATCGTGCTGCGGGGAAATTTTGCGAACAATAGCGATGCGGACCATGACCAGCGGGAGGAGTACGGCTTTGTAACGCCTTCGTCTGACATGATTCAGATCAACGAACGCAGTCACGGACAGTACTACGGCTTCACCTATGATGGCTCGACCATTCGATACGTCAACCTAGCCACGCGGGCCAATCACATCAAAGTGGACGTGGGTCAAATGGGCCAGGCGACAATCGTTCGTAAGCGCAATCGCCGGGGTGAAGTAGAATTCGCCACCACGTTCAACTACGCCAAGCAGATGCTCAACGCGGACGGAATAGCCGGCCAAGGCAAATTCACGGAAGGTGTCGTGACCAACGAGATGCTCAACCGTAATAACTACCGCATCAACCGCTCTACCAAGGAGTACGTGCCCACGGTGCTTGCGTCGACCACCACGGTCGCCAACGGCATGCGCGTGACCACCCACAACGACCTCTACGATTTCTTCACCGGACAAGTGCTGGAAACCCGGGCTCAAAACGCGCTGGGCGATGAGTTGGTAACCAAGACGGTGCCGGCGTACACCCTGGCCCCCTACGCGGCGATGGGCCCCAAGAGCGAAAACGGTACTAACCGCAACATGCTAACGCAAACTGCCGCGACTTACGTGTATAAAAAGAGCGCGGTTACCCCGCTCTCCTTGCTGTCGGCCAGCGTGCAAACCTGGAAGAATGCCTGGCTCTACCGCACCTACAATGCCGCCGCCGACCGCTACGAGGACGTAGCGGCCCCGTACCCCGTGTGGCGCCAGCACGAAACGTACGTATGGAACGGCGCCCGCCTTAACAGCGACGGCACCTACGCGGGCGTCGTGGCCTTCGACTGGAGTCGCTTGTTTGCGGGCGGCCAGCACGTCAACTGGCTGAAGCTGGGCGAGAGCACCCGCTACGACGAGTTCTCCCGCCCCCTGGAGGCGCGGGGTGTAAACGGCCGCTACGCCGCCAGCAAAGCCGGCAACGGGCAGACGCAAACCTTCGCCAGCGCCGGCAACGCCCGCTACACCGAAATGGCGTATTCCGGCGCGGAAGACCAACTGGCCCCGCTACCCGGCAACGGCGCGGTTCACTTCGGCGGCGAGGTTCGCGACGGGGGCCGCCGCGATGCATCCTACCACCACGCGGGGCTCTACAGCAGCAAGCTCACGGCCGGCCAAACGGGTTTTACCTACCGGGCGGTGGCCGGCGATGCCCAGGACGTTCGGGTGGGACGTCAGTATCGCCTCAGCGCGTGGGTCCACAGCAGCGACGCCGGCCGCACCAACGGCCGGCTGTACGCCACATTGAACGGGACAACGCTAGGGGAGGCGTCAGTGGCTTCGCCGACCACCAAAAAAGCGGGGGAGTGGTACTTGCTAAACCTATACGTTACCGTGCCAGCTTCGGCAACAGGGCAGTTGCTGGTGGTGGGCACGCGGCACGCTGGCATCACCAATGACCCGGTATACGTGGACGATTTCCGGTTCCATCCCCTCACGGGACCGCTAACGGCGTACAACCATGACCCGCACACCGGACTTGTCACCTACGTTCTGGACAACAACAACCTGTATACCCGCTTTCAGTACGACAATGCCGGCAAAATGATCCGCATCTCAAAGGAAACGCTCGACCAGCCGGGTGACGGTTCACCAGCGGAAAAGCCGGTCAAAGAACATGCTTATAACTACGCCCGCATGCGCGTGGCTAACTGGCACCGCACGGGCGAAGCGGCCTGTGCCACCAACCCCGACGGCTCGCCCACGGGGTACCGTCGCTACCGCATTCAAGACATTAACCCCCTCAGCAGTACTTACAATGCGTTGGATTGGGAGCCCGGCGAGTATACCAACGATTGCCCCCCGTGCGGAGGCCCTCACACCAAGTGGGTTTCGGGAAGTTGCGAAACGGCTTACGAAAGCGGTTGCGTAGATAGCCAGTATAACCCTTCTACGCAGATGTATACAAACATTTACCGTTACGTGTATTCGGACGGTACCTACGACGACGAACCCCGGTCGGAATCATTCCAGTGTCTTTCATACCGGGTGCAGAAGGCAAGCCAGTCTACGGTCCAGCACTAAGAGCCTGTTAAGGATTCTAAGTAATTGGTAGACAAAAGAAACCAGCCAGGTTACTTCCTTTTCCTCATCCGACCAAAGATGTACGAAACGGACCTGACTGATTTCCAGTGGCAAGTTATTGAAGAAATCCTGCCCGATACGCGCCGCCGCAAGCACTCGCTGCGGCTGATAGTCAACGCGTTGCTGTACCTGACCAAGAGCGGTTGCCAGTGGCGGCTGTTGCCGCGCGAGTTTCCGGCGTTCCCACTGGTCTACTACTATTTCCGGCGCTGGCAGGCCGACGGGCGCTGGGCCCAGCTCAACCAGGCCCTGGTGCGCCGCCACCGCCAGCGGGCCGCGCCTTCCCGCCAACCAAGCCCGAGCGTGGCCGTGCTCGACGCCCAGTCCATCAAATACAGCGAGCGGGGCGTGCCGGCCAAAGGCTTCGACGGCCACAAGAAAATACAGGGCCGCAAGTGCCAGCTCGTGGTCGACACCGGCGGCTGGCTACTGGCCGCCCACGTCGGCCCGGCCCACGAAAACGACCGGGTAGGCGGGCAAGCAGTCCTGGAAAAGCTCCACCAGCAGGGCTTTGAGCGCCTCGCGTTGGTGCTGGCCGACGCCGGTTACGGCGGTCAGCACCTGGCCGAGTGGACGCGGGCCCACTGCGGCTGGCGGCTGGAAACGGCCCCCGGGCTGGTCGGCAGCGGCGGCTTTACGCCCGCGCCCACCCGCTGGGTCGTCGAGCGCTCCATCAGCTGGCTGCACTGGGACCGGCGCCTGAGCCGCGACTACGAATGCGAGACCAGCAGCGCCGAAGTCATCTTGCTTTTGTGCAGCATTCGACGCCTTATTTGCAAATTTTAACAGGCTCTAAGCAAGTTTATTGAACGACATCTTTTAACAACACCCAAAGTTGTAAGTTAAAAAGGCTCTTACCTTGAGGTAAGAGCCTTTTTAACTTGTGGTGAAGAATTAACACCTCCGAGCGAAACATAAGCACTTGAAAAAATTCCGGGTCAATGGTTGCGAGTTGTTACCCAGTAGCTACGCTAACACTCAATATTTTTGCCATGCATCTAACGGCATCAGCCTTACTTATGGCCTTGGTTAAAAGTTTGGTACAAAGATTAAAATGAGGTGGTCTGATTAGGCTGGACAGTTTAGGGCAGTGGTTTGAAGAAGCTGTTGGTGAGTGTGATAGGGTGTATGATAGCCAATACTGGAATGCAGCCGGTCGCAATTGTAGTAGTCGAAATAATCGGCAACGCTGGTCTGGGCGTCGGCCAGGTCGGCAAAAACGGGCCACTCGCGCCCTTCGAGCACTTCCGTTTTGAGCCGGGACCAGAGGCTTTCCGCCTGGGCGTTGTCGTAGCACTCGCCGCGGCGGCTCTGCGAGCGCACGGCCTCGTGTTTGTGCAAAAGGGGCGCGGTAGGCGTTGCCGCAGTACTGCCCGCCGCGGTCGGAGTGCACGAGCAGCCCGGGCGTGGGCGGTTAGGAGAGAAAGCCCCGCTGCAAGGCCGTGGTGACCAGCTCCTCGGGCATGGTGGCGGCCGCGTGCCAGCCCACCACGTGCTTGCTGGCCACGTCCTGAAAAGCGCATAAGTAAGCCCAAGTGCCGTCGGCGAGCGGCAAGTACGTGATGTCCGAGACCCACACGCGGTTGGCCTGGGTCGGCTTGGGCTGGTCCAGCAGCCGGTTGGGGGCGCAACGCAAGCCGTGGGCGGAGTCGGTCGTGCGCGGGGCATACGCTTTGGGTTGCAAGTCACGCAGGCTCCGCCGCTGCATGGCCGCGCGCAGGCGCTGGCGGCCCACCCGGTGGCCTTGTTCGCGCAAGGCCACCCGCAGCCGGCGGTTGCCGTAACGGCGTTGGTGGACGCCAAAGGCCTCGCCCAGACGCGCAGCGGCCCCAACGCGGCCGCTGCCGGCGTCTGGGCGGCTTTTTGCCACTAGTAAATGCGTTTCGGGTCGATGTTCAGCGCCCGCGCGGCGGCTTAGGTCGAGCGGCTTTGCTCGGCCAGGCGCAGGACTTCGGCGCGGAAGGCCGCGTTGTACTTGCGACATTTGTCGGGTTTCGGCGTGTCTTTCATGACGAAGGAAAGATACCACCCTGTTCTGTCCAGCCTAACTAGACCACCTCAACCTTGACCCTGTCAATCGGTGGCTGTCACGCAGGTAGAAAAGGGGCTAAAAGTGGAACCACTTGCGTAGCCTGCTGGCCCCACCTTGTTGACCTGTTTGGCCCACTCAGCGATGCTGCCTACAGCAGGGCCAACGACGACCAGTCAATCCGGGATGAACGAGGTGACGGCTCGCTGGAGAGTTGGCTATCGCGCAATCTTTAGGGCGAGTTCAACTTCTCCGGGAAACCATGTAAAAGCCCGCTGATTGGATGTAGGGGTATTATTCATGGTCAAGCTGAAGCCGACTTCAAGCCCGTCGTTTAACCTCTGTACCAAACTTTTAATCAAGGCCACTTATAGCGAAACCAGCTGCTACTTAACCGAAGCAGAATAAAAACGATTCAACGTAGTTAAATCATCCATACAGACCGGTGAAACAGTGCTCACCGGCTTGAATAGTGGAGGTTGAACGTTCCACTCGTGACCGGTATGGCGCGGTTACGATTGCTACCCGAGCCGCAGGCAGTGCCGCTAAACGTACCGCTGACAGTATGCCTGACGCTATCAAAGCCTATGACATCAATCATACGATTCGGGTTCGCACAATTGCGAAAGTCAAAATACTGCGCCCGCCCGTCGGTAACAGCCGTGTAGTAAACGCCGCTGAAGGAGCGCGGATCCGTCACAACAAATCGTTCGGGTCGGCGCCGGAATTCGGCCAATCGCACCACCACGCGGGCCCCGTTGGCGGCATTGAGAGTGACAAGCAACTCATTGGTTTTGCGGTCCAGAACAGCCGATGAGGCCGCTGGCACAACCGCAAAGACTTGGCCGTTTACCCGCACTGCAGCGGTGTTAGCCGGCTGCGTTTTTTGCGCGAAACTAGAAAGGCTGACAGCTTGCCCCAGTGCCAGGGCGCAGAGGCTGGCAGCAAAGTAGTTAATTCCCATGGGTAGAAAAAGTAAAAGTGCCTATTCGATAAAACAACGGGGACATCTGACGTAATCGCGCTAGCTTAATTATGCTGAACTGTTGATGGTAGCTCACAACGGGTAAATGGCTGGCATGGGCGTGTGCAAAGGGCATCGCAGCATCACTGCACCTCCGCATAGGGCAGGTTGAATTGGCCGTTGGTCAATTGCACTGCGCGGGTATTGCTCCCAGTACCGCATACGGTGCCGCTGAACGTACCGCTGATGGTATGCTGGCTGGCATTAAAGGCACTAATCTCCACCGTCCGGTTATTGGAACTGCAGGCGCGGGGGTCGAAATACAAGAACCGTCCATTAGCTGCCTCCGTGTAATACGGGCCACTGGGTGAGTTTGCATCGGTAATCACAAAGCGAGCTGGCGCTTTCTTAAACTCGAGGAGCCGGATCACCACGCGGCTGCCGCCGCTGCTGTTCAAAGTAACCAAGACTTCGTTATTTCGAGTATTAAGCGTAACGGTTGAGGCACTTACGTTGGCGGCCAAGTTCTGGCCGTCGACCACCACGGACGCTGTATTAGCAGGAATAGCGGGCGAAGGAGCATCTTTTTTGCCCGAACATTGGGCCAAAAAAAGTGCCGCCGTCAAATTGCAAATTAATAGAAAATGTTTTTTCATAAATCAGGGATTTCTTAAGGAAATTTAATTGCTTGACCCTAACCTAAAGGTAGTAACGATAAGGCAAAAAGGTATATAGTTTTTTGTTTAATCCGTCTTTTGCTCTGACACTGGGAAAAAGTTTCTAACAACTGGAAGATTCTACCAAGTGGATTATCTGTTTCTTGTAAATGTACTGCTCCCCGCTAAACTGTCCATTTTTTGGAGAGTGGTTCATATTTGTTCTCACTTTGGATAGGTCCATTTTATAGGTTATGATAATGTTTACTTATCATAACTTATCTTTGGCAGCCAAAACGGGGGCTTTTCGACCGTTTTTGCTACCTATTATATAGGTGTACCGAACCGGTCCGGTCGCCCCACCGAATCCAGTCCTCCCAACGGCCCCCGGCACGCACGCCATGAGCGAAGACCTTTCCATCGTTCCGGCGTCCAACGCCACCCCCACGGTCAGCACGCAGCTGGCCCGTGCTTCCGCCAAAGTCGCGGGCTTTCTCGAAACCGGCTTGCAGGGTGCCGCGAATACCGAACGGGCCTACACGTCCGACCTGAAAAGTTACGGGGCCTTTTGCGAGCACCACGGCTTCGTGGCGTTGCCGGCCGACGTGGAGACGCTGACCGAGTACGTGGCCTTCCTGGCCACCGAGAAACCCGAACCAACGCTGGGGGACGGTCGGGAAAAAAAGAAGGGCCAACAACCGCTCACCCGGCCGCATTCGCTGGCCACCATCAAGCGTCACTTAGCGGCCATCCGTAAAGCCCATCAGCTTGCCGGCCACCGGCTGCCGGCGACCTTGGATGCCTTGAACATCGTTATGGAAGGCATTGCCCGCACGCTGGGCAAGCGACAAGACCAGGCGCAGGCATTCACGGTCGAGGAGTTGAAACAGGCTATTCTCCGCATCGACCTGGAAACATCGGCCGGCCTGCGGGACCGGGCCCTTCTGCTGCTCGGCTTCTCGGGGGCCTTCCGCCGGTCGGAGCTGGTGGACCTGAACATCGAACAGCTGGAATTCACCGAACGGGCCTTGCTCGTGCACCTGGCCAAAAGCAAAACTAACCAGTACGGGGCGGTTGAGGACAAAGCCATTTTCTACGCGCCCAACGCGGACTTCTGCCCCGTGCGCTGCCTACGGACCTGGCTGAATCTGCTGGGCTGGACCACGGGGCCGCTGTTCGTAAAGATTCCGCGGGCCGCCCCTGGGCAGATGGCGGCTCCGTCGGACAAGCGGCTTTCCGATATTTCCATCAACAAGCTGGTGCAAAAGCGCCTCGGCCCGGCTTACTCGGCCCACTCGCTACGCGTGTCCTTCGTGACGGTGGCCGTGCTCAACGGGCAGTCCCACAAGGCCATTAAAAACCAGACCAAGCAGAAAACAGACGCCATGATTGAGCGCTACACACAGCTCAACAACGTAGTTTCCTATAATGCGGCGCAAGCATTGGGATTATAACTACTGTGCGCTGCGCCCCTAGTAGGAAGTAAGTTACTTGTTTAGTTCCAATGGCTGACACGCGCCAAATATGAATATTGGTGCTGGAAGAGTAAGCTCCACCCCATTACATCTACCTTGGAGTCCCGTAGCTCCCACCTAACATTCTCCATGGACTCACTAACCTATACACATCGGCGCGTTTCTGTTGCCAATCAATGGTTTATTGAAATCCAGGGGTTAAAACCGACTAATCAAGCTGAATTGGAGGAAATGCTTGCCGGCCTAAGCGAGATTCATGAGTGGCCAGCGGAACGGCAAGTTATTGTTGGCGAAAACGAGGAAGGGCAAGGCTCAGCAAACTCATTAGCGCTAAGCACCTACAACTGGTATATTAAGGAAGTAAGAGTTGGGCCACAACGGTCAGATGTAGCCGTCACAAAGTGGGAGAAGGCTACTCTTGGCAGGGTGCAAATCATCAAAGGGTCTATAAGGGCCGCTCTGCAAGAAGAAAAGCTAGACCATTCCAAAATCATTAACCTATCTAGTGAACTTGCTAGTCTTGACGAATCAACTGTTCGCTTTAGCGTCGATGCTGGTATCATCAATCGTTTGGGCAAAGAATTGGTGGGGCGTGCGGAAACAGCATTATCCGAACTTGTCAAGAACGGCTATGATTCGGATGCTACAACCGTCACACTAGTCTTCAAAAACAATAACCAAATCGGGGGTACTCTCACGGTCACCGACAATGGGAACGGGATGACTCAGCAGCAGCTGGTGAACGGATTCATGCGCCTTTCTTCAACAGATAAGATTCACCACCCAAAGTCCCCGATATATAAGCGCACCCGCGCTGGTAAAAAAGGGATTGGCCGATTTGCAACGCAACGACTAGGCGCCAAGCTAACAATTGTCACCCAGACTGCTACAGCCACGGAAGCCATTCAAGTTACAATTGATTGGGACAAGTTCGTAACCGATTCTAATCTGCTTGCGATAGAATCAAAGATTGAAATTATTCCCGCACGAGCGGAAGGCAAGGGAACCGCGCTGATAATCGAAGGCCTGCGAGAGGTGTGGTCTGACACTGCTATCAAACGTGCTTACCGATACCTAGCTGAACTGTTACAACCCTACCCCCTATCACCGCAGCTCACTCAAAGCGAAAACGACCCTGGTTTCAGGGTTGATATTCAGCAACAAGATGCGCAGGGCAAACTGCATCTTATCATCAATGAACAACGGGCCTATTTTGACCAAGCATTAGCAGTCATTGAAGGTTACGTTGATGAGAAAGGAGTAGGCTTTTGGGCTGTCGAGAGTCAATCTTTAGGTATCGCTCAGGAAGTGCAGGCGCTTACTAAAGCAGATGGGGGGATTGAAACACCTTTCGACCACCTGCGGAACATCCACTTAAAAGCATATTATTTCATTTTTGAATCGGGCTTGTTTGCGCCTAACACTATTACGGCGGTTCGGGAAACATTGAAGGAACAAGGAGGGGTACGTATCTACCGTAACGGTTTTCGTGTCCTACCCTATGGCGAGCAAGACGACGACTGGACTGGTCTAGATTCATCGGTGCGGCGAAATGTTGTCATTCCGCCGCACGGCAACAACAACTTTTTAGGATTTGTAGAACTCGTTGATAGCGAGGGACGTCAATTTGACGAAACGGCGAGCCGTGAGAAACTGGTAGAAAATCTGGCGTTTCAAGAGCTTTCCGACTTCACCTACCGAACGCTGATAGGTGGCGTTCTACGGGTGGCTGCTTCTCGAAACCGAAAGGGCACTGCGGGTGAAAAACGCAAAACACCGCCCAAACCCACAGAGACCATCAAGGACGCCGCAAAAGATGCACTTGATGCCATAGAGACAATGAGGCGGGATAGCGCCGCGGCCAACCCACCACCTGATTCGCCCTCACCTAATACTGCCCCACCTATAGCAAGCCCAACTCCCCCTGTTTCTTCGCTGGATGTGTTCACCAATGCCGTCAAAGCCATCATCGGTGCCAATACCCAGCAGGAACAGCAGAATACAAAGCTTATTGAAGAAATCAATCAGCTTCGCGTACTGGCAGGCCTAGGGCTTGTTATTGGCCAGTTTGTGCATGAAATCAAGACGTATGTGACCTCATTTAACTTAGACATTCAGGCCCTGACCCTTCTCTTGACAGGCAATGAAGAAGCCGCAACTGTTTTTGCCAGGTTCAGCCGCAACATACAAGCGTTTTCTACCTATCGCTCTTATTTCGAGCGCACCATCTCCGACAATGTCTCTCGCGAGCTAGAGCCCTTAGAACTACGGGAGCTTATCAATCCATTCATCACAACCATCATTCCTGACGCAGAGAAGTCCGGCATTACCGTGTTGGCTCCAGTGTTCGAGGGCTATGATTTATTCACGGTACCCATGCACCGGTCAGAATGGGCATCCATTTTATTTAACTTCTACTCAAACGCCAAGAAAGCCATCCACCAGGCGGAAGTGGCTGGGAAGATTTTTGTAAAGTGCGGCAAGGTGGGCAACCTGCTTTACGTGGAATTTTCCGACAATGGAAATGGCATCCCGGTGGAGCACCAAGACCAGGTTTTCGATGCCTTCTTTACCACGTCGCAACCCGCCTCTCGGCAAGCCACCTTTCGTGAAGAACTGACCGGCATGGGGTTAGGGCTTAAAATCGTTCGAGACATCGTGGAGAGCTACCGAGGCACTATCTTCGTGGCTTTGTCCACGCCCGGCTTTAGTACCACGCTCCGCATTCAGATACCTCTAAATCCTAAAAAATAACATGTCCATCCGATACTTGTACCTGGACGATGACCCAGAGGAGAAAGTAGGCCAGATTGCTACTGCATTGTCTGTTCCGGGCAAACTGGTTGTAGAGTACCGTCCCGTGGCTTTGTTCGCAAACCAAGTAGAAGATTTAATCTCCCAAAGCGGTCAGTTCGATGGCTTGTTATTGGATTTACGACTTGACCAAGAGCGTCGGCCGAATGGCCAGCGAGCAGAGTACACGGCTACGACGCTAGCGCAATTTCTGCGCACCAAGGTGTATGACCAAGAGGTGAAAATCAAGGATTTCCCCATCGTCTTGTGTTCGCAACAGTGGAAGATTGGCATGTATGACGCTGATTTGAGTAGTCATGACCTATTCGACTATAAATTTCCTAAAGAGGACGTAGAGAAGCGGGCTCAGAAGATTTCTGAAAAGCTGATGGCTTTAGTTGAAGGCTACCGCCTCATCGATAAAGCGCCCGGTAGGTGGAACGAGATGTTAGCTTGCGATGCTCAGCTCCTCGACCCGCGTATGTTTAGTCGATTTGCGGGCCGTCCCGTGCCAATTGCAACCCATGAGTATGCCCGATATATTCTACGGGAACTGCTAGTGCCTGCAAATGAGCTTATCAAAGAGTCGGTTTTTGCAGCTCGCTTAGGGCAAACTGGCACGGGAGCCGGCTGGGCCCGGTTGCGTGACGAAGTGTTTGGGGCCGCACGTTACACCGGGGCATTCAGTCAGAGTTGGAACCGGTGGTGGCAGCCTGAAATCAACCGCATTTTCGAAGGTCTATGCGGAACAACACTTTCCTCTTTAACCGCAGCTCAACGGGTGGCCGCTTTAGCGGAGCATACTGGCATTGAAGGATTAGTAGCGGCTGAACCCATCATGTTCAATCATAGCAAGTGGTATTGGACCATCTGCGAAGCGCTAAAAACACCTCTGGACCCTTCAGAAGGTTTCCGGCTTGCTCCTGGCCACGAGCCAATGGCTTGGCAAGACTATGACTATATCTCTCTGAAAGCCTTGCTTGAACGAATGCATATTACCGATTTACATCGCTCACTTCATCCCGATGAAGTTGAACGCTTTGATGCCATTCGGGAAGAGTATTCTCAAGCATAGACGCTAAATGGCACCAATAGACCCCAAGGTTATGGCTTTTCGCAAAGCCAGAGCCAATGATTTAAGAGACTTGGCTCGCTTCACCAACAAGCAGCGCATTAGCATTGAGAAAAACGAATCCTTCAAAGACGCAATTCGCTTGCTGGAGGACAACCAGCATGTGTACCTAGACGAGGCAGGAAAACCTGATGTTTCACTGTGGGGATACACCATTACGCAGTTACCTGTAATCATCACCGCAATTCCCCGGCATACATTCCCTGCTGTCAGGCAGCTAACCTTGCGCATTAGCATGGCATTCGCGGCTGATTGGCGCGGCTGGGAGAAAATGCAGGACCCTGCCCGTCGGCTCAACTTGGATGTGCTTCTATTGGGGACCAACAAGGATGAAAGTCGCTGCTTGACTTCGTATCACTTGGACAGACATCAAGTGCAACCAGTTGCGGCCGGCTCTCAAGTCAAAGTGCCACCAGCTGAAGTCCACCCGCTTTACCATGTGCAGTTCAGTAGCGGCAAGACGTATAAAGTAGATGAAGCCGCTGACCTGAATCTTGGAACCAGTGGCAACTTGTTCCTTGACCCACCGCGGCTGTTACACTACCCTATGGACCTCATTTTAGGGGTCGATTTCATATTATCTAATTACCTACCCATTGCTTGGAATGCCTTGCAAAGAGATGGGTCCTACGCGAACCTGTGCCGCAAATACCAGACTGCGTTCTTGAAACCCTACATCCACGCCATTGCCCAGCATTGGAATTTGCCCCGCGACGCGGATTGCTGGGGTGCCAAAAAGGCCATCTGGCCCAATTTGCTCTAGATGATAAAGGAGTTTTTCAGAACGCTTAATAAAGTAATCCCTGCCGAGCCGCGTCGGGTGAACAGAATTCTTGTCACTACATTTTTAGCGTTAAACAACTTAAAGCCTCAACATAGCGCCTTTGTCAACGAGTTAGTGATTCATGAACAGGAGGAAGATTGGGCTGACTATACTCTTTTCCAGGACTACTTCCTTTCTTACCAAGGGACGTTTTCGTTTGAAGACCTGATTGAGATTTTCGAGTTAGTAGTTTCTCCCTCCGACAAAAAAGTCAATGGCGCTATCTATACGCCGGAGTACATCAAGTCTTACATCATTGACCAGGTAACGGCCTCCACAAACTTGGACCTTACACAAGCATTCGTGTGTGATGTGGCGTGCGGATGCGGGGGATTCCTTTACAGCTATGCCCGATTTTTACGAGAAAGGCATGACTTGTCGTATGAGTACATCTACAGCGAATTACTGTACGGGGTAGACATTGCCCCCTACAGCATCGAGCGAAGTGCCATTACTCTCTCGCTCCTGGCTATCGGTGAGGGAGAAGACGCCGATTTTCAGTTCAATTTAAAGGAGGGAAACTCCCTGGATTTTGATTGGCGCACGGAATTTACACGTGTTGGCGAGCGGGGTGGCTTTGATTTTGTCATTGGAAACCCGCCCTATGTTTGCGCCAAGAATATCACGCCGGAGACACGTGAGCTGTTAGAAAAATGGCCAGTCTGTTTATCGGGAAACCCCGATTTATACATTCCTTTCTTTCAGATAGGTTTGGAAGCGTTGCATGAGCATGGGGTACTGGGCTACATCACCGTGAACAGCTTCACGCGAAGCATGAATGGACGTAAGCTCCGGGAATACTTTCATCAGCATTCTTTTGGCCTTTCCATCGTTGATTTCGGAGGTGAGCAGGTTTTCAAAGGGCGTACGACCTACACCTGCATCTGCATCATCGGCCGGCAACCGCAACCAGTTGTGCGGTACTGCTTGAGTAAAAGCAGCCAACTATCGACCCTGGGACCAGCTGATTTTGTACAAATACCTTACGATACGCTTACTGACCATCAAGGATGGGTCCTCAGCACGGTGGACATCAAATCGGTGCTGCACCGGCTGCGGACGACTGGCCGCCCACTGGAACAGGTAGCAGACATTCGTGGAGGCTTCGCAACGCTGAAAAATCAGGTGTTTGTTTTTAAGGCGATTGGTGAGACGCCTACCCACTTTGAACTGGAGACCAAAGCGAAAGTGCGTTTTCAAATAGAAAAAGGAATCTGTCGAAATGCTGTCAAGGCAAACAGTTTAAAGAAAGAAGCCGATTTTGCTATTTACGGGGAAAAAATCATTTTTCCTTATAAGTACCAAGCCCAACCTAATGTCCTTTTCCCCGATGAGCAAACTGTTGGCCGGCGGGTGGTGCCGTTAGAGGAAGTCGAATTAGCCACTCTCTATCCTGACGCCTATAAATATCTCTTGGCGCACCAAGCAGAATTAGCGCTACGGGATAGAGGCGGTGCCAGTGATTATGAGGCTTGGTACGCATTTGGACGCGCACAAGGGTTGAATGTGCAAGGTTACAAACTCCTCTTCCCGCACATTTCTGACCAACCCTATTTCGTTTACACAGAAGACAGCGACTTACTGTTTTACACAGGTTTTTCCATCGTTTCCTGGAATTCAAGGACGCTGCGGATTTTGCAGAAAGTCCTTATCAGCAAGTTGTTTTGGTTTTTCGTTAAACACACCAGTAAACCTTATTCAGGGGACTATTTCGGTCTTGGCAAGAACTATATCAAAGGCTTTAGCATACCACTTTTTGAGAAAGAAGAGGAAGATTTCCTACTGACTTGCGCAGATAAGGATGAAATCAACACATTCTTGGCTGCGAAATACCGTATTCCAATGCAAATGCTAATGGACGAACCAACGATGGTAAACAGTGTAAATATTGAGCAGGTCCTCCCCTTGGTTGCTCCAGTCTGAACAGTACATGGGGTCGCACTATACTAGGAACGAAAAACAACGGTAAGCCCACTTGACCACCGAAAACGAGCTGATTTGTCTCTCTAAGTCAGTTATTCAGGAAGGAATGAGCCGTTGATACGTGAGATAAGCAAAAGCTACACTCCAACTCAGCCACAACATACTTTTCTTAAAAACTGCCTTAGTAGCGTTTAAACGTACGTTTTTTGAGGCAATGGCCCTGCTCAAAATTCCTTAGCGTTGTTTTCCGTTCCTAGTCTAGTGCGACCCCTGTGACGGGTGTATGCCATTGTTTCACGGCCTGCAATGCTATCGTTAGCGGCTGCATCAACGCAACGCCATGCGCACACAGCCACTTGAAAGCGGTAAATGCCGTTGCGCTTGCCTAACGAGACTAGCATCGGTCGGAATACTAACGAAGATAGTTATTTCGGGTGTTATTTTCAGTACGCTGCCAGTTAGCATAAGCATTGGGAATCCCAGAAGCGGACTTTTCCAGCCCCTACATCCGATTAGCTCCCCGTTTGTGGCTTCCGTACCTTCGTTGGCTCCATCACGCTACGCTTTTTATGCCCACCCTCCACTGGATTGGTAAAGACAAAGTCATCAACCACCACCAGGACGTTCCGTTTCGCCTCCTCAACCACCAGTACGGCGCCCTGGCCGACGGCACCCAAACCGCCGAACCCACCGGCAGCGGTAACCAGATTATCTACGGCGACAACCTCGAAGCCCTGAAAGCCCTGCTGCCGCAGTACGAGGGCCGGGTGAAGTGCATCTACATCGACCCGCCCTACAACACCGGCAACGAGGGCTGGGTGTACAACGACAACGTCAACGACCCCAAAATCAAGAAGTGGCTCAGCCAGGTCGTGGGCAAGGAAGGCGAAGACCTTTCCCGCCACGACAAATGGCTGTGCATGATGTACCCGCGCCTCAAGCTGCTGCATAAGCTGCTGGCGGAAGATGGAGCCATTTTTATTTCGATTGATGATACTGAATTATATAATTTAAAGTCTACATGTGATGAAATAATGGGAGGAGGTAATTTCATAACATCCATTGTTTGGCGCAAAAACTATGCACCAAAATCAAGTGCCATGCACTTTTCTGGTGACCATGAATACCTACTCGTTTACGCCAAAAATGCGGCATTATGGCGAGTGAACTTGATGCCTCGGACTGACAAGCAGGACAAGGCATACAAAAACCCGGATAAGGACCCTCGCGGACTTTGGCGTCCTAACAACCTAGCCGCTCGCAATTACTACAGCAAAGGCACTTATCAAATACAGACCCCAAGCGGCCGAATTATTGAAGGCCCACCACCGGGTTCTTATTGGCGCGTCTCGGAAGAAAAATTCCGAGAGATGGACGAGG
This sequence comes from Hymenobacter lapidarius, assembly GCF_001816145.1. Taxonomy (GTDB): domain Bacteria; phylum Bacteroidota; class Bacteroidia; order Cytophagales; family Hymenobacteraceae; genus Hymenobacter; species Hymenobacter lapidarius. The sequence goes on along the minus strand of NZ_MDZB01000089.1, from coordinate 37,826 downwards.
AGGGAAGAATTTGGTGGGGCAAAGATGGAAGTAATGTTCCTGCTCCTAAAATCTTCCTGAGCGAAGTTAAGCAAGGCGTTACACCGCAGACTTTTTGGTCTTACGAAGAGGTAGGCCACACACAAGAGGCCAAAAGAGAGATTTTATCGATTCTGGATAAAGCAGAAACCGTATTCTCCACGCCAAAGCCAACCCGTCTAATCGAGCGGGTTTTGCAACTCGCCACCGACAAAGACTCCATCGTCCTCGACAGCTTCGCCGGCAGCGGCACCACGGCCCACGCCGTGCTCAAGCTCAACCAGCAGGACGGCGGCAACCGCAAGTTCATCCTCACGGAGATGGAAGACTACGCCGAGCACATCACGGCGGAGCGGGTGAAGCGCGTGATGCAAGGCTACGCAGGCCAGGCCGGCACCGGCGGCAGCTTCGACTACCTCACGCTGGGCGAGCCGGTATTTACCGAGAGCGGCGAGCTGAACGAGCAGGCCGGCCGGCCGGGCCTGCGCCAGTACCTCTACTACGCCGAAACCAAGCAGCCGCTGCTCCCCGAAACGACGGACGACAACGCCGCCTTCCTCGGCCAGCACGACGGCGCGGCTTACTACTTCCATTACGCGCCCGAGGAGGTCACGACGCTCGACCACGAGTTCCTGAGTACCATCCGCACCAAAGCGGGCCAGTACATCATCTACGCCGACAACTGCCTGCTCACGGCCGAGTTCATGACGCAGCACGGCCTCATTTTCAAGAAAATCCCGCGCGACATTTCGCGTTTCTAGACCACCCGCATGGAGCTGAAACCCTACCAGCAGGAGGTCATCACGGACCTCGCCCGCTTCCTCGACTGCGTGCAGGCCACCAAGTACCTGCCCAACGCTTTCCAGGACTTCTGGGCCACGCACCCGCGCACCCCGCTACAGCCGTTTCCGGGCACGGCCATCGAGCCGTACAAGAACACCGTGCCGGGCGTGCCGCACGTCACCATCAAGGTGCCAACGGCCGGCGGCAAAACCTTCATTGCCAGCAACGCCCTGCGCACCATTTTCGCAGCCTTCCCGGTGGGCCGGCCCAAAGCCGTGGTGTGGCTGGTGCCTTCCATCACCATTCTGGACCAGACGCTGCGCAGCCTGCGCGACCCGCTGCACCCCTACCGCCAGAAAATCAGCACCCACTTCGCCGGCCGGTGGAGGTGTACGACAAAGCGGCCTTGCTGCAAGGCAGCGGCTTTTCGGCCAGCAGCGTGCAGGAGCAGCTGAACCTGGTGGTGCTCAGCTTCGACTCGCTGCGGGCCAAAAACAAGGAAGACCGCAAGGTGTACCAGGAAAACGGCAACCTGCAGTCCTTTGGCTCGCTGCTGGGGGATGACGAGGACATTACGCTCATGCGCGTGATTCAGGCCCTGAACCCGGTGGTCATCGTCGACGAAAGCCACAACGCGGAGAGTGATTTGAGCGTGGACATGCTCAAAAACCTCAACCCCGCCTTCATTCTCGACCTGACGGCCACGCCCCGCAAAAACAGCAATATCATCAGCTTCGTGGACGCGCTGGCGCTCAAAAAGGAGCACATGGTGAAGCTGCCCGTCATCGTCTACAACCACAACGACCTGGCCGAAGTCATCAACTCGGCCCTGCAGCTGCAGCGCAACCTGGAGCTGCAAGCTCGGCAGGAGCAACGAGCCGGCGGGCGCTACATCCGGCCCATCGTGCTGTTTCAGGCCCAACCCAAAACCGCCGACGACAACACCACCTTCGAGCTGCTCAAGCAGAAGCTCATCGCCCTGAAGATTCCGGAAAGCCACATCCGCATCAAAACAGCCGGGCTCAACGAACTGAGAAACGAAGACCTCTCCTCCCCCAAGTGCGAGGTGCGCTACATCATCACGGTGAATGCCCTGAAAGAAGGCTGGGACGCCCCCTTTGCCTACATCCTGGCCTCGCTGGCCAACAAGTCGTCGGCCGTGGACGTGGAGCAGATTCTGGGCCGGGTGCTGCGCCAGCCCTACGTAATGCCCCACACCGCGCCCATGCTCAACATGAGCTACGTGCTGACGGCTTCCACGAAGTTCATCGAAACGCTCGACAAAATCGTGCAGGGCCTCAACAAGGCCGGTTTCAGCTCCCGCGATTACAAGGTGGCCGATGCCGCCACGCTGGCCCCGGCCCCGGCGCCCACGGGCACCTTTACGCAGGCGCCTTTTGACTTTGACCAGAAGCCGGCCACCGGCACGGGCATGGACGACCTGGCCGCGGTTGATTTCTCCCGCATCGCGCCCGTGGCCCCCGTCACCGACGAGGCCGTAGCTGCGGTGGTGCCAACGCAACCCGCGGCGGCTGGACCCGCCACCAGCACCGTAGAGGCCATTGCCAAGGCGGCGCTGGAACAAGACGCCGCCTTTCAAAAAGTAGTAGACGAAAGCACCGCCGGCGGCGTAGCCGTGCTGCCCACCGAACTCCAATCGCTCGTGAAAACCTACCCCATCAAGGACATTTTCCGGGACCAGGCGGCGGCGCTCGTGCTCCCCCAATTCTACTGGAAAAAGCCCTCTTCCAGCCTGTTCGACAGCGGCGACGGCGGCACCACGGTGCTGTTGGAAAAAGAATACCTACTACAGGGCTTCCTGCTGGGCAAGGCCGACACCGACATCAAGTTCAACGGCATCTCCTCGGAGCTGTACCGCGTGGACCTGGACGAAACCAAAAAGGAGGCTACCCCCACCTTCACCCGCATCGACGGCGACGCCAAGGAGCGCATCATGGCTTTCATCCTCGACCCGGCCCGCAAGGACAGCCGGGTGAAGAACTTCACGCGCCGCATCCTGGACCTCATCGGCAACCTCTACCCCATCGCCGACAAGGAGATTGAGAAGTACATCCGCCGCATCCTGGAGGACTTCACCGACGAGCAATTCACGGACTTTGCCAACCACGAATACACCTACACGCAGAAAATCAAAGACAAAATCCGCAGCCTCTCCGAAGAATACGCCCAAAAGCAGTTCAGCAACTTTCTCGACCAGGACAAGGCCATCATGAAGCCGGCCTACACGTTTCCGGTGCAGATTGCGCCCGGCGACACCAGCAAGGCCATTACCAAGTCCTTGTATGAGAAGGAAGGGAAAATCAACGGCTTTGAGGAACGGGTGATTAACGAAATAGCTAACCTGCCCAACATTGCCTTCTGGACGCGAAACCCCGAACGCAAAGGCTTCCGCATCAACGGCTTTATCAACCACTACCCGGACTTCATCATCCAGACCAAAAGTGGCAAGACGCTGGTGGTGGAAACCAAGGGCGACCACCTCGATGCCGAGACGAAAATTAGTCTGGGCGCTACCTGGGCGCACAAGGCTGGTAACGACTTCCGCTACTACATGGTGTATGAGCGCCGGGCGGTAGATGGCGCGCATACGCTGGACAACTTCCTCAACATTTTGCGGGGTATATAGGCGCTTTAGTGCCTGCCAGTGGACTTTTTGCCGCGTTAGTGGTGTTTACTACCTATGCTCCCATCCCCTCCCGCCGACGTTTTGCGCGTTAACCTTGCTTCCACCAGGGAAGTCAACTACTGGTGTCAGGCGCTGAACTGCACGGAAACCCGGCTGCGTAATGCGGTCCTTGCGGTGGGTCTGCTGGCAGCCGATGTACGCGCCTATTTGCAACGGTAAGCACGGCTTCCTGGTAGTGCTTGACGTCTATACGTTGGGCTTCCGAAACGCTAGGATTGCCTTTTCCTTCAAAAAGCCGTATCTTTGCCTTACAAAAAAAGTATCTGCCACATCGGCTTTGCCGGTGCTGTTTGGTTGGTACCGTAAAATTCTTCGGTCACAAGCTTCGGCTTGCTGTTTGACCGGAAGCCCACCCCGCTGAGGGTGGGTTTTTTTTTGCCTACTGCTTTATGCCGACCCGCCCCATCCGCCACTTTACCAAGCCCGCTATTGACTTCACGCAGCAGTTGCGGAAGCTGCAGGCCCGGGGCTTGGTGGTAGCGGACGAGCCGCGGGCCCTGCGCTACCTGGCCAACATCAGCTATTATCGGCTCAGCGGCTATTGGGGCAGCTTCCTAGTGCCTGGTACCAGTCACTTTCAGCCAGGCACCACGCTCGACGACATTCTGCACCGCTATCAGTTCGATAAGCAGCTGCGCCTGCTGTGTCTGGAGGCTATTGAGCGGCTGGAAATTTCCTTCCGTACCCAACTCATCTACCACATCACCCGCTACACCGGTGACAACAACTGGTACGAGCAGGCCCGCTTTTTTAAGCGCGGTACGCCCGCTGAGCAAGCCGCATCAGCCCGGCTTCTGGCCACCATTCGGGGTGAATTGGACCGGGCCAAAAGCAAAACGTTCATCGCGGATTACTACCGCTTCTACGACCACCCGCGCAATCCACCCGCCTGGATGGTGCTGGAACTGCTCTCGTTCGGCACCCTCTACAACCTGTTTACCCAGTTCGTGGATACCGCTCCCAAGCTGGCCATTGCCAACCATTTCAACCTGGCGCTGCGCGTATTCGATTCCTGGATGCAGAGCATTAACGGCGTCCGCAACAAGTGCGCCCACCACGACCGGCTCTGGGACATCGCCATGAAGCCGATGCTCTCCAACCAGCGGGGCCACGCCGGCTACTGGCTTACCGAGCCCAACGTGACGGCCATCAACACCAAAATCTACTACACGCTTTCCATCTTCAACTTCCTGATGGTGCAGGTCAGCCAGACCTCCAGCTTTGGGCGGCGCGTGGTAGACCTGCTGCGCGAATACAACATCATTGCCCTGGGCCTGCACCAGCAGCACATGGGGTTCCCGGCGGGATGGGAGCAGGAAATCATGTGGCTGGAGCCGTAAGCACCGGCAAAATCAGCGTTATTCTGCCCTTCTATCTTTGCCATCATTTTAGCACAGCCCCGGACTGTATGACGTTTGATGATGATTCCGCCGAACGATTTGAAGCCGATTTCCCCTCGTTCGATGCCTCGTTTGCCGTGACCTATGAAGATGCGCTACGCCTTGTACGAGGGTATCTGCGCTCCTACGAGCCCGCCGCTCTACCAGAGCTACTGGACGCTGCGCGGACCTGAACCTGGCCGTCGATGCGCAGCAGCTGCATCGGGTGTACTATGGTCCCCTCGTCAAGCAAGAGCCAAAATTGATTCAGAACCTGTTGGGCGTATTCGGCTACCAGGCCATGCTGCTGGGCTTCGATGTCGGGCCAATACGGGGTAAGATGCGGTATATGCTCTTCCTGAAGACGAAGGGCCGTCTGGACTGCTTTCAACAGGAGCTGGCGGCCTTTGACGCGGAAGTGTAGAGGTAGCTCAACTGGTAAATCTTCCAATCGGGCGGATTTACACGGTAAGCATAATCTTGGCCCCCTTACGGGCCGCTAGAGTTGGAGCAGAATTTCCCGTTAGGGGAGAGGTGCTCTGCTTCTCTGTATTTTTGAGCTTACCCCTTCCGGACCCACGCATGGACCAGCTCCGCATGATAGAGTACCAGCCGCGCCACTGGCGCGTGGTGTATCCGGCAGTCGTGTTGCAGCATGAGACGCTGTTTCAGCAGGGCAAAGCGTTGCACTCGGTCGCGCCCCTGGAAGCGGAACGCATCTACCGGCAAATCATGGCGGTCTGCGGGGAGCTGCACCTGGATGCGGTGTCGCACCTGGGGATGCTGCTCAACAACCGCACACCCGGTCTGGGCCTCACGTACCTGATGCAGGCCTTTATGCAGGCCCGGCTATTGTTTCCCAAGGCCTTTGAGGAAGGCCGGGATGTGCTGCTCTACGAATCCACGGGTAACGGCTTCGTGCTCACGGCCTACTATGCCATGGGCATGGAGCTGCAAAAAGCGAAGAAATGGACCGAAGCATTGGCCCTGTTCGAGTTTCTGGTGTTGATTAACCCGAAGGACAATCACGGGGCCGGGCGTTGGATTGCGGGCCTAAAAGAGTGGATAGCGGCGGCGGGCGGGAACCCGGACTCGGCAGCTATTTCGCTGGTCAGGCCCTAGGTGGTTCGTAAACAAATAGGGTAAAACCGCCGACTCTGGATGGCGCCACCGTTGGAAGCCAGCTGCGGCTTTATGCGGTTAACTTTTGGACCAAACTTTTAACCAAAGGGAGCCATTTTTCACGCCTCGGCACTCAGCGAGGCGTTCATTTTAGTGGATGCTCATAATTGCGCGCTGTGGCGCTCGTGGCGGCTGCGGCGGGCGCTCTCCCGCTTGCGGGGCGGTGCGTCGCTTCTGGGCTATCCCTGCGCTTCCTGGCGGGCCTGTAAGTGCCAGTGTGTACCTTCGCTCCGCTGGGTTGGGGGCCGCGCCGCCTGTGGCTGGGGTGGGGCATCAATAAACTAGAGATAGTATAAGCTGGCCGGTTACTAATTAAAATAATAGTAAAAAATAGTAGAAAAGTGCAATCACGGTTTTTTACCTTTTTAGGCCAATTTGTTTTGTTTTTTTCCTCCTTTTTGGACCGTCCGGGTACAACCTGACGGAGCCCTAAATACTCCTCGCGTGGGTGAAACAAAATAGTAGGTTTTTTACAAGGTTATCTTTTTATAACAACGACAACAAGATAGTATACTATAAGGAGCAAACCGAATAAAACGACGTTTGCTTAGTGATTGCTCCTGAATAAAACGACGTTTGCTTAGTCAGAAGTGCCGAATAAAACGACGTTTGCTTAGTAATAAAACGACGTTTGCTTAGTAATAAAACAACCGCTTTTTGTCAAGTCGTTTTATTACTCCTACCTTGCGGCCGGATTCCACCCTCTACCGGCTTTTGATGGCTTCTGAACCTCCCCCCCCAACCTCGCCACTGCTGGAACTGCCGCTACAGTATGAACCGGAATCAACGAACCGGGTCAAGCAGCACCTGCACGTTACCTTTTCCCGTCAGCGTAAAATGTCGGTTATCAGCAAGCGCATCATGGCGCGGGTGCTGGAACAGATTAAGGAGGATGATTTGGAGTTGCGGGAGTTCTATCAGTTGCGGGTTACCTCGCTGGTCGAGGGAACGGATATGACCGTAGAATCAGCCTACACTTTTGCCAAGCAGGCGCTCTACGAGCTGGCCCGTGTGCAATGGGAATTTGAGGACGTGGAAACCAAAGAGTGGTACTTACGGCCCCTGCTGGATGGCACCAAAGAACGCCGGGTAGGCATCAAGGATGGCACTATTACCATCATTCTAAACCCCCAACTCGCGCCCTACTTTGTCAATATTGCCGGTCAGTATTCCACCTACAAGTTAGAGGGCTACCTGGGTCTGCATAGCTGGTACTCCATGCGCTTCTTTGAAATTCTGTCGTCCTTCCGCGTTTCGGGCTGGTGGGAAGTCAGCCTAGAAAAGTACCGCGAAGTAATGGACTGTGGCCCGGAGCTGGATAAGTACGGCCAAATCAAAAAGGACAAGGCCGGCAAGGTTAAAATGAAGCTGGCCAACGCCTCGGATTTGATTGCTAAAACGGTATTAGGGGCGCAAAAAGAGCTTCAAACGACCCCCTACGCCTTCGATTATCATCCGGTCTATGAGCAAGAGCGCGTGGGCCGTGGCCGGCGTAAGATTGTAGGCCTGCGCTTCGACTTGCAGCAAAAGCAGCTCACCGCTGTTCCGCCCTCGTGGCTGACGGATAAGGATGCGGGGCCGGTTATTGCCAACCTGCGCTCGTTCAAGGTAACGGATAAGAACATTGCCCTCTACCTTAAAACTATGACCCTGGCCGGGGCTAGAAAGCTGCTCTACGAGTGGCGTATCAAGGAAAACAGCCAGCAAAAGATTGATGATAAAACCAAGTATTGCAATGCCGTATTTGTGCGGGCCGCGAAAGTGCTCATAGAAGAACGGAAAGAGCTGGCGTTGGCTGATAAGAGAATAGCTCAGCAGGCGCTTTTTCCGGGTCTCACCACCTAAAAAATAGCCCTGGCCGTAAGGTCAGGGCTATTTTTGGTTTAGTAGGGGTCCTCTCAGAAAACGGAAAATATAGCACGTTAATCAAATTCGAGTAGCCGAACGAAATAGCATTCCTGAAAATAGTTGCGGCCGTTTCCCCGAGAAGCCTATCTTTGGGTATCTATTGCGCGGTGGTCCTCCGCCCCGCAACAGTAGAAGGAGAACCGCCCACCGGGGCGGTTCTCCTTTGTCTATTTAGAACGGGTCCGCGTATCGACTACCATATGACGTGGCTTAATCTGGTCCTGGGCCTGCTCTTGCTGACGACCAGCGGCCTGGCCGTGGCCGCGCAGCGGCGTTTCCTCGCCTTGCGGCGCAAACACACAATCTTGCAGCGCCTCTACGACAAAGCCGAACAACAACTGGGCAGCTTGTGGGCGCTCAAAAAACCGTAAGGTCGGGGCCTACTGTCTGGAATTCTCGGTCCGATTACGAACGCAACCCCGTGTAGCTAGAATGGTGAAGGGCGGTAAGCAGTTGAAGGACAGGCCAACCGGTTAATCCAGCATCTTTACCGCCCATATTCCCTCTATTTCCTAAGGAGCTATCATTCTGAACTGTTTATTTGCCTTCTGCCTATGCCCTTCTCTGCTGTGCTGCCCGTCGCATCGGACGAAGAACAGCTTGTACAACGCCTAGTGGCCCGCGACGAACAGGCCCTCCGTCTGGTCTATGAAAAATACGCCAAAACCCTGCTGGCCGTCATTCAGCGGCTGGTCCGGGACGAGGCCCTAGCGCAAGACATCTTGCAGGAGGGTTTACTGAAAGTGTGGTTAAGCATTGACCGCTACGACGGCGACCGGGGACGCTTGTTTACCTGGATGGCTCGTGTGTGCTCTAACCAGGCCATTGATGCCCTGCGCAGTCCCCAGAACTACTTTCATCGCCGTACTTGGTCGCTCGAAGTCGGCAGTGCGCAACAGATGCCCGCTACTGCTACCTTCAACCCCGAACACATCGGGGTACGTGAACTAACGCTCTGCCTTAAGCCCCGGCAGCGCGAGGTCATGGACTTGCTCTACTTCAGGGGCTACACCCAAGTGGAAGCAGCGGAACACCTGGGCATCCCGTTAGCCACCGTAAAAACCCGCTCCCGTGCTGCGTTGCAGGTACTCGCCAAATTCGCCAGGGTACTTCAATGAGGGGTAACACTAGATTTGTGAAGTTTTAGCCTTCTCGCGCAACTGCGCTAAGCTGGGGTTGAACCACGGTCTTAAAGGCTACTTTCTGAACTTTAGCGTGCTATATTTTCCGTTTTCTGAGAGGACCCCTAGTAGCCCACTATGAAGTCGGCAATGAGTTGGTGGCTCTGCGGGCCAGGGTCGATGCGCCAAAGCGCAAACTGAACGGTCCTGATTACGTCGCCCACGTAGCCGCCCGTAAAGGGTCGGCGGCTCGTCGTCCTGGCGGCGTTAAGAGCCAGTAGCAGGGATTCTACCGGCTTCCGGGCGGCTTCCTCGGTTTCCAGAATAGACAACACTTGCTCAAAGTCGTGGTAGAGCACCGTTGCGGCCACGTTGGCGGTGGTACACGCCGGCCGGCCGGGCGTTTCATTGTAAAACGTGGCAATGCTGCTCAGGTAGCTTTTGGCGGCTTTCATAAAAAAGTCGTCCGCGTTGCCCTCGTCCGTCATTATGACCTGAAACCACTCCTGCACCTGGGCCGGAGCGGTTAGCTCATGCAAGGGATATTCCATCAGATTGCTTTTGGGTGAAGCTACTAAACAGCCCGGCTTTCCACTCTGGAAAGCCGGGCTGTTGGGGTACTATCCTGCCGGCGTGGTGTCCGTCCTGAGCGCGGTTATCATTTCCATTAAATCCGCTGCTCCGATGAATAGCGCAAGGTTTAAGGGTAGCACTAGATACTGTGTTAAAGGGTTGCTCTTCGGGCAGATATTTTCTACTTTTAGCCTTCCTAAAGGAGAGCCTTCGGGTTCATCCTGTGTAGCCTCGGCCCGTTTACGTGGTCGGGGCTACTTCTTTTTCAGCCAGGTGCGCCGGGTGGTAGTGCGGGTCGTAAACGCAATCATTTTTCCAGAGCGAGTAGCAGAGCACGAGCAGTTTGCGCATGATGGCAATGACGCCGGGCTTGCCGCTGGGCTGACGGGCCCGCAAGCGGGCGTAAAAGGCCATTTGCTGGGGATTGTAGCGTAAGCTGCTGACGGCCGGCAAGTAAAGGGCCGTGCGTAGCCGCACGTTGCCCCGGCGCGAGATGCGCGTGGCGTGGGCCGAGAGCCCACTTTGCCGCTGCACTACGTCCAACCCCGCGTAGGAGGCCAGTTGCCGCTCGTTTTCAACGAGCACGAAGCCGTTCGTTTCCGCCACGACGACGATGGCCGTCGTCAGGCCGATGCCGGGAATGCTGGTCAACTGGTCTAGTTTGCGGGCCAATTCCGGCTCCGCCTGCAGCAGATCGGCCAAGTCTTGGTCCAGCCCTTTTAGTTGCTGGACCAGCAGTTGCTGCTGGGCGGCAAGGCGGGCTAAGGTCCGGTTATCGGGTTGGTAGCTATGCTGGTAGGCGTGCACCCGAATTTTGAGTTGGGCGGCTTGTCGCACCAAAAATTGCCGCTCGCGGGCCAGGGCGCGCAACTGGCGCAGGGCGGGGGTGGGCGGCTGCCAGGCCGGCAGCGCCCGTTCCAGGCCCAGGCGGCAGAGCAGGCGCGCATCGAGTTGGTCGGTCTTGCTCTTGAGTTCGGTGCTGCGGGCAAAATGCTTCACCTTATTGGGTAGTAGCACACTCAGCAACTGGTTGTTATCCGCGAGGAAGTAGGCGAGCTCTTCGTAGTAGACACCGGTGGCCTCCACCACAAACCAGAGGGGGCTGCCGCTAATGTGTTGCTTGACCACCCAGCTGAGCAGCGCCGCGAAGCCGCTTGCCGTGTTGTCGAAGGTCGTTTCCTTGCCGAAATGGAGCTGCTGGCTAAAAGACGATTGGCCAAAACAAGCGACGAAGCTATCCTTGGCGATGTCGATGCCCACCACGCATTTCAGGGGGGCCGTAGGGGAGGGAAGCGGAGCCATACGCGAACAGCATGAAAAGAGGAAATAGACGTAGCCAGGCTAGGTTTTACCGCAACTTTTCTCGTACAAATGCGGGATGCTCCAGGCCTTGCGACCTACTAGCTCCCTCCATACTGTGCAGTCTTCAGGCAAAACGGGAAACGGGGCACCGTTTCTAGTGCTCAGCGTCAAGACCACTAGGACCCCGCGCTTAGAGTAAGATGATGTCCCCGTTTCCTTTTCCGGCTGGCCTCACCCTGAGGCCACGCAATCATACGAGAGTAGGAACAGAAATTCCCGCTAAGAGTATGTGATATATGTAATACTATCATAGAGGTAGCAGCCCATTAGGGGTCGCACAATAGTAGGAACGGAAAACAACGGTAGGGAGTGCCGGTCGACCGGGTTTGGGTCCGCCTGAATCCGTGGCGGGCGAGGCGTCTCGCAAAACGACCGTTTCCACGCGACACCAAGTCCTAGTGGAAAGGTCGGATGAATGGCTGAGAAAAATGTCTTATTCGTCAGTCTCACGAAACTACGTTCGCGTATCTTCGCCGCCGTGACTTTATAAGACAAAAACGCATGAAAGTCGGTTACGCCCGCGTCAGCACGCAAGACCAGCAGCTGCATTTACAAGTCGATGCCTTGCAGGCGGCCGGCTGCACGGACATCATCCAGGAAAAAGCCTCCTCCTCCAAGGACCGGCCGCTGCTGCTGCTGCTGCTGACCCGGCTGCGCACCGGCGATACGCTCGTGGTCTGGAAACTTGACCGGCTGGGCCGTTCGCTCAAAGACTTGGTGATGCTGGTCACCGGCTTTCAGGAGAAGGGCATCCACTTCGTGAGCCTGCACGACCACCTGGACACGACCACGGCCCAGGGCCGGCTCATGTTTAACCTGTTCGCCTCGCTGGCCGAGTTTGAGCGCGACATCATCCGCGAGCGCACCAAGGCCGGGCTCACGGCAGCGCGGGCGCGGGGCCGGCAGGGCGGCCGGCCAAAAGGCTTGTCGAAAGAAGCACTCTCCAAAGCCCAGGCCGCCAAAACGCTCTACCTGCAGCAAGACAAAACCGTGGCCGAAATCGGCCAACTGCTGGGCGTGGGACGCGCCACGATTTACCGTTACCTCGCCCACCTGGGCGTACCGACCGGTAACCCGGGTGTCCAGCAGCCCTAGCCGATGCCGGTCGAATTTCTCAGCGACGAGCAAGCGGCCCGCTACGGGCGCTACCACGCCGACCCCAGCCCGGAGCAGCTCGCCCGCTTCTTTTACCTGAGTCCGGCGGATGTCCAGTTTCTGGCGCCTTGCCGCCTGCCGCACACCCGGCTCGGCTGCGCGGTGCAGCTTTGCACGCTGCGGTTTCTGGGCACCTTTCTGCCAGCACCCACCCAGGTGCCGGCCGTGGTCGTGCGTACGCTGGCCGCCCAGTTGCAGGTGCCGGTTGACGACTGGCATACGCGCTACACCCGGCCCAACACGATTTACGACCACCAGGCGCAGCTGGTCGTTTATTTGGACTACCGGGTTTTTGAGGGCCGGCAGGCTTTCCGGTTGACCCGTTGGCTCTACGCCCAGGTGAGCACGAGCACCGTACGGCCCGGCGTGCTGTTTGACCTGGCGACCGCGCACCTGGTGGCCCAGCGCGTGGTGTTGCCGGGCGTCTCGCTGCTGGCCCGGCTGATTGCGCGGGTGCGCGAGCGCACCGGCCGGGCGCTCTACCACCAGCTGCAGGCGCGCCTCAGCGGCGGGCAGCGCGACCGGCTGGATGCCCTGCTGGTTGCCTCGCCCGGGGAGCGGCTGACGCCGTTGGAGATGTTGCGCACCCCGCCCACCCGCGTGTCGGCCCCGGCCCTGGTGGCCGCCCTGCGCCGCCTGGACCAGATTCGGGCAGTGGGCGTGGGCGCGGTGCCCGTGCAGGACTTGCCGGAAGCGCGGTTGGCGCGCCTGGCCCGGCACGCCCAGCTGGCCTGGGCCCAGCCGCTGGGACGCCTGGGCGAGGAGCGCCGCCACGCCACCCTGTTGGTGTTTGTGCAAACCCTGGAGCGCACGGCCACCGACGACGTGCTCGACCTGTTCGACAACCTGATGAGCACGCTGGCCCTGCGCGGGGAAACCCGGCGCCGGCGCGAGCGGCTGCGCACGCTCAAAGACCTGGACGCAGCGGCGCTGGTCTTGCAGCAGGCCGTGCGCATCCTGCTCGACGAGGAAGTGCCGGCGGCCACGCTTCGCCAGCAGGTGCTGGAGGCGGTAGGCGAAAGCCAGTTGCGGGCAGCCGCTGAAGTAGTACAAAACCTGGCCAGCGACGAGGACCCCGCCCTGCAAGTGCTCAGCGGCAGCTACGCCTCGGTTCGGCGCTTTCTGCCGGCCCTGCTGGAAGGCATTTTCCTGGAGGGCACCCCGTCGGCCAAACCGCTACTCGATGCCTGGCACTTTCTGCGAACCCAGGAGGCCGGTGGCCGGGGCCGGCCCAAGTGGGCGAAGGCCCCGCATGCGGTGGTGCCCAAAAGCTGGGCGCGGCGGGTGTTTCCGGCCAAAGGCCAGGTGAATCCGCCAGCCTACACGCTGTGCGTACTCGACCGGCTGCACCAGGCCCTGCGCCGCCGCGAGGTCTTTGCGCCCACCAGTGAGCGGTACGGGGACCCGCGGGCCGAATTGCTGCGCGGCGAGGCCTGGGAAGCCGCCCGCGAGGCCGTGGCCCGCGCCCTGGACCGCTCCACCGACCCGGCCGTGGAACTGGGCCGCCTCCGGCAGCAACTGCGCGCCGCTTACCAGGAAGTGAGTGCGAACCTGGCCGACAACACCGCCTTGCAGGTGCTGGAAGAAGAGGGGCAGCCCTACATCGTGCTTACCCCCCTGGCCGCGCAAGCCGAATCGGCTGGCCTGGCGCACCTGCGCCAGCAACTCAGTGCCCGCCTGCCGCCCGTCGAGCTGGCGGCCCTGCTGCTGGAAGTGGCGGCCTTCACCGACTTTACCGGGGCCTTCACGCACCTGGCCGACGGGCAGCCGGCCGCAGCCGACCTGCCGCTGAGCCTCTGCGCGGTCCTGCTGGCGCAGGCCTGCAACATCGGCCTGAAAAGCGTCGCCCGGCCCGAGGTGCCGGCCCTGACGCTGCCGCACTTGGTCTGGGTGCAGCACAACTACCTGCGCGTGGAAACGCTCACGGCCGCCAACGCCCGGTTGGTCGACGCGCAGGCCCACCTGCCCTTGGCCCAGGCCTGGGGTGGCGGGGAAGTCGCCTCGGCCGATGGCATGCGCTTCGTGGTGCCCGTGCGCACGATTCACGCGGGTTGGAACCGCAAATACTACGCGGCCGAGCGCGGCATCACCTACTACAACTTCACCAGCGACCAGTTCTCGGGCTTTCACGGCATCGTGATTCCCGGCACCCTGCGCGACTCGCTGTTCCTACTGGCCGGGCTCCTGGAACAGCAAACGCGCCTGGACCCGCGCGAAATCATGACCGACACCCACGGCTTCAGCGAAGTGGTGTTCGGCTTGTTTGCGCTGCTGGGCTACCGCTTCAGCCCCCGCCTGGCGGACCTAGCCGACCAGCGTTTCTGGCGCTTGGAAAAGCAGGACGATTACGGCCCCCTCAACGAGTTGGGCCGCCACGTGGTCAACGCCCGGCTGATTCACGACCACTGGGACGACATGCTGCGCCTGGCCGGGTCGCTCAAACTCGGCAAAGTCAAGGCCACGGCCGTGATGCGCACGCTCCAGCGGTCAGGCTCCCTCTCGGGTTTAGGCCGGGCCGTCGCGGAGCTGGGCCGGGTGGAGAAAACGCTCTACCTGTTGACTTACGTGCAGGACGAGGCCTACCGGCGGCGCATCCTGGTGCAACTCAACCGGGGCGAGGGGCGGCACGCCGTGGCCCGGGCCGTCTTCCACGGCAAGAAGGGCGAACTGCGCCAACGCTACCGCGAGGGCATGGAAGACCAGCTGGGCGCCTTGGGCCTGGTCGTCAACGCCCTGGTGCTATGGAACACCCGGTACCTGCAACAAGCCTTGCAAGAGCACCAGGCCACGGAAGGAGCCCCGGAGCCGGGCGACGTGGCCCGGCTCTCGCCCTTGCTGCACGAGCACATCAACATGCTGGGGCGCTACGATTTTACCCTGCCGGAGCGCATTGCCGCCGGGGAGCTACGTCCCTTGCGCAACCCCACTGCTTGGGAAGAGCACCTGGCTCAAATTCCTTAGCGGGGTTTTCTGTTCCTACTCTAGTGAGACCCCTTAAACGCCTCGTCGTATTTGCGCCGTTGGTCGGGCGACGCCCCGTTCTTTTTGGCTGTCATCACAGAAGAAATATACGTCCTTCTTCTGTCCGGCATTGCTAGACCACCTCATACATCCAACGAGTCGTCGGAGCTAGCTTCCGGTTCATGCGACAATTTTTTTGCTAGCTACCCATTTCCAATAAAAGAGCCCGTACAAGCCACCACCGAAAGCAAAGCTCATTGCGTCGTAGGCCTGAGAAGCACTAAAAGTCGGCATTTCAGTAACAATTGTAAAAGGTGTAGCGACCAAAATAATGAAAATTATGGATGCCAGTCCGCTGCCAATAAGTACCGATAATGCCCAGCTAAGGCGATTGAGACAGAGAAACAACCAATTGTGCAGAAAAACAAAAGGTAAATACACGTACCAGCCAAAGAGTACTATAATACAAAACGTATAAATGAACATTGATCCAATTCCCAAAGTGGTTGTGAGGCTTAGTAGTAGGGACGTTGCGACCAATGCAGTAACCAGGGCGAGTAGCGTCTTCAAAGTTTTCATTGGCAAAGATGTGCAATACGCTCAAGGACACAATACGGTTGACAGGGGTTTGCCGTCATCTAAAGCAGCTTTAATTTTATCATAATCGGGGCGCAGCATAACAGGGGCGACCGTAGTGGTACTAATGCTTTGATTATTTAAAAGTGTTTTTACGTTTCCGATCACTTTTTGCCATAATTGATCACTTGCTTTAAATTGAAGTCCGTTCACTCCTCCCCCCTGAATATCTGTCAAATAACCCAGCGCATTGTCAAGGTTTCCAGTAAGTCTGTCAGTTCCCTGTATGAAAAAGATATAGCCATTGCCTAAAGCCTCCACGCCGAACTTACGGGTGCCCGAAACAGGGTGGTCGCCCACGTAGGGGTCGTGAATGGTAGTGAAAGTCCAGGTGCTAAGATCCGGGCTCGTATAATAATCACTAGTAATTACAGAACCACGGTCCCCCGGAATTCCAATCTTGATGATGGAGCCCACAGGCGAGTTTGCCCACAAATTGGCTTCGTTCTCACCTGTTCCGTCATGAGGAGTAAAGGAAGTCCCTGACAAATCAGTCAAGTGAAGGCGCAAGTAATCCCTAAATTCCCCAGTTGTCATTTGACGGCCGTTAGTTATGGGCAGGGAAGAAAACAAAACTTGATGATAGTCAAGATTGATCAATGAGCCTTTTGCATTAGAAATTTGCTGTACATAATAAAGCCAATCCACAGCCACTGGGCCCAACTGGACACCGGGAGTATAGCTCAATCGGGTTAACTTATCGATAACCGATGTTGGAGGCTTGAACTGGATTTGCGTTCCCCATGAAAACGTTGTGTAAGGACATGGTCCATAAAGCGCTGCGTCGTGTTGGGTAAGATAATCGGCATTTTGTTCCACACTGACCGTAGACGTGGGGTCTGGCTCTCCTCCGGTGGGGCCTCCGGGTATTTGTGGATCTTGCGGATCTGGTAAAGGAGGAAAAATAGGATAGTCAGAGCCATCGTCATAGCAGCGCTGTTCTCTAGTGGTTGAAAACTGAAACCAACCACTGCAAGCGTATTCCTGAGTTGGATAATCGCAACCACTTATGCCGTGTGAGGTTACAATATCATGGCCTCCTCTGCAATTATTTGTTTGCCAATAACAAGTCCAAACGTCTTCACAAACTTCTCGGTTGCCAGCAGACGGCGTTTTGCCTGGTTTGTTTTTGTAGCGATTTGGCAATGCAATGCCATTTACATAGTCAACCTGTTGAATGCGGCCAACGACTGCCTTGCGTAATATAAGTTTTCCTGTAAAGAGTATGTTAGGGCCAACAGCTGGGGGGGTAGTATTTTTTTTGTTAGCTGATTCTATGTAGCTAGCCCAGTGCAATTCCGTCCTCGCCCCATTAGTTGTTGCTATCAAAAAATCACGCGTGCCTACCAAGCGTGTTTTCTTATTGTTTATTCCAGTTTTCTTGGACTTAAAGGCTGCTTCTAATGGCACGTAAACGTAAACTATAGTATCCCCCTGGGCCTTGCTGTACGCGGCTTGCCATTTCGGCGTTCTATGTAGGGCTAAAGTGTCTTGAAGATTGGTTGTTAATCGCCCTTGCCACTTTTGGCTGTGATAAAGCTCTTGGATCAGTGTTAAGTTTTCTGTTTTAACAACTTCGGAAGTGTGGGGTGAGGCCTTGCTTTCTGGCTCGACGTTTAAATCTTTTGTACAGCTTAAAATTCCGCTAGCGCCCAACGCTAATAGCCCAATAAAGGCTAGTTTGGTAATAGAGAAGTTTGTTTTCATTAAAAAGAAAGAGTGTAAATGAAAAATCGCTCTGACAAAAGTGTTGGCTAAAGCAGTAATGCTGAAATATTATAAATATTTTTAGATCATATTACATGGGTAGCCACAGTCTTTTGTTTTCTAATAAAAGTAATTTCAAGCGTTGTTTGATATTACAAATCTTGAACATGTTCCTCTTAGTCAAAAGGACATTAATGTTAATTTCGAGACATTAACAATTCATATAATTTGTAGTATAAATTCCTTGATGAGGAGGTAAACAGGCAATACAGGCATTGTTTAGTGGTGCATACCCCTAATAAATGAAGACTTCGCGACGAGAAGTCTCGGCCGCCCGCTGGGGTAGGAACTGTAGTTCTGGGGAGGCGTTGGGGGTCACCAAGCAGGCCGTGTTTATCCCGGCTAAAAAGGCTGCACGGGGATTTTGGGTGACCACCCGCTCCAGCAGTTGTTTACGGTAGGCCGCGGCCCGTTGCACCGTTGGGCCAAAAGCTCGAAAGACGGTCGTATTCTGAGACGCCTCGCCCGCCACGGATTCAGGTGAACCCAAACCCGGTCGACCACCCAGCCCTACCGTTGTTTTCCGTTCCTACTATTGTGCGACCCCCATTACAGGGTGAAAGTTGCTTCGGAGACCGGCTCGTAATCTGTTAATTTCGGGCCGCCCTGTCCATAGTTGTACCTGTTCTGTTGCGCATGCCCCACCCGCCAGCCATTCCTGTCAAAGACAAGTTTCTGCCCGGCCTGGCCGTGCGCCTGACGCGCATGAAGGAGGTCATCAAAACCACCCGCCCGCACGGCCACAAGCGCTACTACGAGCTGATTTATCTGACCGAGGGCGCGGGCTGGCACTACATCGACTTCCAGCGCTATCCTGTCGCGCCGCATACCTACTACCTGATTTGTCCGGGGCAGGTGCACCACTGGGAGCTGAGCGAGGTGCCCCGTGGCTACGTGCTCATGGTGAAGGAAGAATTCCTGGAGCAGCACCCGGCCCCGGTGGCCCTGGACGAGCTGCCCGCCACCCTGACGCTGGCCCCGGCCACCGACGCGCGGGCCGTGTGGAAGTTGATGGAGCGCGAGTACCAGCAGCCCGACGCGCCCCACGTTGCCGCGGCGCTGGCCGCGTACCTGCACCTGCTGCTGGTGCAGCTCTGGCGGGGGCAACCCAACCCTCAGGTCCGCAGCCATCAGCTCCCCCCTCTGGTACAGGCCTATAAGCAATGCGTGGAGGAAAACTACCGGCGTCAGCACCTAGTGAAGCAGTATGCTGACCAGCTGCACATTACTGCCCGGTACCTGAATTTGCAGTGTCAGCAGGCGCTGGGCCAGCCGGCCAGCCAGATTATTGCCCGGCGTCTGGTGCGCGAAGCCAAGCGCCAGCTGCTGTTCACCGCGAACACCGTGGCGCAGATTGCCGGCGACCTGGGTTTTGAAGACCCGTCGTACTTCAGTAAGTTTTACCGGAAACAGACCGGGCAGTCGCCCGGCGAGTACCGGCAAAGCATTTCCTGATTTTACCCTAAATAGGCACAATAGTACCAGAAAACGCGTAAACAACTGGGCCAATTGTACCGTTTATTAGGCCAAACCTGGGCCTGGAAAGCGTTTCCGGCGGCCCGTGCCTACTAAAGCAAGCGCCATGAACGATTCTGCCGGGCCCGCCGGGGCCGACCGCCGCCAGTTTATTACCCAAAGCGGGCTGCTGCTCGGGGCCGCCGTGGTCGGCTCCTCGTTGAGCCTGCTCGGCTGCGCTGACAACGCCGGCCAGACGGCCGGCGCAGCGGCGCAGGAGCCGGGGAAAGCCGGCGGCGAAAAGGAGGGCGGCGAAGACGTATCCGCCAACGAGGACCTGATGCGCGAGCACGGCCTGCTCAAGCGCGTGCTGATAATGTACGACACGATGGCCGACCGGGTGACCGGCGGCCAGGAGCTGGACCGCGACGTGGCCGCGCAATCGGCCGGCATCATCCGCGAGTTCGTGGAAGACTACCACGAGCGCATCGAGGAGCAGCACCTGTTTGCCCGCTTTCTCAAAGCGGGCAAGATGACTGAGCTGGTCAACACCCTGCAAGTGCAGCACGACCGGGGGCGCATCCTCACCAGCCGCATGCTGCTGGCCCTGAAAGCGCCCCGGCTCTCGAAAGCTGACCAGCAGCAGGTGGTGGCCGATATGCGGCAGTTCTACCGCATGTACACGCCCCACGAGGCCCGCGAGGACACGGAGCTGTACCCCGCCCTGCACCAGCTGGTATCGCGCCACGAGTACGACTCGATGGGCGAGGAATTCGAGAAGATTGAGCACCAGAAATTCGGGCAGGGCGGCTTCGAGCTGTACCTGAGCAAGGTGACGGACCTGGAAAAGAAGCTCGGCACCTGGGACTTAAATCAGTACACCCCTATCATTTAAGATTACCGATGCGTTTTCGTTCCCTGCTCGCCACCCCGCCCGACCCCGCCATCCTGCTGATTCGCCTCGCCGTGGGCGTGGTCTTCCTGTCCGAGGGCATACAAAAATTCCTGTTTCCCGCCGAGCGGGGCGCGGGCCGCTTCGCTAAAATCGGCTTGCCCCTGCCGGAGTTCCTGGGGTCATTCGTCGGCACGTTTGAAATCGTGTGTGGACTGCTGGTGCTGCTGGGGCTGTTTACGCGCCTGGCTAGTGGGCCGCTGCTGCTAATTATGCTCACGGCCATCGCCAGCACCAAGGTGGAGCTGCTGGCCGATAAAGGCTTCTGGGGCATGCTGCACGACAGCCGCACCGACTGGGCCATGCTGCTAGGCAGCGCGTTTCTGCTGATAAAAGGGGGCGGCAAATGGTCGGTGGATGAGCGGCTTGCAGGCGGCAGGTATGACTGAGCCGGCTTCCCCCACCTCCGCCCCAACTTCGCTGCGCGAGCTGGCCGGGCTCTTCCTGCGCCTGGGCTCCACAGCCTTTGGCGGCCCGGCGCCCACGTTGCGCTAATGGAAGAAGAGGTGGTGCGCCGCCGCGGCTGGCTCACCCAGCAGCAGTTTCTGGACCTGCTGAGTGCCGCTAATCTTATACCCGGCCCAAACTCCACCGAGCTGGCCATTCACATCGGCTACGAGCGGCGCGGCTGGAAGGGGCTGCTGGTGGCCGGCACCTGCTTTATCGTGCCGGCCATGCTGCTGGTTATGGCCTTTGCCTGGGCCTACGTGCGCTTCGGCACGCTGCCGGCCCTCACGGGCGTGCTCTACGGCGTGAAGCCCGTGATAGTGGCCGTGGTGGCGCAGGCGCTCTGGAGCCTGGGCAAATCGGCCCTGCGCACCTGGCCGCTGCGGCTGGTGGCCGGGGCGGCCCTCGGGCTGGGTTTGCTGGGCGTAAACGAGTTGCTGCTGCTTTTCGCGGCGGGCCTGGCCACCGGCGCGCTGCGCTGGCCCACGCTGGCGCACCGGCAAGTGCCGCCGGCCCTGCTGAAGCTGGTGGGCGCGGTGGCGGCGCTGGCGCTGCTGCCGCTGCTCGTGGGCCTGGGCTCGGGCACCGCGCCGACTGGGGCGGCGGCCCCGCTGGGGCTGCTGCCGCTGGGGCTGGCCTTCGTTAAAATCGGCTCGGTGCTCTACGGCAGCGGCTACGTGCTGCTGGCCTTCCTCGACGCCGATTTGGTGCAGCGCTTCCACTGGCTCAGCCAGGGCCAATTGCTCGACGCCGTGGTAGTGGGGCAGGTAACGCCAGGGCCGGTGTTTACCACGGCCACCTTCGTGGGCTACGTGCTGCAGGGCTGGCAAGGGGCGCTGGTGGCTACGGTGGGCATCTTCCTGCCGGCTTTCGTCTTCGTGGGGCTCAGCATCAAGCTGGTGGCCCAGCTGCGGCAGTCGCCGCTGGCCGGCGCTTTTCTGGATGGGCTCAACGCGGCTTCTTGGGCCCTAATGGCAGCCGTGTCGCTCACGCTGGCCCGCACGGCCCTGCTGGATATTCCCACAGTGTTGCTGGCAGTAGTCAGCGCCTTCCTGCTGCTGCGCTACCAAGTCAACTCGGCCTGGCTGGTGCTGGGCGGGGCCGCGCTGGGCTACGGCCTGCAACAACTGGGAATAGGATGAACCCAGCAACTGGTGCGGGACGCTCATCCGTTGCTGGTCAGGATGGATTACCTTCCGCTTTTGAATATTTTTTAACTGGTTTTATGCAGTGGATTACCCGTGAACGCCCTAAGATTGACCGGCTAGCCTGTGCCTGGCTCATCCTACGTTTCATAGACCCCGCCGCTGAAATTCTGTACGTGCCCAGTGGGGATGTCGTGCCCACGGCCGGGCGCACGGGGGCCATTCCCTTCGATGTGCCCAACGTGGAGTTCTCGCACTATGGACAGGAATGCACCTTCGACTACTTCCTGAAAAAGTACGCCCTCACCGACCCGGCCCTGCACGCGCTGGCCCCCATCGTGCGCGGGGCCGATACCGACAACCACGCGCTGGCCCAACAAGCGGCCGGTCTGTGGGCCATTTCCGCCGGCCTGGCCCACAACATCCGCGACGACCAGCAGCTCTTGCAGCAGGGCCTCGTCCTCTACGATGCCCTCTACAGCTGGGCCCAGCACCTGCAAGGGCAGGCCCACACCCAGCAGCCCGAGGAGCAGCTGCTGGTGCAGGTATATACCGCCTACCTCCAGCAGGCCAAAGACCGCACCGGCCCACCGCCCGCCTGGACCACGCAGCTGCGCGAGGTGATTCAGGACCACCTCGATACCAACCTGAGCTTGCGCCTGACCGAAGCGGCCGACACGGTGCAGGTCAACCCCAGCTACCTCTCCCGGGAGTTCGCGCGCTACTTCGACAACCTCTCCTTTGGCGAGTACATCCGGAAGCTGCGCATCGAGAAAGCCCTGCAGTTGCTCGATACCACCGCGTATTCCTTGGGCGAAATTGCGTACCTGACGGGCTTTTCCGACCAGAGCCACTTCACCCGCATTTTCAAGCAGCACACCGGCCAAAGCCCGTCGGCGTACCGGAAAAAGAAGGCAAAAACGTAAAGATTATACTAAGTGTAAATTTGATACTATTTCGCGGCATTGGACTGCTGTAATATTGCAGCGAGCGGTAATTGCCGGCTCAAGACGGGCTGCTGTGCAACCTGGACGGGGCTGCACTGACAGCGTGACCCTGCGGCAGCCAAGCCGCCCCTCGCCGCAATGGGGCAGGGAGGCCAGGCCTTACTTTACCAAGCTCCGGACCACGAGCCTTCGGTTGCGCCGCCCCAATCGGAAAAACCGGGGGGCTGCTCCGGCAGCACGAACCGTAATGCGAAGCGGACTATTGGCCGCTGGATTACCGTGCGAACTGCGCGGCTTCTTACCTTAACTAACCCGCTCATGCGCCGATACCCCCGTTTTTCGCTGTTTTGTCGGCTGCTGCTAGGCGGCGTGTGGCCAGTACTGGCCGGGTGTGCGAAGCCCACCAACGAGGTTGTTGTGTACACCTCCGTCGACCAGGTGTTTGCCGAGCCCGTGCTGCGCGATTTCGAAAAGCAAACGGGCATTACGGTTCGGCCCGTGTTCGACACCGAGGAAACCAAATCGACGGGCGTGGTTAACCGGCTCATCGCCGAAGCCGCCAATCCGCAAGCCGACGTATTCTGGAGCGGTGACCCCCTGCGGGCCGACTTGCTGAAGCAGCGCGGGATTACGACGGCCTATGCCTCCCCAGCCGCCGCCGACATCAAGCCCCTCTTCAAAGACCCGGCAGGCCATTGGACGGGCTTTTCGGCGCGGGCGCGGGTGCTGCTGGTCAACACCGACAAACTGAGGCCAGCCGATTGGCCCACTTCCATCCTGGACTTGGCCAAGCCCCGCTACCGCAACCAGGTGGCCATTGCCAACCCGCTGTTCGGCACCACCTCCTTTCACGTCGCGGCTTTGTTTGCTCAGTTGGGCGAGGGAAAAACCCAGCAGTTTCTCAGCGATTTGAA
The DNA here is from genome assembly GCF_001816145.1 of Hymenobacter lapidarius. Taxonomy (GTDB): domain Bacteria; phylum Bacteroidota; class Bacteroidia; order Cytophagales; family Hymenobacteraceae; genus Hymenobacter; species Hymenobacter lapidarius. The sequence goes on along the minus strand of NZ_MDZB01000089.1, from coordinate 14,414 downwards.
GCGCAACGGGGTGGCAGTGGCCGCCTCCAATGGTGACGTGAAAAAGTGCGTGGTGCAAGGCGAAGTAGCCATGGGCCTGACCGATTCCGACGACGCCAACGAAGCCCGCAAGGAGGGCGCCCCCGTGCAGGTGGTATTCCTCGACCAGCAGGGATTCGGCAACCTCATCGTGCCCAATACGGTGTCGCTCCTCAAAGGCAGCCCGCACCCGGACAACGGCAAAAAACTCATCGACTACCTGCTGTCCCGCGAAACCGAGGCCAAGTTGGCCCGCTCCTGCGCCCAGATGCCGCTGCACGCGGGCGTGGCCGTGCCAGCCACCGTGCCGTCCCTGGATAAAATCGTGCCGCTGGCCGTCGACTACGGTGCCACGGCCCGGCTGCTGGAAACCCACAAAACCTACCTCAAGCAATGGGCCGAATCCCGGTAATGCGGCGTCTGCGCCAGCTGCTGGCCGGGCTGCTGGTGGTCGTGGCCATCGGGCCAGTCGTGCTGTTGCTGGGGTCGGCGGCCCGCGCGGGCGGGGTGTCGTGGGACGCAGCATTCGGCGCGGGCTGGCTGCCGCTGCTGGGGCGCAGCGTCGCCATTGCCGCGGCGTGGCCGCGCTGGCCACGGGCTGGGCGGGCTGTTCGGGTTCCTGTTGGCCCGGTTCGACCTGCCGGCCCGGCCGCTGCTGCGGCTGCTGCTGTCGGGCCCCTTGTTTCTGTCGCCCTACCTGCTGGCCGTGGCCTGGTCCGACGGCTTGTACGGCTTGGGCTGGGGCCGGGCGGCGCTGTTTGGCCCGGTGGGCGTGACCGGTGTGCTGACCGTCGTTTACACCCCCCTGGCCGCGTACCTTGTCGGGACCAGCCTCGTCAACCTCAACGCCTCCCTGGAAGAAGCCGGCCAGGTGTTGGCCCCTTACCCGGTGGTGGTGCGCCGCGTCGTGCTGCCCCTGGTACGCCCGGCCGTGGGGTCCTCGTTGGGGCTGATTTTTGTGTTGGCTTTGTCGGAATTCAGCGTGCCGTCTTATTTGGGGGTGTCAACGCTGGTGACGGAGGTCTTCACCCAATTTGCGGCGTTCTACCGCTACGACGTGGCCCTGCTGCAATCGGTTGCCCTGGTAGGGGTGTGCCTGCTGCTGCTCTGGCCGGAGCGGGTGTTTTTGACCCGCACGCCGGTAGTGGCGATGGGCAGCCGCTCGTTTCGAACGGTGCCGGCCGGCCGCCGGGGCCGGTGGTGGGCAACGGCGGGGTTGGGCGCTTACGTGGTGGGCGCCGTGGGGGTGCCGCTGGCCATGCTTATCTGGCAGGCGCTGGGCCGGGGCCTGGCCGACCTGGCCGAAGCGTTCGCGCTGCTGCAACCCACGCTGCTGCCGTCGCTGGGGCTGGCCGCGGCGGGAGCCGCCCTGCTCACCGGCTCTGCCTACGTGCTGGCCCGCACCCAGCTGCCTGGGGCGAACGGGGTGCTGCTGGGGCTGTTTGTGGTGCCCTCCACGGTGCTGGGCATCGCCTACCTACGGTTTTATAATGCCCCCGGCCTGAGTGGCATCTACCACAGTTCCCTCATCATTCTGCTCGTGTACTGGGGCCGGTTTCTGTTCATCCCCGTGCGGCTGCTCGCCGGCGCGCTGGCCCAGCTCTCGCCCACCTTGGAGGAAGCCGCCCGGCTCCTGGGCGCGAGCCGCGGGCAGCGGTTTCGTCGCATTCTGGCCCCGCTGCTAGCCGACGCCTTCGGTACGGCATTTTTGCTCGGCTTTATTCTGTGCCTCAGCGAGCTGTCGACCGTCATTCTGGTGTACCCGCCCGGTACGCAGGTGCTGAGCGTGAAAGTGTTCACCTACATGGCCAACGCCCGCCAGTCCTTGGTGAGTGCGCTGAGCCTGGTGGTCTTACTGATTACCGGCGGGGCCCTGGCCGGGCTGCTCACCCTGCGTCACCTTCTTTTTCCTGCCTCATGGCGCCAGCCCCTTGCATAGCCCTAGTCGCCGCCACCAAACGCTACGGTCCGCGTCCGGTCCTGGACGCCGTCAACCTGAGCGTGGCCCAGGGTGCCTTCGTGAGCATATTGGGGGAGTCGGGCTGCGGCAAAACCACCCTGCTGCGCGTGCTGGCCGGGCTGGAGCCGCTCGACAGTGGCCGGCTGGCCTTGTTCGGGGAGCCGGCCACCGACGGCCCCCGGCTTTTGCTGGCCCCGCACCGCCGGTCGCTGGGGTTTCTGTTCCAGGACCTGGCCCTGTGGCCCCACCTGACCGTCCGCCAGCACTTGGCGTTTGGCTTGGAGGTCCGGCGGATGGACCGCATCCCCGAGCGGACCGCCGACATGCTGGGCCTGCTGGCCATCGAGGACCTGGCCGGTCGCTACCCGCAGCAGCTCTCCGGCGGTCAGCAGCAGCTCGTGGCCCTCGGCCGGAGCCTGGTGGTGAACCCGAAGTTGTTGCTCATGGACGAGCCGTTAGCCAACCTCGACGTCCGGCGGAAATCCCACATCCGAAACCTCATCAAAACCATCGCCACGCAGCGGCAACTGACGGTGGTCTACGTCACCCACGACCACCGCGAAGCCTTCGCCCTCAGCGACCGGATTGCCGTGATGGAGCGCGGGCGGATTATCGAGGAAGGCTCCCCGGACGAATTGCGGCGCTCCACCAATCCCCTGGTGCGGGCCTTCATTGAACCGGACGGCTGACGGTTTGGTAAGCGAGTAGCGTTGCGGTTTTTTTATTCACTTATCACCTATGACCATGAAAAAAAACAACTTACGGCAGGGAATTCTGCTGGCTTTGGCGGCGCTGAGTGTCGCGTGGCAGGTACCGGGTCTTCAAGAAAGCTTCGAAGCGGTGGCGGTCGGGAAATTACCCGCCGAGTGGTCGGCCGTGGTCGGCACCTGGGCCGTGGCTACCGACGGCGCGAACAAGGTGCTCTACCAAACGGCGAAAGGCCGGGGGTCGCAGTTCAACCGGGTGGTGGCCAACCGGTCTGCTTTTCAGAACGGCAGCGTGACGGTCCGGCTCAAGGCCATGGCCGGCAGCGAGGACCGGGGCGGCGGACTCATGTGGCGGTACCGCGACGCCAACAATTATTACGTCGTACGGGCCAACCCCTTGGAAAAGAATGTGGTGGCCTACAAAGTGCAGCAGGGCCGCCGGACGGATTTGCCGCTCGTGGGCCGGGGTAAAACCTACGGCCTGTCCGCCCCGATGGCCTCGAACCGCTGGCACACGCTGAAGGTCACGGCTCAGGGAAACTTGTTCACCGTTTTTTGGGACGGCAAACAGCTGTATCAGGTGCGGGACGACGCGTTCACCGCCGCCGGCAAAGTGGGTCTGTGGTCGAAAGCTGACTCCCAGACGATGTTCGACGACCTGGCGGTGACGCCTTAAACCGCCGGGCGGGCCCTGAAAGCAGCGCCAGGTGGCCGTCCTTGCAGGCACTTTTGCGCGGTTGATAATGGCCCCTGGCGGGGCACTATGAAATGCCACCCGATGCGTATGAGGCCATGTCGTTTGCTCCATTCCGGCCCCCTTTTTACTTGCTTGCTACTGGTTTGGCTGCTCGGGCGGGCCGCCACCAGCCTCGGCCAGGCAGTACCGGCCCGCCCGGCGCCCGCCCTGGCCGCGGCCCGCACGGCCACGCCCATTACCCTCGACGGCGTGCTGGACGAAGCCGCCTGGCAGGGCGCGGACGTGGCCACCAACTTCACCCAGAACTTCCCCTACGACAGCGCCCGCGCCCGCTCCCCAACCGAGGTGCGCGTGCTCTATGACGAGCAGTTTGTGTACATCGGGGCCGTGTGCCACGACACGCTGCCCGGCGACGTAGTGGTGTCGTCGCTGCGGCGGGATTTCAGCAGCGTGTCGGATTTGTTTGAGGTGTACGTGGACCCCTTTGAGGACCGCACCAACGGGTTTGCGTTCGGCGTGAACCCCCTGGGCGTGGAGCGCGAGGGCCTGATTGCCCGCGGCACGGAGCTGAGCCTGGATTGGGACAACCGCTGGTTTTCGCGCGTGACGCGGCAGCCGGGCCGCTGGACGGTGGAAATGGCCATTCCCTTCAAAACCCTGCGCTACCGCGCCGGGGCCACGGCCTGGCGAATGAACTTTGCCCGCGTCGACAACAAGCGCAACCAGAAATCGACGTGGGCACCCGTGCCGCGCAACTTTCCCCTGCACAGCCTGGCTTTCGGCGGCGAGGTGCGCTGGGCCGGGCCGCTGCCCCGCCGCGGCACGCCGGTGTCGCTCATTCCCTACCTGACGGGCGGGGCCCGGCGCGACCAGGAAAGCAACGGCCCGCTCAACTTCCCGCGCAACGCCGGGGCCGACGCCAAGGTGGCCCTCACCTCGGCCCTGAACCTGGATTTGACCGTGAACCCGGACTTCTCGCAGGTGGAAGTAGACCAGCAGGTGACCAACCTGAGCCGGTTCGAGATTTTCTTCCCCGAGCGGCGGCAGTTCTTTCTGGAAAACAGCGACTTGTTTGGCCGCTACGGCTTCGAGAACATCAACCCCTTTTTCTCGCGCCGCATCGGGGCCACCGAAGACCCCAGCACCGGCACCTTCCGCCAGACGCCCATCTATGCCGGGGCCCGGCTCAGCGGGCGCCTGAATGACAAGTGGCGGGTGGGGCTGCTCTCGATGCAGGCCGCCCGCGACGGGGCCCTGCGCCTGCCGAGCACCAACTACGCCGTGGCGGCCGTGCAGCGCCAGGTGTTCAGCCGCTCCAACGTGGGCCTGCTGGTGGTGAGCAAGCAGGCTGTGCAGGATTCGAGCGGGGAAGTGGGCCTGCGCGGCCGGCCCTACAACCGCGTGGTGGGCCTCGACTACAATCTGGCCTCGGCCGACAACCGCTGGACGGGCAAGTTCTTCTACCACCGCTCGTTCACATCTGGCAAGGGGGGCACCGACGAGCATGCCGCCGCGGCCTACCTCAACTACGACACCCCGACCTTCTACTTGGAAATTGGCCAGGAATACGTGGGCCGCGACTACCGGGCCGAGGTGGGCTACGTGCCGCGCACCAACTACTGGCGTCTGGAGCCCGGCACCGGCTACTACTTCTACCCCCGGCGCAACCGCGTGGTGAACAGCCACGGCCCCTACGTCGGCACCGACCTCATCACCACGCGCACGCTCTCGCGCACCCTCGACCACGACATCGACCTGGGCTACATTATTCGCTTTCAGAACACCAGCCAGTTCCGGTTCTTCCTGCGCTACGACTACACCTTTCTCTTCGACGCCTTCGACCCCACAAACACCGGCGGCCCGGAGCTGCCTACCGGCACGGCCTACACCTACCGCAGCCTGCGGGTGCGTTACGAGTCCGACGCCCGGCGGCGGCTCAACGGCACGGCCTTTCTGCGCGTGGGCGAGTATTTTAACGGCCGCATCACGGCCCTGAGCGGGCGGCTCACCTACCGGGTACAGCCCTACGGCAGCGTCTCGCTCGAATACGCCCTCAACCGCCTCGTGCTGCCGGCGCCCTACGCCTCGGCTACCCTAGTGCTGCTCGGGCCGCGCCTCGACGTGTCGTTTTCGCGCCAGCTGTTTTTGAGCGCCACCGCGCAATACAACAGCCAGCGCCGCAACCTCAACACCAACCTGCGCCTGCAGTGGCGCTTTCGCCCGGTGTCGGACCTGTTCATCGTCTACACCGACAACTATTCCGACCGGCTGCTGGTAAAAAACCGGGGCGTGGTGGTCAAGCTCACGTACTGGCTTAATCTGTAAGCCGATGCGGCCCGGAAGGGGCCCGGCTTGAGGGTGCTGCGCAACGCCGGAATGCGCCCATTTGCTGAGGCCAGGCCATAAAAATTATACTTAGAGCCTATCCCAAATGGCGGTCATGCAGAGCATGACGTTTTATTGGCTTCAACAGTCTTTTGGGATAGCCTCTTATTAGGTTGTGCGGACAATTAACGGAGCCAGAGCAGGGTGGCCGCGAAATGCGGCATCCCCAAAAAGCTGTTGGCTGTTTTGTCGTAGCGCGTGGCCAGGCGGCGGAACTGTTTGAGTCGGCTGAAAAAGCGCTCGACTTTGTTGCGGTCGCGGTACAAATTCTGGTCGATGCAGCGTTCGACGCGCCGGTTTTTCTTGCTGGGAATCACGACCTGCGCGCCGAGGGCTTTCACGCCGGCCACCACGGCGTCCGTGTCGTGGCCTTTGTTGCCCAACACGTTGCCCGTGCCCGGCACGGCCGCCAGCAATTCGACCACCCGCTGGCAATCAATCCACTTGCTGGCCAGGGCCGAGCAGTAGGTGCAACGGGTTGCCCAAAGCGTCGACCAAAGCGTGGATTTTGGTGGTCAGCCCGCCCCGGCTGCGCCCCAGGACCTCGTCGCCGACGCGGCTTTTTTTTGGCTGCCCGCCGCCTGCGCGTGAGCCCGCACGATGGTCGAATCGAGCATCAACCAGTCCAAATCGGGCTCCTGTACCGCTTCAAACAGCCGTTTCCACACGCCCGTTTGGACCCAGCGCCGGCACCGCTTGCGCTGCGTGTCGGCCTAGCCGAAGCGGGCCGGCAACGCCCGCCAAGCCGCGCCGTGCAACCCAAAGCACCGCGTTCAAAAACAGGCGGTTGTCGTCCGCCGTGCGCCCCACATTCCCGGCTTTGCCTACTAAGTGTGGAGCCAGCAGGCCCCAGGTGCGGTCACTGATTTCGTCTAACTTGTTCACGAACCCAAAGATAATTGTCCGTACAACCTAGTAAGGAAAAACGTTCTGTTTTCCGGGCTGGACGCGCCGTAGGTTTGCCGCAGGTCGGGGCCACTGCCGGGAAAAAGGAGACAAAAACGTAAAGATTATACCAAGTGTAAATTCGATGCTATTTCGCGGCCTTTCGCGGCCGTAACCTTGCAGCCGGTAAGCCGGGAACCTCCCCCGCTCACCGGCTGCGAAGCGCCGTAGGGACTACCGGTCCCCGCGTGGCAGCAGCAGTGATGAGCCGGCGGGCTTCCCGCCGGTGTCCTTAGCGCGACCGAATGCTGCGATTCCTGTTTGCGAGAGCCTTTCTCCTGTTATGTACCTTACCTGGCCTGGCCCAAGTGCCCACGCCGTCGCCGGGGTCCGTTTCCCTACCCCAGGCCCTAAAGCTGGTCCAGGCCAACTTTCCGCAGCTGCGCGCCCGTCAGCAGCAGGTAACGGTGGCCGACAACCGGCGGCGCGTAATTCAGGCCGAAGCCCTGCTGCCGGCTATCCCCTACGACATTCCCGGCGCGGAGTACTCGCACGAGGGGGACCGGTGCACCTTCGACTTCATTCTGAAAAAGCACAACCTCACCGACCCGGCCCTCCGGCAACTGGCCCTTATCGTGCGTGGGGCCGACACCGACCATTTCGAGCTGGCCCCGCAGGCGGCGGGCCTGTGGGCCATTTCCACCGGCCTGAGCTACAATCACGCCGACGACGCGCAGCAGTTAGCCATTGGCCTGCACCTCTACGAGGCCCTCTACAGTTGGGCCAAGCACGGGCAGGCGGAACGGCACACGTGGACCCCATCCTAAAAGTGCTAGCAATGAAAAACGCGTGGGCCCTGCTCGTCGTACCGGTTGTCTTGTGTGCATGCGGATCGGAAAAAAGTCGGTGGCTGACCGCCTACCAGCAAACGAAATGCGCCCACGCCCGCTTGCAGGTGCGGGTGCAACAGGCCCAGGTCCGGGCCACGGCACCCGAACGGGTGCTCCGCCACCGGCTTGCCGGGCAGCAGGCCGCCACGGTAGCGGTGTTCGCCGCGCAGTTCGCGGCGCTGGGAGCCGACAGCGCTACCGGGCAGCGCCGCTACCAGCAGGCCTACCGCCAACTCACCGACGCGCAGAGCGAGCGGTATGGCCACGTCTCCACGCCCGGCTATGCGCGGGCCCTCGCCGACTTGGTGCAGGCCCGCGACCACACGATTCAGGCCAGGCAAGTCCGGCGGCAAACCCTCCAGCACCGCTTGCGCCGGACGCCGGGTTATGCCGCCCGGCATCGGCAGGTGGCCGCCCTGGACAGCAGCATTCGGGCGCAGGGTGAGCGCGTGGCAACGCGTTACCGACCGCCGATGGACAGTCTGCAGCAGGGCCTGAACCGGCAGGGCCACGAATACCATGCCCTACGCCAACGCCTGGATGCCGTACAGCAAACAGCGCTGGCGTCCCAGCGCGACCGGATTCGGCGCTCACCGTGCCAGCCAGTGGAATAACGTGCGCCGGCCCCGGTGCTCCCGCAGTGCCGGACTGTTGAACCAGTTTAAGCCGCTTCTTCTGTTTGTAATTAGTCTAATTTTTAAAAAATCACTCCCCATGAACGATTCCATCTCCCGCCGCGACGCCCTGCGCGCCACCGCCCTGCTCGGCGCCACGTCCCTGCTGAGCCTTGATGACACCCTGGCCGCCGTATCGGCCCCGCCCAAAGGCAAAACCCCCGCCCTGAGCGCCGCCGACCAAGCCGCCATTGACGCCGCGCTGGGCAAGAAGGGCACCTACAACGAAGCCCAGGCCACGCACCTGGTTGGCCTGCCCCGCAACGACCTGAAGATGAAAATCAAAGGGGAGCCCGTTCCCATTGCCTTCGGCTTCGGCGGCTGGGTGGCCATTAAGCACACTTTGGATGGCAAGTCGGCCATGCTCATGAGCGACACGGTGCTGCTGCAGGAAGAAGTAAACCCGCTCATATCGGCCGCGCTGGCCCAGGGGCTGGAAATCGGGGCCGTGCATAACCATTTTTTCTATGAGGAGCCCCGCATCTTCTACATGCACATCCACGGCATGGGCAGCCCGGCCGAGCTGGCGCAAAAGTTTGCCGCCGCGCTGAAAGACTCCAAGCTGCTGCCGGCTAACCAGCCCCAACCAGCCGGTGCGCCCGCGGCTGCGGCGGGCAACAACGCCACCCCCGCGGCCGGGCCGCCCACGGGCAAGGAGCTGTTCAACCTGCCGGCCCTGGATAAGATTACCGGCAAACAAGGCACCGTGAACGGCCCCACTTACAAGTACACCGTGGGCCGCGACGACCTGCAGTCGCTGATGATGGGCACGGAAATGACGGCCGCCATTGGCCTGAATTCCTGGGCCGCTTTCGCCGGTAAGCAGGCCGACGCCCACATTGCCGGTGACATCGCCATGCTCGAAGCGGAGGTGAATCCGGTTATCAAAGCGCTGCGCGCCCACAACCTGGAAGTGGTGGCCGTGCACAACCACATGCTCTTCGATGAGCCGCGCATGATGTTTCTGCACTACTACGGCCGTGGCCCGGCCGCGCAGCTAGCCACCGGCTTCCGCGCCGCCCTCGACCAGCTAGGCAAAGCAAAAGCTCCCGGCATGAAGGGTGCCATGAAGCACTAGAAGCTTGCCAGCAGGATACCAGCCCGTTGGGGCACCAGCCGTCCGGGTCGGAGCAGGTCAAAAAAGAAGAGACTTCTACGCTTTGCGATTCAAGCAAATTTGCTTTTCATCCCCTGATTCCTATTACAACGTGCCTATGCGCTTGTTTTTTCTGTTGATAGTCCTGCTGCCGGGTACTGGGGGGCATTTTTGCCAGGCCCAGGCCCCGCCGACGGGTTATTCCCTGGCCCAGGCCCTAACCGTGGCTACGGCCCAGTACCCGAGCCTGCAGGCCAGCCAGCGCGAAACCCAGGCCGCCCAGCGGCAGGTGGCCGTGGCCCGCAACACGCTGCTGCCCGAGCTGAACGTGGCCTACCAGGCCAACGTAGCCACCTACAACAACATCACCGGCATGCTCTACCCGCAGTATGTGCTGCCCATCAGCGGCCCGCCGTCCACGGCCAACCGCAATGATGCTGTCGTGGGCAGCGCCGCCAGTGCCCTGCTCACCTGGTCGCCGCTGACCTTCGGGGCGCGGGCGGCCGATATCGGCCTGGCCCAGGCCCAGGTCCGCACGGCCCAGGCCAACGAGTCGGTGACGCTGCTCAGCCACCAGGTGCGGGTGGCCGACGCCTACTTCGATTTGCTGCTGGCCACCGACCTGGTGCGGGTGTACGCCCAGAACACCCGCCGCACCGAAACCCTGGCCCGGCAAGCCAACGTGCTGGTCATAAATGGCCTACGCCCCGGCGTGGACTCGGCCCAGTTCAACGCCGAAGTGTCCCGCGCCCAGGTCGATTTCCTCACGGCTCAGCAAAGCCGCGAAGCCGCCGCCATTCGACTGAGCGAGCTGCTGGCCTTGGCCACCGGCGAGGTCACGGCCACCGACACCACCCTGCTCACCCGCCTGCCCCCTGCTGCCGACCCGGTGGCCGCCGACACCGCCACCCATCCCTACCTGCTGGCGGCCCGGCGGCAGGTGGAAGCCAGCAGGCAGCGCCGGCAGGTGATTCAGCGGGCCGTGCTGCCCAAGCTCAGTTTCTGGGGCACGGGCTACGGGCGCGGCTCAGGCATCAGCGCCACCGGCGAGGTGAACAGCAGCGACGGCTGGCGGCTGAGCCGCACCAACTACGGGGCGGGCTTCCAGTTGGCCTTGCCGGTGCTCAGCTACCCCCAGGTGCGGGTGCGGGCCCAGCAGGAGCAGTTCCTGACCCAGGCCTACGAGGCCCGCCTGCGCGAAACGGGTTTGCAGGTGAGCAAGCAGCAGCAGCAGGCCCAGGCCGCGCTGCGCAGCCGCCTGCTTATTGCCCGCCAGCTGCCCCGCCAATTAGGGGCCGCCCGCTTCGCCTACCGCGCCCAGCAGACCCGCTACGAAACCGGCCTGGTCAGCGTCACCGACGTGGCCCAGGCCCAGTACGCGCTGGTGCGGGCCGAAGTGGACGCCCGCGCCGCCACCGCCCAGGCCTGGAAAGCCTACCTGGCCCTGGCCGCCGCCCGCGGCGACGTGAACGAGCTGCTGCGTCCGGTTCAACCCTAATTCCCGTGCTGCTATGCTAAAACTGATTTCCGCCGCCCTGCGCCAGCCCATTACCGTGCTGGTCGTGATGCTGGGACTGGTATTTTTCTCGACGCTGGCCGTGCGCCGGATGCCGATTGACATCTTCCCCAACCTGGGCCTGCCCACCGTGTACGTGGCCCAGCCCTACGGCGGCCTCTCGCCCGACCAGGTGGAGGCCCTGATTACGTCCTACTACGAGTACCACTTTCTCTACGTGGCCGGCATCAAGTCCGTCGAGTCCAAGTCCATTCAGGGCGTGTCGCTGGTGAAGCTGCAATTTCAGGAGGGCACCGACATGGCCCAGGCCATGGCCGAAGTGGTGGGCTACGTGAACCGGGCGCGGGCCTTTATGCCGCCGGGCACGGTGCCGCCCTTCATCACCCGCTTCGACGCGGGCGGCGTGCCCGTGGGCCAGCTCGTGTTTCGCAGCAGCACCCGCACGCTGGGCGAAATCCAGGATTTGGCCCTGTTTAAGGTGCGACCCATGTTCTCGACCCTGCCGGGCGTGTCGGCCCCGCCGCCGTTCGGGGGCAACCAGAAAACGGTGATTCTGCGCGTGGACCCCGACCGGATGCGCTCCTACGGCCTCTCGCCCGACGAGGTGGTGCGGGCCCTGGCCACGGGCAACACCATCACCCCGGCCGGCAACCTGCGGGTGGGCGAGCAGACCCTGCTCACGCCCCAGAACACGACGGTGGACAACATCCAGGAGCTGGCCAACATCCCCCTGCGGCTGGGCAGCGGCACCAGCGTGTACGTGCGCGACATTGCCACCGTGGAGCTGGGGGCCGACATCACCACCGGCTACGCCCTCATCGACGGTAAACGCTCGGTGTACATGAACGTGTCGAAACGCTCGGATGCCTCCACCTGGAGCGTGGTGCAGGCCGTGAAAGCCAATCTGCCCGCCATGCAGGCCGCCGTGCCGCCCGACATTCAGGTCAGCTACGAGTTCGACCAGTCGGGCTACGTCATCAACTCGCTCAAAAGCCTGCTCGTCGAGGGTGGGCTGGGGGCCCTGCTCACGGGCCTGATGGTGCTGCTGTTTCTGGGCGACCGGCGCAGCGCCCTCATCGTGGTGCTCACCATTCCGCTGGCCTTGCTGGCGGGCGTCATCGGGCTTTTCCTGGCGGGGCAAACCATCAACATCATGACCCTAGGCGGGCTGGCGCTGGCCGTGGGCATCCTGGTGGACGAGGCCACGGTGACCATCGAAAACATTCACCGCCACCTGGAAATGGGCAAGCCCCGCGCCCGCGCCATTCTGGATGCCTGCCGCGAGATTGCCGGCCCCAAGCTGCTGATTCTGGTCTGTATCCTGGCCGTGTTCGTGCCGGCGCTGTTCATGTCGGGCGTGCCGCGGGCCATGTTCATGCCCCTCTCGCTGGCCGTGGGCTTCGCCATGATTGCCTCGTTTCTACTCTCCCAGACGCTGGTGCCGGTGCTGGCCAACTGGTGGCTCAACGACCACGCGGCCGATGCGCCGGGCCCCGAAGCCGGGCCGGGCCACGCGGCAGTGCCGGCCCCGCCGGGTCGGTTTGCCCGGTTCAGCGCGGGGTTCGCGCGCCGGCTCGCGGGCTTGCAGCGCCGTCGCGCCCTCGTCATTCCGGCGTACCTGCTGGGCACGTTCGGCCTGCTGGCCCTGGCCTTTCTCAACATCGGCACCGAAGTGTTTCCGCAGGTCGATACCGGCCAGTTTCAGCTGCGCCTGCGCCTGCCCACCGGCACCCGCATCGAGCGCACCGAGGACGCCACCCGCCGCGTGCTGGCCCTGGTCGATTCGCTGGCCGGCCCCGGCCACGTCGAAATCACGTCAGCCTTCGTCGGCACCCAGCCGTCGAGCTACCCCATCAATACCATCTACCTCTGGACCAGCGGCCCGCACGAGGCGGTGATTAAAGTCAACCTGGACCCCGAGGCCGGCCTGCGCCTGCCCGCGTTTCAGGAGCAGCTGCGGGCGGCCGTGCGCCGGGCGTTGCCCGCGGCGGCCATCTCCTTCGAGCCCGGCGATTTGGTGGGCCAGGTGCTGAACCTGGGGGCCAATACGCCGGTGGAAATTGCCGTGCAGGGCAAGAACCTGAGCCAGGGCCGCGCCTACGCCGAGCGCCTTAAAACCAAACTCGAAACCTTACCCGCGCTGCGCGACGTGCAGTTCAGTACCCCGCTCGACTATCCCAGCCTGCAGATTGACATCGACCGGGTGAAGGCCGGGCAGCTGGGGCTGACCGCCGACGCGGTGGGCCGCTCGCTGGTGGCGGCCACGTCCTCCAGCCGCTTCACCCAGCCCAACTACTGGGTCGATAGAACCTCCGGCACGGCCTACCAGGTGCAGGTGGAGCTGCCCCAGTACCAGCTGCGCGGCCCCGCCGACCTGGAAACCGTGCCGGTGCTGACGCCCGCCGGCAGCCCCTCGGTGTACCTGCGCGACGTAGCCGACTGGCGCGAAACGCGCACCGTGGGCGAGTACGACCGCATCAACCAGCAGCGCTACGTCACGCTCACGGCCAACCTGCACGGGCAGGATTTGGGCCACGCCGTGCGCGACGTGCAGGGTCAGATTGCGGCCCTCGGCGAGCTGCCCGCCGGGCTGAAAGTGGTGCTGCGCGGCCAGGCCGACCTGCTGGCCCAAACCCAAAGCGAGCTGGTGGTGGGGCTGGGGCTGGCCATCGTGGTGATTTTCCTGCTGCTCACGGCCACGTTTCAGTCGTTTCGGGTGGCGCTGGCGGTGCTGGCCATGGTGCCGGCGGTGCTGGCCGGCTCGCTGCTGCTGCTCTGGCTGCTGGGCCAGACGCTCAACATCCAGTCGTTCATGGGCTGCATCATGGCCGTGGGCGTGGCCGTGGCCAACGCCATTCTGCTGGTATCCAACGCCGAAATCCTGCGCCGCGACCAGCACGCGCAAGCCGGCTCGGAAGGCGCGCGGACCCGCCTGCGGCCCATCCTGATGACCTCGCTGGCCATGATGGCCGGCATGTTGCCCATGGCCAGCGGCCTGGGCGAAGGCGGCGAGCAAACCGCCCCGCTCGGCATTGCCGTGATTGGCGGGCTGCTGTTTTCCACCCTCAGCGCCCTGCTGGTGCTGCCCCTGCTCTACAGCGCCCTGGTGGAGTCGCGCCCGCTCACCCCCGTTTCCCTGGACCCCGAAGACCCCGACAGCGCCTACTATGGACAATAATTTCGCTTCCCCTTCGCCCGCCCGCTACGCGGCGGTACTGGGCCTGGCCGCCGTGCTGCTCGGTGCGGCAGCCTGCCAGTCGCCCGATAAAGCGCCGGCCGCCGCTGCCCCGCCGGCAACTCCGGCGCTGCCAAAACAGATACACTGGCGGCCCTGGTGCTACGGCCCCAGCAGCTGACCAAGGAAACCACGCTGCCCGGCGAGCTGCTGGCCTACGAGCGGGTGGAGCTGCGCGCCAAGGTGCCGGCCTTCGTGCGCCGCATGGCGGTGGACATTGGCGCGGTGGTGCGCCGGGGGCAGGTGCTGGCCGGTGCACGCCTTGCCGGGCGTAGTAGTCGCGCAGGTAATGGGCAAACTGCAGAATCATGTCGGCCTGGGTGGCCATCATCTTCTCCTGCAGCACGCTGA
>NZ_MDZB01000088.1 GCF_001816145.1 Hymenobacter lapidarius | reverse complement strand
CGTGCGGCTACTAAAGTGGCGTTGATGAAGCAGAGTTAACAAAAACATAATGTCGGGTAATACGGAGCACTGCCGCCCCTAAAATGGGTGCCGGTACCGCACGCCGGAAACCTGTTACGTAGAGCAACCGGTGGAAATTGCCTTTTAACCGCAGAAATAGGAAAAAAAGGCCTATTCAACCGCGTCCACGAACGCGAATT
>NZ_MDZB01000087.1 GCF_001816145.1 Hymenobacter lapidarius | reverse complement strand
CTAAAATGCCTTATCTTCGGACAGCTGATAGTCTTTTACCGCGAATTCCATACAAAATCAGCAGTCAGTAGCATTTTTCAGGTCGCAGGTCAACAGTCGTGGCCCACCGATTTCTAGTTTTTTGTGAGTATGATGTCATCCTTCATCACCTACGCGCGCTATCTGCTGGGCACGGCTCTGCTAGCGGCACCGCTGTTGGGG
>NZ_MDZB01000086.1 GCF_001816145.1 Hymenobacter lapidarius | reverse complement strand
AGGAAACTCGTCTACGATTCAAAGTTTACAAAACGTGCTGAGAGGATGAGTTTCGTAAACTCGAAAACACGCACTTTCTGGCCCTAGGTAAACAGGATTTTGGGGGCAGTCGTGGGCGGGTGTTTTTCCCACTGGTTCCTGGGAATGGTCCCTTTATATAATCTAACTTCCCGGACAACTCCCGGAATCGCACCGGTTTCGG
>NZ_MDZB01000085.1 GCF_001816145.1 Hymenobacter lapidarius | reverse complement strand
GAAACTCGTCTACGATTCAAAGTTTACAAAACGTGCTGAGAGGATGAGTTTCGTAAACTCGAAAACACGCACTTTCTGGCCCTAGGTAAACAGGATTGGGTCGGAGTCGTGGGCGGGTGTTTTTCCCACTGGTTCCTGGGAATGGTCCCTTTATATAATCTAACTTCCCGGACAACTCCCGGAATCGCACCGGTTTCGGCTTT
>NZ_MDZB01000084.1 GCF_001816145.1 Hymenobacter lapidarius | reverse complement strand
CTAAAGGGCGAGGGACAGACCAACATCGTCGAAGCCATTAATTGCTCCTTGCGCCAGCGCTGTGGCGTGCTCGTGCGTAAGTCCTGCTCCTTCAGCAAATCATTGGCCATGCATACGGCCCGAATTAAAATAGTTATCGATAATTATAATCGAAATATCATCTTATATTAGACCACCGCCAAATAGAAGAAGTGAAAAGTTACTACTTCTCTCTATTTTTGACTGGCTCACTTTGGGGGTAAGCTTACATCTCGTTCTCCACTATGGCGACCAACCCAGACCTGCACGAGGCTCAGCATTCAATCTCCCGAGGAGATTGGTTCGTCAAGGATGGGTCGCGAATAGAAGGCACCGAGGCCATGACGGCGATTTCGGAGTGCATTGGAGTTTAATTGAGCCGGTGGACAGACCCAAAAAAGAACTTGTAGTAAAATGCGGATCGAATGTTTACTCTAAAAACTAACTCTTTGTGCCCCTATTTGTACCCCAAAAAATAAAAATGCCCTTTGTGAAGTCACAAAGGGCATTAATTGTACCAGAGACGGGACTTGAACCCGTACTTCCTCACGGAAACGGCATTTTAAGTGCCGCGTGTATACCGATTTCACCACTCTGGCAGGGACAATTAAGGTTTTGCTCTCACTTGATTTTTGCCCCGATAATTTTCCGTTAGTGCGTGGCAATTGGGGCAAAGCAACTGCAAGTTATGCAGTCTATGGTCATTATTGACGCCATTGACATGATGCAGTTCCAGTGGAATTGGCTCACTTAGCCATTCAGCTAAGCCGCAATTTTCGCACTGCCTTCCCTTTAGTCCGTGTTCAATCAGCCTGTTACGCAGCCGGGCAGTGGAAGTGTATGACGAGTTTTCTATTAAAATTCCATCCCAGGAAAAAGGTTGGCCCAGCATTCGAA
Source organism: Hymenobacter lapidarius (assembly GCF_001816145.1). Taxonomy (GTDB): domain Bacteria; phylum Bacteroidota; class Bacteroidia; order Cytophagales; family Hymenobacteraceae; genus Hymenobacter; species Hymenobacter lapidarius. The sequence continues at coordinate 75,006 of NZ_MDZB01000084.1, read as the reverse complement.
ACCGGTCCCCCTGGTTCCACGCCGCCCCCGTGAAATGGCTGGTGTCCAGTCCGAGCCTAGCTATGCGGCTGCGTACCGTCTTGTAATTGCCGCCGGCCGGTACCAGCCCGATGCGGCCCAGCACCTGCCGCACCGACAGGCTCGCGGCTACAACCTGCCGGAACTCGTCATCGGTGCTAAGGCACTTGCGGGTGGCCGCCATCGGGAATGGGCTGAAACAAAAAACGCTGTCCGAAGACAGCGTTTTTTACTATTTGGAGCGGGAGACGAGGTTCGAACTCGCGACCTCGACCTTGGCAAGGTCGCGCTCTACCAACTGAGCTACTCTCGCGGGAGGTTCATTGCTATTTTCATAGCGCTGAATGGTGCGACAAAGGTAAGGGGCTTTTTTGGCGAAGCAAGGGTTAAGGGTGGAAATTTTTACCCGAAGGGGCTTCCACGTTCATTTTCAGGCTGAAAAGTTCAATGCGCGCCCAACGTTAGCTTCAGTTCATTCAATTTCATCAGGGCTTCGATAGGCGTTAGGGTGTTTATGTCGAGGTGCAGCAGCAGCTCGCGGATGCGTTCCAGGGCCGGGTCGGCCGGCTCAAACATGCTAAGCTGCACCGTGGGGCGCGGCGCCGTGGCCACCGCTGCGGTGGTGCGGGGCTTGGGAATGGCCGCCTGCGGGGGATGCACCACCACCACTTGGTCAGCTCCTCCCTCCAAACCAGACAGCAGCTCGTCAAATTCGGTGGGCTGGCGGTCATCGGGGCCGGCACTGGTGCGCTCCACTTCGAGGTGGTGCATGATTTCGTTGGCGCGTAGCACCACCGAAGTGGGCATGCCAGCCAGCCGCGCCACGTGAATGCCGAAGCTGTGCTCAGAACCACCGGCCTGCAGCTTGCGCAGGAACAGGATGCGGCCGTCGGCCTCCTTCACGGCAACGTTGTAGTTGCGCACCCGCGGGCAGTCATCGGCCAGTTGGTTGAGCTCGTGGTAGTGAGTGGCGAAGAGGGTTTTGGCCTTGGCTTTGGGGTTGTTGTGCAGGTGCTCCACAATGGCCCAGGCAATGCTGATGCCGTCGTAGGTGCTGGTGCCACGTCCTATTTCGTCCATCAGCACAAGGCTGCGGTCGGAGAGGTTGTTGAGAATGGAGGCGGTTTCGGTCATCTCCACCATGAAGGTGCTTTCGCCCTTGCTCAGGTTGTCGGAGGCGCCCACGCGGGTGAAAATCTTGTCGATGATGCCCACGGTAGCTGCGTCGGCGGGCACGAATGACCCTATCTGGGCCAGGAGCACGATGAGGGCCGTCTGGCGCAGCAGCGCCGATTTGCCGGCCATGTTGGGGCCGGTTATCACCACAATCTGCTGCTCGTCCTGATTGAGGCAGATGTCGTTCGGAATGTAGCTTTCGCCGGGCGGTAACTGACGCTCGATGACCGGGTGGCGGCCGGCGCGGATATCGAGCACGGTGCCGTCGTTCACTACGGGCTGCACGTAGCGCTGCTGCCGGGCCGTGAGGGCAAAGCTGGCCAAGCAGTCCATCACGCCAATGGCGCGGGCGTTCTGCTGAATGTGGGGCACAAAATCGAGCGCCGCCAGCACCAAATCGGTGTAGATGCGCTGCTCGATGACGAACAGCTGCTCCTCGGCGTTGAGAATTTTCTCCTCGTAAGTCTTGAGCTCTTCGGTGACGTAGCGCTCGGCGTTCACCAGCGTCTGCTTGCGAATCCACTCGGGCGGCACCTTGGTTTTGTGCGCGTTACTGACTTCAAGGTAGTAGCCAAACACCTTGTTATACGCCACTTTAAGCGACGTGATGCCGGTGTTGCGCTGCTCCCGCATCTGGAGCTGCAACAGGTAGTCCTTGCCCGAAAACGCCAGGGCGCGCAGCTCGTCCAGCTCGGCGTCGATGCCGGGGTTGAGCACGCCGCCCTGGTTGGTGAGCAGCGGGGCATCGGGCTTGATTTTGGTCAGAATTTCCTGGCGCAGGGTGGCGCAGGGGTTGAGCTGGTCGGCTAGTTTCACGAGGGCCTTTACGCCGGAGCCGGCCAGCCGCTCGCGCATGGGCGCGATGGCTTCCAGTGCGCGGGCTAGTTGCAGCAGCTCGCGCGGGTTCACGCGGCGCACGGCCACTTTGCTGATGAGCCGCTCCAGGTCGTTTATCTGGCGCAGGTGCTGGGTGAGGTCGGCCAGCAGCTCTTCATCGGCCACCAGCGCGGCCACGGTTTCGAGCCGGCGCTGAATCTGGCTTACTTCTTTGAGGGGCAGCACTATCCACTTGCGCAGCAGGCGAGCGCCCATGGGCGTCAGGGTCTGGTCGAGCACGTCGATGAGGGGCACGCCGCCGGGGTGCTGGGCGTGCACCAGCTCCAGGTTGCGCACCGTGAAGCGGTCGAGCCAGACGTATTTATCCTCTTCCAGACGGCCCAGACTGGCCACGTGGCCCAGGTTGGAGTGCTTGGTTTCGGCGAGGTAGTGCAGGATGCAGCCGGCGGCCACGATGCCTTCCTTGAGGCCGTCGACGCCAAAGCCTTTGAGCGAGGTGGTTTTGAAGTGGCGGGTGAGCGTGTCGTGGGCGTAGTCATTGCCAAAAACCCACTCATCCAGCGCGTAGGTGCAGAAGTCGGGGCCGAAATGGTGTTCGAACTCGCTCCGGCTTTTCTTGCAGAATAGTATTTCGGCCGGGCTGAAATTTTGCAGCAGCTTGCCCAGGTAATCGAGCGTGCCCTGCGCCACCAGAAACTCGCCGGTGCTGATGTCCAGGAAGGAAATACCGGCCTCGATTTTGCCGAAGTGAATGGCGGCGAGGTAGTTGTTGGCGCGACGCTCCAGCACGTTGTCGTGCATGCTCACGCCGGGCGTCACCAGCTCCGTGATGCCGCGCTTGACGAGGCCTTTGGCCAGTTTGGGGTCTTCGAGCTGGTCGCAGATGGCCACGCGCTGGCCGGCGCGCACCAGCTTGGGCAGGTAGTTGTCGAGAGCGTGGTGCGGGAAGCCAGCCAGCGGAATTTCGTTGGGTGTGCCGCCGCCGCGCTTGGTGAGCGTGATGTCGAGAATGCGGGCGGCCGTCACGGCGTCCTCGCCGAAGGTCTCGTAGAAGTCGCCCACTCGGAACAAGAGCACCGCGCCGGGGTGCTGCTGCTTGAGCAGGTAGTATTGCTTCATCAGGGGCGTGTCGACGGGCGAGCCGGGCGTAATGTGGTCGGGCCCGACGGACTTGATGACGAATTCTTTCTTGGGTGCAGCGGGAGCAGTCAAAGCAGAAACTGTAGGAACGCACCTCGGCACGTTCAATCGGTAGGGTAAAGCGGAACGACAGCCCCGCTTTTATTGAAATAAAAACACGCAACCGGCGGCAAACGTCCCCAGCTACCAGCGGAAACGCCGAACGCGCCGAGGCGCGTTCCTACCTTCGCCCCATGCGAAAACTTACAATGGCGGAGCTGAACCGCGCCACGGTGGCCGACTTCAAAAGTACGCCCAAAAGCCCCGTGGTGCTCGTGCTGGACAACGTGCGCAGCATGCACAACGTGGGCGCCATCTTCCGCACCGCCGATGCCTTTGCGCTGGAGAAAATCTGGCTCTGCGGCATCACGCCGCGCCCGCCGCACCGCGAAATCACCAAAACGGCGCTGGGCAGCGAGGAGTCGATGAGCTGGGAATATGCCTCGGAAACGGTGGCGGCAGTGGCGGCCCTGAAAGCCGCCGGCTACCAGGTGGTGGCTGTGGAGCAAACCACCGGCAGCGTGGTGCTGCCCCAATTTCAGCCCGAGCCGGGCCGGCCGCTGGCGCTGGTGCTGGGCAACGAGGTGTTTGGGGTAGAAGACGCCGTACTGGCCCTGTGCGACCTGGCCGTGGAAATCCCGCAGTTTGGCACCAAGCATTCGCTCAACGTGGGCGTGGCGGCCGGCGTGGTGCTTTGGGACGCGCTGGTGAAGCTGGGCGTGGTGTAGCGGCCGGGGCCGGGCAACCATTGGCCCGGCCGGCGGTTGGGTTCTCATGCCCTCCTCCCCCACCGCCGCCACCCGGCCCGATGCCGCCCTGCTGGCCCTGCGTCCCCTCATCAACGTGGAAGCAACCGATGCCGCCGGCACCGTGGCCCACTTCCTGCACACCACGCTGCGCCCGGTGCTGAAGCTGCAAAACGACCTGCTGCTGGCTGTGGTTGCCGATTTTGTGCTCGACCACCACATCACCCTGCGCCCCACCGACCAGCACCACCAGCTCACCGAGCTGCTGGGCCGCAACACCAAGCTGCGCTACACCGTGGTGGGATTGATAACCGGCGCTTTCACTACCGCCGAATACGCCTTTTACCGCCTGCATCGGCCCGAGGTGAATCGGCGCCTGCTGGAAATGGCCCTGCGCCGCATGCTCGACCAAGCTGCGGCCGTAGCGGAAATGACCTGATAGGATTTTCACCGCAGAAGGCGCAGAGGAAAGGCACAGAGGCCCGCAAAACGTTCTGCGGCCTCTGTGCCTTTCCTCTGCGGTAAAAGTCCTAATCGTACTGCGAGTCGCGCAGTACCACCGGCTTGGTTTTCTTGCGCAGGCGCAGGTTGAGCAGCTCCACCGTCAGCGAGAAGGCCATGGCGAAGTACAGATAGCCTTTTTCCACCTCCTTGTGGGCGGCTTCCATTACCAGCATGAAGCCAATCATGATGAGAAACGACAGCGCCAGCATCTTGATGGTGGGGTTGTTGTTGACAAATCCCGCCACGGCGTTGCTGAAGGCCAGCATCACGCCCATGGCCAGTATCACGGCCACAATCATCACCAGCACGTTGTCCACGAGTCCCACGGCCGTCAGAATGGAGTCGAAGCTGAATACGATGTCGATGATGATGATTTGTACGATGATGTTGCGCATGGTGGCGTGCTTGGGGCCGCTGCCGTCCTCTTGTTCCTCCTCGCCCTGCAGCTTGTTGTGGATTTCGGTGGTGCTCTTGTAAATCAGGAACAGGCCGCCGGCCAGCAGAATGAGGTCGCGGCCGGTCACGCCGAAGGGCACGTCCTGCCAGGGCAGGTTGATGTCAAACAACGACGCCCGCAGGCCCACAATCCACGAAATACTCAGCAAAAGTCCGATGCGGAACAACAGCGCCAGCAGCAGGCCAATGGTGCGGCCGCGGGCTTGCTGGCTTGGTGGCAAGCGGTTCACCACAATGGAGATGAAAATGATGTTGTCGATACCCAACACGATTTCCATGAACGTGAGGGTCAGCAAGCTAACCCAGGTAGCCGCTTCGGCGAAGGCATTGATGTCGTACACAAGAAAAAAATTATGAGTTTTAAATTATGAATTGCGGCAAGAGCTTATTTGAAACTCATAATTCATAATTTTTTTAGGATTTCATGTTCACGAATTGCAGCGGCAGACCAATGTCGGACCGGCGCAGCACGGCGATGGCCGCCTGCAAGTCGTCGATTTTCTTGGCCGTAACGCGCACCTGGTCGTCCTGCATCTGGGCTTCTACCTTCACCTTGGCGTCTTTGATGGCTTTGATGATTTTGCGGCCGAACTCCTTGTCGACGCCGGCGCGCACCTTGATGGTTTTCTTAATCAGGTTGCCGCTGGGCTGCTCGTCGGCCGAAAAATCCAGGCTGGTGCCGTCGATGCCCTGCTTCACCACGCGGCCCAGCAGGATGTCTTCCAGCGCTTTCACGCGCATGGAATTTTCCGACGAAAGCAGAATGGTGTTTTCCTTTTTGTTCAGTTCGATGCCGCCCTTGGTGTCGCGGAGGTCGTAGCGGGTTTGCAGTTCTTTTTGGGCCGTGTTCACCGCATTTTCCAAGGTTTGCGGGTCTACTTTGCTCACGATGTCGAAGGATGCCATAGCGGGGTGGGGCGTAGTTTTGAAATGAGTAACCGGCCGGAGCCGGGGCGCAAAGGTAACGGCCCAACTCCTCCCTGGTTGCGCGGTCGTACCTATAGTTTCGCTTATGTCCTCATTCGCCGTTCGCCCGCCCCGCACCCCCGCCGAGTGGGAGGCCTATTACCAGCTGCGCTACGCCGTGCTCCGCCAGCCCTGGCAACAGCTGCCCGGTTCCGAACGCGTGCCCGCCGACGACGAACCGGGCACCGTGCACGCGCTGCTTTTAGCTGATGAAAGCAGCACGCGCCCGGAGGCCCTGGCCGTGGGCATGTTGCAGCCCACCAGCGCCCACCAGGGCCAGGTGCGCTTCATGGCGGTGGCGCCGCAAGCCGCCGGCACCGGCCTAGGCCGCCAGATTATGGACGCACTGGAAACCCAGGCCCGAGCGGCAGGCCTGACGGAAATCATACTGCATTCCCGCGAAGCCGCGGTACCCTTTTATGAGCGGCTGGGGTACGAAGTGGTGGAGCCTTCGCACACGCTTTTTGGGGTGATTCCGCATTTTTTGATGCGCAAGCAGCTGTAGCGGCAGCCGCTAAAACTTCTCCCGGCCGCGCCACAGGTCGGCGTAGAGGCGGAAGTCGCCGAGCAGCGAATACCACGGGTGCTGGAACGTGGCGGGCCGGTTGTGCTCGACGAAGAAATGGCCCACCCAGGCAAAGCCGTAGGCCGCCACAATACCCGCCGGCAGCCACCCCCACCGCCCCGTGACGACGAGCATGACTAGGCAAAGCAAAAACAGCGTGGTACCCACAAAGTGCAGGATGCGGGTGCCGCGGCGGCTGTGTTCGCGCAGGTACCGCGGATAGAACTCGGCAAACGTGAGGGGCAGGGCTGACATGGCAGGGTTAAAACGGTGTAAGTACAAAGCGCGGCGCGTTGCCGCGCACCCAAGTTCGGACTTTGGCACCGACTTTTGGCAAACCGGCCGCTCCAAGCCGTTTCACTGGAAATTTCGCACTCGTGTCTGATTCATCAACTCCTGCCCGCCCGCTCCCCCAACTCGCCGCCATGGTAGCGGCCTACAACCAGATAAACCACTACGGCCGCGCCAACGGCATGACCCTAACCGTGCCCAAACCCGGCCAGGCGGAATACCGCATGACCATCCGCGACGAACACCTTTCTTCCCCCAATACCTGCCACGGCGGCGTGCTGGCGGGCCTCATGGATGCGGCGTTGGGTGCGGCGGCCCTCACACTGGCTTTCACGCACCTGGAGTTTGTGTCAACGGTGGAGTTTAAGATGAACTTCCTGCACGCGGCGCATCTGCACGACAATCTGGTGGCCAAAGGTGTGGTGGACCACATCGGCAACAAGCTGGTGGTGAGCAGCTGCGTGATTTACCGCGTGGCCGAGGGCAAGGAAGACGTGGCCGTGGCCCGCGGCCTGGGCACCTTCAACCGCTACCCGGCCTCCAAGCGGGACTTTGCCCAGCTGGTGATGCAGCAGGATGGTTAACGACAAAAAGCCCGCCCGATGACTCAGGCGGGCTTCTTGTTGCTTTCGCAGGTAGCGCTACAGCTCGGCTGTGGCGGCGTGGGCGTTTACGGGCTCGTACTCGTCCTCCATATCGTTGAGCTGGGGGGCGGTCACTTTGCGCACGTTGCGGGCGCAGTCTTCGTCGCGGTGGTTGCGGCCCACGGTGAATTCCACCCAGTCGCCTTCGCGCAGGTCGTTGAAGTCGCCTTCGGTCAGGTCGGCGTAGCTGAAGAACAGGTTGTTGGGGGGCATCACCACGAAACCGAAACCGTTTTTCAGGTTCTTGATGGTGCTCATGCCCAGCGTGCCCACGGGGCCGGCAGCGGTGGGGCCGGTGGGGCGCACCAGTTTGGGCGCCGAGGCCGTGCTGGGCGCAAACGCGGCGGGCTCCGACTGGTTGACGAACAGGGCTTCCACTACTTCGTCCTGGGCCTGCAAGCCCCGGTCGATAACGTCGTGCATGGCCACCGGGTAGGTTACCTGCTCCAGCAGCTGCTGCGAAGCGCGCGTAACGCGGGTTTCGCCCTTGAAGTCTTCGTACTTGAAATCCCAGTTGAGCAACATCACGCGGGTGCCCACGGTGTTGAGCTTGCGGATGAGGGGCACGTAGTCCGAGTCGCCGGCGATAAGCACCACCACGTCGAGGGTTTTGTGCAGGGCCAGCTCCAGGGCTTCGAGGCTGAGCCACACGTCGATGCCTTTTTCTTGGAGGCGGCCGTCGCGGGTTTTCAGGGCCATGTAGTGCGTCTGCACGCCCAGGTTCATCAGAATGTCGTCGAGCAGGCGGTCGTGAAACAGCCGGTCCTTGTCGCGGGCCTCGGTAGCGGACAGGCGGCCCCGGAAAAAGTGCGCATCGGTAATTTGCGCCAGGCGCACATCTACATCTTCTTCCTCAGCCACTTGGTGGCGAATATATTCGTGCAAGCCCTCCAGGCTGATGCGCGCCTTGCGCTCGTGCTGGAAATAATAATAATCGCTGATTTTTAAGAAATAGTTGCCGTCATAGAAGACACCAACCCGAATTAAAGGGCTGTTCATCTGATTCATGGTAAAGCTCTAATTTAAGTTAGAAAAGTATTTTTAAGGTGGGGTAGAAAGGATGAATAATGTGGAATCGTGACTAGACCAGTGCGCGGCTGCACCTGTGATGGTTTCATTGAAATCGAAATATCTCTATTTTCGATAGTAATGCAGCCGTTGTAGCGTGGTAGCCCCCGAATGGAAGAAGAGGTAATTGCTTATTTTAGTAGAACGCCGAATGGCTGGGCTGATTGAAGATGCTGGATAGTAACACAAATCAATACGAACACCGCCATGCATAAAATGGCATATCTGCTGCGAAGCTAACAGTATTGGTTGACTTATGCAACCGTATAACAACGTATGGCAGCGGCACAACGCCGGCACGCTGGCCGCACATATTGCGCGGCCAGCGGTTAAAAGCCCATTTGCCCGATTACCAGGCCCAGCACCAGCAGCCCGTAGCCCGCACAAATACCTACTTCCAGCATGTTGCCGGTAGCCGAGCCGGTGCTGATAAGGGGGATTTTAAAGGAATAATCCCAGAGCGGCAAAAACCATCTAACCCCGGCTTTAGTCAGACTATCGGCCACCAGATGAGAGGCGTAGCCGCCGCCCGCATACAGGGCCACGCCGTGCCAGCCGAGGTGCTGGTTGGCCAGGTGGCCAATGTAGGTCCAGAGGGCGGTGGCCCAGATGGTGTGCGTCCAGGAACGGTGCGACGTGAAGGGTGCCAGCGCCACAAACGTTCCCAATAAACTTAGCCACAATTGCTCGGTGTAAAGACCGGCCACCACCGTAGCCAGCCCGGTGAAAAGCAGCGCCAGCCGCCGGGCCGAACCACCCTGCATGCCCACCCCAATGAGCCCGAAGGCCAGCGCCGCCGTGTAGTAGAGCCGCTGCTCAGCACCCGCCGCCAGTTGAAAGTAGGCATAGGCCCCAATGGCCAGGGCGCCGGCGGCAAAGGCCCAGCGCACATAGTTTTGGGTGAACCCCAGGCGCTTGCTCAGCCGGCTGTCGGGGTGGTCGAGGTCGGGGGCGAGGCTGGAAAAGCCGGCCAGGGCAATGCCCGCCACCGAAAACGGAATGCCGGGCACCAGGCCCGCAACGGCTACGCCGGTAATGAGGCCGATGGCCAAGTGAGAGGAGCCGCGCATGAATGAGTAGTAACGCGCCGTGGCGCGTTCGGTGAGGAGGCGATGTGACAAAAACGGTTGCAAGTTGCGGCCGGCCGGACACAATTCTGCGTTGTGCAACGATTGAACGCCCCCCGAGCCGAACGCGCCACACCCCAAACGCGCCAAGGCGCGTTCCTACGATTTTGATTCCGAAAACGGTTCCGATTCCGGAAACCTTACCTTCGGCTACGCTGTATCCTAGGCCGCTGCCCGACCGGAATCAATCCGGCCGGGCTACTTTATTTGTCGTTCGCAAGCCTTTTTACCCGTGCAAGTAGCTGATTTTCTTCGTCTTTATCGCCTTTCTCCCGAGCTGCAAACCCTGGCCGCGCGCCTGCGCGCGCCGCCAAGCCCGAGCCCAGCGGCGTGCGCCTGCACCTGCGCGGCCTGGTAGGCAGCCAGGATGCCGTGGTGGCGGCGGCCGTGGCCCATGCGCAGCACCCGCACGTGTTCATTTTGCACGACAAGGACGAGGCCGCCTACTTCCTGTCCGACCTGCAGCACTTGCTGCCGGAGGGGCCCGAGGCGCTGCTGTTCCCGAGCTCCTACAAGCGGCCGTACCAGTTTGATGAGACCGAGAATGCCAACGTGCTGATGCGCGCCGAGGCCCTGAACCGACTGAATACTACGCGGGCGGCCACGACGGGCAACAGCGTGTTTATTGTGACCTACCCGGAGGCGCTGACGGAGAAGGTTATCAACCGGCAGAGTCTGGTGAAGAACACCTTCAACGCCAAGGTGGGCGACAAGCTGGACGTGAATTTCCTGGGCGAGCTGCTGGGCGAATACGACTTTGAGAAAACGGATTTTGTGTACGAAGCGGGGCAGTATGCGGTGCGCGGCGGCATAGTGGACGTGTTCAGCTACGCGAATGAACTGCCGTTTCGACTAGAACTGTTCGGGGATGAGATTGAGAGCATTCGCACGTTCAATCCGGAGACGCAATTGTCGGTGGAGGCGCGGCCGAGCATCAGCATTATCCCGAATGTGCAGACCAAAATGCTGACGGAAACGCGGGAGGCCTTCTTCGAGTTTTTGCCCCGCACGGCTTGTATTTGGGCGAAGGACGTACGCCAGACGCTGGACGTGGTGACGGAGCTGTACGAGAAAGCCGAGGCCAACTTCCAGCAGATGCTGAGTGAGGCGGGCGGCATGCAAATCGTGAGCAAGCCCAGCGACTTGTTTGAGTCGGGCAAGAGCTTCAAGAAGCTGCTCGACGAGTTTGCGGTGGTGGAATTCGGCAAGCGCTTCCACTTCAAAAATGCCGAAACGTTTCAGTTTGCAGCCAAGCCCCAGCCGAGCTTCAACAAGGAGTTTGAGCGGATGGTGAAGAACCTGCAGGAGAACCAGCTCCGCAATTTCACTACCATTATCACCGCCGATACGGTGCGGCAGGCCGACCGGCTGCGCACGATATTCGACGAGTTGGACAATAACGTGAAGTTCCAGCACCTGCTGCTGGCCCTGCGCGAGGGGTTCGTGGACGAGCAGCTGGAGCTGGCCGTGTACACCGACCACCAGTTGTTTGAGCGCTACTACCGGGCGCAGGAAACCAAGAAGTTTTCGAAGAAAAAGGCCCTCACGCTGCGGGAACTCAAAACGCTGCAGCCCGGCGACTACGTGACCCACCAGGACTACGGCATCGCCCGGTTTGCGGGCCTGACACAGGTGGACATCAACGGGCAGATTCAGGAGGCCATTCGGCTTGTTTACCGGGATGATGACCTGCTGACGGTGAGCATTCACTCGCTGCATAAAATTGCCAAGTACAGCGGCGCCGAGGGCTCGCCGCCGACCATGAGCAAGCTGGGTTCGCCGGAGTGGGAGAATAAGAAAAAGTCGGTCAAGAAGAAGGTGAAGGACATTGCGGCCGACCTTATTCGACTGTATGCCAAGCGCAAAACGGCGCCGGGCTTCGCGTTTTCGCCCGATGGATTTATGCAGGCCGAGCTGGAATCAAGCTTTATTTACGAGGACACCCCCGACCAGGCCAAGGCCACCGAGGACGTGAAGCAGGACATGCAGCAGCCCCACCCGATGGACCGGCTCATCTGCGGCGACGTGGGTTTTGGTAAAACGGAAATTGCCATTCGGGCGGCGTTTAAGGCGGTGGCCGATGGCAAGCAGGCCGCCGTGCTGGTGCCCACCACCATCCTGGCCATGCAGCACTACAAGACGTTCCGCGACCGGCTGGCCACGCTGCCGGTGACGGTGGAGTACGTCAACCGCTTCAAATCCACGAAGCAGATTAAGGAAACCTTGCAGCGCGTGGCGGAGGGCAAAACCGACATTTTGATTGGCACGCACCGGCTCACGAATAAGGACATCAAATTCAAAGACCTGGGCTTGCTCATTATTGACGAAGAGCAGAAGTTCGGCGTCAAGACCAAGGACAAGCTGAAGGCTCCGCGCCGGCCCCGGCAGGGGAATAATTGTTAACGGTTAGTGAATGGACAGTTTCTTGACTAACCGTTAACCACTTACTGAATGACTGTTTATTTAACGGTTGTAGCGGCGTAGTGAGCCGGGCCTCCAGTTGGCGGGGGCTGGCTCACTACGCTGCAGCAAGCGCTGTGCCCAGGGTATCTACTATGAATCAAATCATTGCAATTCGAGGCGCTTTGGCAGCCGGGTTATTGTGCGTGCTCACTGCCTGCGACCCCAATCGGGTGTTTGAGGAGAATACGGACTTCCCCAACTACTCCTGGGACGTGCAGCAAAAGCCGGCCTTCACCTTTGCCATTGAGGACACCACGGCCCGCTACGACGTGTACTTTAACGTGCGCCATGCCTCGGCCTATGGATTCTACAACCTTTACGTGAAGCACACCCTTACCGGCCCGGGTGGGCAAGTGGGGAAGCCCCGGCTGCACCAGATGCTGCTGCTGGACCCCAAAACCGGCGAGCCCAAGGGCAGCGGCACCGGCGATATCTACGACATCCAGCTGCTGGCCCTGCCCAACCAGCGCTTCGCCAAACCCGGCAATTATACCCTTACGCTGGAGCAGTACATGCGCCAGGCGCAGCTGCCCGGCCTCATGGCCATGGGCGTGCGCGTGGCCAAGCACGAGGAGAAGAAATAAGCGCCGCCTGCACAAAAAAAAGGCCGGTCCCGCATGGTGCGGAACCGGCCTTTTCTGTTTTTGGGGGTGTGCGCAGGCGCTATTGCAGGCGGGTTACATCCACTGCATTGGGGCCTTTTTTGCCGGCTTTGATGTTGAATTCGACCCGGTCGCCTTCCTGGATTTCGTGGATGAGACCGGTTTGATGTACAAAAATTTCTTCCTGGGTATCGTCGGGTACGATGAAGCCAAAGCCTTTGGTGTCGTCGAAAAACTTAACAGTGCCGGTGAGCATAAGCGAATGGGGTAAAATGAAAGGGGCATCAAACTAACGCACGCAGCCGGCCACGGGTTGACGACCACTAGCCAGCTGCCGCAGCAGAATGCCGCACAAAGGTAAAATCGCGGCGGGGAATAGCAGCTAGAAACACAGAAGGGCTGAGGCTGGCCCACCCGAAGCAAAACAACGGCTAGGGGGGCGCGTATAGACAGGAAGTTCATCCTTTCACCGATTGCAACGCCCAACGCTCACCATGGAAAACGAGGAAATAAACTTGAATACCGAATCGAATGACATTGCCGGCAACCGCATTGATGGCCCGGTGGGCAACACGGCCGCCAAACCCGGCGGCCCCGGCACCGGCGTGGGCATCCCGGGCGGTCCGCCCGCCCAGGCACCGAGCGCCACCCCCGACATCAGCAGCCCGGGTGCTCCCGCTTCGAGCGAGTCGCTCGTGGATTCGGAAATGAATGCGGGCGCAGGTGCCGTAGACGCCGAGAGCGAAGAGCAGGAAAACAAAGAAGCCAACCCCGACGACCTGCGGCCCGCCAATACCTACGGTGGCAATTTCGGCAACAGCACCCAGGACAGCTACCGCGACGAAGACCGCCGCGAAAACCAGGACAGCGACCCCAACCGCGGCGAGTTCGGCGCTCAGAGCGAAATCGGGACCACCCACGGCGGTTTTGGCAACCAAAACCGGCTGGCCGATTACGAGCCCCGCAACTCGGCCGAAGACCAGTACTACGGCGGTGCTGGCCGTCCCGGCCCCCAGGACAATGCCTACCGCAGCTACGACGGCCGCGATGCCCGGCCCGATGCCCGCACCGAATACGGGTTTGAGGCCGGTAGCGCGGTGGCCAACGCGCCGGGCCAAGCGGCGGAGAGCGGGCAAATCCAAGGTTCTGACTACAAAGGGCCCAACGCGGACAACCGCAACCAGCCCGACCGGGCCGACACAAACAGCGCCTTCCAGAACGACAACGGCTCGGCCCAGGGCCCCGACCGGGGCTACGCCGACGACTACGGCCACACTTCCCTGCGGGGCGCTGCCACGCCCGCTGCCGCCACGGAAGCCCGCCCCGCTAACCCCGCAGGTGCCGAACAGCGCAACCAAGCAGAAGATTACCTGCCAACTCCCGGCGGCGTCGACAAGCAGGGCCGGCGCGAGGAAAAGCATCCCGGCTACTCCACCAATACCCCGGAAATGACCGACCAGCGCGGCCAGATTCCAGCCAGCAGCCTAGGCTACGGCGACCGCGGCCGCGAAGAACCCCGCCTCGACCCGGATTTCCGCACCGGCGACGACCGCAACGGCTACGTGCAGGGCAACGGCGGCGACGCCAGCCAGGGCATGGGCTCGCGCGGCGGCTCCTACAACGATGCTTACAGCGACAGCCAGCCCGGCAGCAAAGAGGGCTCGCCGGCCAAAGGCGATGAGCGCATCGAAGACCGCGCCCAGAACTACGGCCAGGCCGCCCGCAAGGAAAACCGCAGCGAAACCGGCGACGAAAACGAAGCCGACCACGGCGCCCCGCGCCGCAACGCCGGCCGAGAGGGCGAAGGCGACGAATAAATGCTTCCAAATAACGTCTGTCCTGCTGATGGGCATGACAGCAACTTTAATCATAATTCGCAACAAAAAAGGGGCTTACTTCTCCCCGCCGGCTGGGCTTTTCTGCGCCTGCTGCATGGGGTTCTGGGCGGCCTGTTGCTGCTGCTGGAACAAGTCGAAGCGCGAAGCGGCAGGCTGGCGGGGGAAAGCGTTGTTGCTCAGGTCGGTGTCGGCTGTCTGCTGGAAGGGGTCGAGCACGAAGCTGATGACGGGCTGCTTGGTCACGAGCACCTTGGTCACTTTCTCGTTGTTTTTGCGCCAGATTTCAGCGGGAATCGTCTGGATTTCCTGGCTGTTGTCGGCGTAGGTGAGCTGGATGATGACGGGCATCACCAGGCCGCCCACGTTGCGCAAACTCAGCTCGTAGAAGTACTGCTGCTGGCCCAGGCGCTGCTGCTGCTCGGGGCTGAGGCCGGCGCGGTAGGCGGCGTAGCGCTGCTGGTCGGCCGCGGTCACGGCCAGCGGGTTGTACTCGTTGTAGAAGTCCTTGAGCTCGGGCTTCTCGTCGATGAGCGTGCTTTTGAGGTCGGTGGCGTTGCGCTGGGCCGAGATGGAGGGCGCGGCGGCGGCCTGCAGCTGCTGGAGGCGGGCTTTCTCCACGGCCGGGTCGCCGGTGCTCGGGGTGTAGGATTTCACCGATTCCAGGGCCAGGTCGGTGCGGTCGGTGGTGTAGAACCAGCCGCGCCAGAACCAGTCCAGGTCCACGGCCGAAGCGTCTTCCATGGTGCGGAAGAAGTCGGCCGGCGTGGGGTGCTTGTAGGCCCAGCGCTGGGCATAGGTCTTGAAGGCGTGGTCGAACAGCTCGCGGCCCATCACCGTCTCGCGCAGAATATTAAGGGCCGTGGCCGGCTTCGCGTAGGCATTATTGCCAAATTGGAGGGCTGACTCCGAGTTGGTCATAATCGGCGACTGCAGGCTTTTGTCGGTCTTCATGTACTCCACAATGTTGCGGGGTTCGCCCCGGCGCGAGGGGTACGTGCGCTCCCATTCCTGCTCGGTGAGGTACTGCATGAAGCTGTTCAGGCCCTCGTCCATCCACGACCACTGCCGCTCGTCGGAGTTCACAATCATGGGGAAGAAGTTGTGGCCCACTTCGTGGATAATCACGCCAATCATGGCGTATTTGGTCTGCGCCGAGTAGGTGCCGTCCTTTTCGGGGCGGCCGCCGTTGAAGCAAATCATGGGGTACTCCATGCCGAAAATGGGCCCGTGCACCGAGATGGCCACCGGGTATTCGTAGGGAATGGTGTACTTGGAATACGTCTTAATGGTGTGCGCTACGGCCTCCGTGGAGTACTGGCCCCAGAGCGGATTGCCCTCCTTGGGGTAGTAGCTCATGCACATCACCGTCTTGTTGTTCTGCTTAATGCCCATGGCATCCCAGATGAACTTGCGCGAGCTCACCCAGGCGAAGTCCCGCACGTTTTTGGCCGCGAAGTTCCAGGTTTTGGTCTTGGTGCTTCGGCTCGACTCGTTCTGCACGGCCTCGGCCTGGCTGATAATGAGCACGGGCTTCCTGGCGTTTTTGGCCTGCTCCAGGCGCTTTTGCTGAGTGGAGGTCAGGACCTGAGCGGCGTTTTGCAGCGTGCCGGTGGCCCCCACCACGTGGTCGGCGGGCGCGGTGATGCTCACCTTGTAGTCGCCGAAGGGCAGCGTGAATTCGCCGCTGCCCAGGAACTGCTTGTGCTGCCAGCCCTGGTTGTCGGAGTACACGGCCATGCGCGGGTACCACTGCGCAATTTCGTAGAGGTAGTTTTTATCCTCGGGGAAGTACTCGTAGCCATTGCGGCGCACCTGCTGGCCGTTCACGTTGTAGTGCCACTTCACGTTGAAGGAGTAGGACTGGCCGGGCCGCAGAGGCGTGGGCAGGTCCACGCGCATCATGGTGTAGTTGGTCGTTGTCTTCAGCGCTTTGCCGTCGCGGCTCGTCACAGCGTCAATCTTAAAGCCGCCGTCGAAATCCGACAGCAGGCCCTCAATGGCGTTGAACGTCATCCGGTCCTGCAGCTGGCTCACCTCCGTGGTGGCCGTGATGGAGTTTTTCTCCAGCACGTTCTGGTCGAGCTGCAGCCAGAGGTAGGGCAGCACATCGGGCGAGAGGTTGGTGTAGGTGATGGTCTCGCGGCCGGTCAGGGCCTGCCGGGCATCGTCGAGCGTGACCTGGATGTCGTAGTCGGCCCGCTGCTGCCAGTAGTCCCGGCCCGGCGCGCCGCTGGCGGTGCGGAACACATTAGGCGTGGGCAGCAGGGTTTCGAGCTGCGCAAATTTGTCGGTGCCCGAGTTGGTGGTTTGGGCCTGCAAGGCCAGGGAAGGCAGCAGGGCCAGCCCCAGCAGCCCCGCAACGCGGCGGGCAAGTGGCAGGGCGGTGGTCGGAATTAAGGAAGTCATAAAGCAAAAAGATGAAGCAGCTGGCTTCAAAATTAACTTCCCCGTGCTTAGCAAGCCAGCCGGGAGCCGAAGCTTTAACGTGCGCCTCACGGGACCCCCATGGGGCACGGCCCCCAGGGGGAGCCAGATGGCACCCGGCGTGAATAGTCAGGCCCCCCACTTCGAAAAGGAGGGGGCCTGGGTGAGGCGCACGGTAGGACGAAAGGTCCCCCGTACTTAAGTCCGAATACAGGAAGGCTTAATGACCACGACGGGCCGCGCAGGCTTACGCCCTAGCGGTGCTCGATTTGAATGCGGCAGCGCTCCATGCTCTTATTGGTCTGCGTGTGCAGGTAGTAGAGGCCCGCAGGCCAGGCGTGGGTGTCGACCGTGGCCGTGTGTTTGCCTTTCCGGGCCGTGTACATGAGCCGGCCCTGGCTGTTGTAAATCGTGGTGGTAGCGCCGGCCGCCTGCTCCACGGTGAGCGCCGCGTCGGCGGGGTTGGGGTAGGTGGCCGTGCAGAGCTCCGTGCCCAGCCGCACGTTTTGGCACGGCATTCCGTCGATTTCGGTGGCCCCGTACACGGCCTGGCCAAACTCAAACAGCACGCCGGACCCGCTGCAGTCGTTGGTCACCACTACCCGCACGTAGGTTGAGTTTCCGGCCGACGGGGCCGTTATCTGAAACGAGCCGCCGTGGTTGTAGTCCGGCACTTCGTTGACGTACCAGACGTAGGCGTCCGCGCCGCGCTGCTTGGACCGTTCCACGGTAAAGGAGACCGGCCCGTCGGGGCACACGTAGCCGTAGTAGCTGGCCGAGCTGCTGAACGTGGCCTCGCCGGCCCCAATCTGGAAGCGCACCGTAGCCCGCGTCGAGGGCAGGCAGCCGTTGGTGGCCTTGGCTACGACCGACACTTCGCCATCGGGCTGGGAGTTGTTGGCGGGCGCCGTGATGTCGAGGTAGGGTACGGTGGTCGTAATCGGGCCGCTGGGGGACAGGTTGCCGGGCGACACCGTCCACTCGTAACTGCTCGCGCCGGGCACGGGCGCCACTTCAAAGCGCCTGGTTTCGTTCAGGCACAGGTCGTAGTTGCCGGCCGTAAACCTTGGCGGGGCCAGCTCCGGCCGCAGGGTCACGTTGACGGGCGCCGAGGTGGGCACGGCCAGGGTGGTCGCCCCGCCACAAGTGTAAACCGCCTGGACGGACACACTGCCGCCGCTGCTCCCGCTGGGAATGAGCGTAATGCTGCTGCCGCTGGCGCTGCCCTGCACCGTCCAGCCGCTGGGATACGTCCAGTCAAACCGCGCAATCCCATTGGTTTGGCTGACCTGGGCCGTGTAGGTAACGGCGGTCCGGTCGCCGCAGTACACGCTGCTTGGCCCCGAACTGACCACAACCGTGGGTTGGCGCCGAATGCGGAAGGCCCCCGGAAAGCTGAGCAGCTTGTAGGGCTAGGAAGGATAATACGTCTGGTTGCAGGTGCTGCTGTACTGAAACACGCGCAGGTCCACGTTGCCGCCCGGCGTCGGGGTAACAGAGATGCTGCGCGAGCCCTGCGAGCCCTGGTAGAGGCGGAAGTCGTTGGGGGTGGTGGCAAACGAGGGAATGAGCGTAGCGCCCGTTACCGCCCAGCTGGCCGGCACCTCCCACAGGTAGGCTGGAATCGGCTCGTTGGGCACGTTGACAAAGTATCCAATGGGTTCAACCGAAAGCGTGAACGTAGACGTGCTGCAAAAGGGAATGCTCGTTGAACCCGTTGGGCCGGGCTGGCCGGCGACTGAACGGATACGGGCAGTGAACGTGTTGTTGGAAATGGTTTGATAACCTGTGATATTGCCATTAGCGTCGCGAGTTGGACTTTCAACGTTCACCGTTATTTTACCGCCGGTGGGGTCATCCCCCCAAACCACTTCACATTTGATACTGCCCTTACTCGTATCCAGCGTGGGTGTAATGGTGAATGCCCCGCCCGAAATAGTGGCAGCGTTCTTCCCCGATATTACACGTGAGCCAGTAGGGATGCCAGAGAGGGTATAAATCCCGGGTTCACCCGGGCAAACGGTAGCCGGGGTAGCCGGCGACCAACTCTGAGCATGTGCTAGGGAGAGTGCGCTGAGCAACAGTACGAGCGCAGAAATGCATCTGCGCAGCTGATTGTAAACGTTTTTCATGAGATGTTTTGGTAGAAAAGTTTGGTAAAAAAAGAACACGACTAAATCCAGTTACTAGCGGCCAAACTGGTAATGCACGCTGAGTTGATTGACGAGCTTGAAGCGAAGCGCAAACGTTTGGTCGGTAAGTACCTGCCGTATCGGCCCGCTGCGCCCCAAAACCTCCCCCGTCAACAAATCCGTCACCTTAGAGTCGCTTTTGATGGTGCGCCAAGAGTAGGCGGCGTTGACCGACGACTCGGCGCTGACGTACAGGCGCGGCTGCACGGCAAAGCGAAGACCGACGAAGGGCATGAACGCCGCATGATACTGGCGGAAGTAATCGGTCTGCTCGTTCTCAAACGGCGGGGAAGGGGGAGTCGGGGGGATGGTTGGAGGGGAATCCCCCCCGTACTGCTGCTTGACAGTGTGCGTGAAAAAGGAGAAGCCGAGGACGAGGTCGGCCCCGGCAGTACCGGTCCAGCGCGGGGAGAAGCGGTGGGTAAATTCCCGGCCCACGCTGGCACTGGCGCCCCGGTTGTTGTATTCGTACTCCTCGTTTGACTTGAGGTTAGGCACGGGGCGTTGGTTCTCATCCCGGCGGCGGTAGTCCTGGTTCAGCATCAGCCCAAAGCGCCAGAGGGCGTGGGGCTGCGTCTGGCGCTTGTAGAGCAGGCCCACGGGCAAGCTGCGGTTGGCCGTGAAGAATTTGTCGAGCTGCGGGCTGGCCGTCAGGCCCAGGTGGTGGCGGTAGAAGCGGGCCGTATCGGCCGGGGGCGTTTGGGCCCGCGCGGCGGAGGCCGCGCCCAGGCCCAGCAGGGCGGCGCATAAGAAAGGGTTGCGAAGGATTGACATCAGAAAAAAAGTCAGAATGAGCCGGCAAGGTAGCCGGTGGCTCAGCAGCTGTGGGGGATGAGCCGCAAAGGAACGGCCCCGGCCCGGCCCCGTAAAAGGACAAAACGGCCCTAAAACTGATTAGCACTAAATGCTTATCAAATTTAAGTATTTAAATATTTTTGTTTTATGGCCGCATTTACAGCTCAGAAAGCGCCTTTGGGCTGGCTGTTGGTTCGAATAAAAAACGCAAAAAGACATTAGGGGCCCCAACATACCGGTGCCCTGGCAGTTGCTTCTTGCGGCAAGGCAACCGGGGCAACGCGGAGCCTGCGAGCAAGCGTGCGAATACAAAACGCATTTGGGCCGAGGGGGAGCCATTGGGGCCGTTCGGTAGGGAGCCCTTGTCGCTGCGGGGAGGAAAGGCTGCGGCGCCAACTGCTCGGGTTGATAGGAGGTTTATGCGCTGGTGCTCCTGTGCCGATTAGGGCCCAAAAAATTAACGTGAACAGCTTGCGGGAAATAACCGTAAAAACCCCGTGGACAAAAGCGTCGCCGGCGCACTATAGCGGTACAAGGGTTGTTCTGGCGGGAGCCCAGGAAGCCGGGCCACTACCCTTTGCCGCGCGTGCAGCCGTGCGCTCAGGCCCGTGTCCGGTCAGAATCGGCCGTCTACTTGTATGTTTATGGCTTGTTAGCCCCCGCGCCTATGCCTGCTGTCGTCCGCGCCACCTCCGATTTTTTTGACCAGCTGACCGAGGACCTGCTTTTGCTGCGGGTCAAGGCCCAGCAGCGCTTCCGTCCCCTGAGCGCCGAGGAGCTCAACCGCCGGCCCAGCCCCAGCCGCTGGAGCGCCGGCCAGTGCCTGGAGCACCTCAACATTGTGGGCGGCTACTACCTGCCCAGCATCGCCAAACGAATTGCCAAGGCCCAGGCCCGCGGCTCCAAGCCCACGCCTACCGTGAAGCAGGGCTATTTCGGTGGCCGGTTTGTGAACGCCATGCGCACCCCGGCCAGCATCAAAACCTACAACACGCCCCAGCGCTACGCGCCCACCGGCAACCGCCTGCCCCGCACCGTGGCCGAGGTGTTCAGCCGCCAAATCGACGAGTTGCTGCGCCTGGCGCTGCTGGCCCGCCAGGTAAACGCCAACGCCGTGCTCATCCCCAACGCCGTATTTCCGCTGCTGCTGCTCCGGCTGGCCGACCAGCTGGAATTCCTCGTGGTGCACATTCAGCGGCACGTGGCGCAGGCCGAGGCCGTGCTGGCCGGCCACGTCGTGGGCGCCAAGAAGTCAGCGGCTTAGGCCGGCTTGTTTCTGATTTTCTCCTCCCGAACCCCGCCCTGGCATTGTCGGGGCAGGGGTTTGTTTCACAAAAGCGGTACCATGGGTATGCAATATCAGCCGGGCCGGCATCGATAAGGCATCACCCAAAACCTGCTTTCTGCTTATGCGTTTCTTCCTTTTCGCCTGCTTGCTGCTGATGGTCGTTCTCAGCAGCACCTCCGCCGTGCCATCGCCCACTCCTTTCGCCGCCCAGTGGAAAAAAGTAGATGCCCTGCTCGCAAAAGGGCAGACGGCCACGGCCGCGCCGTTGGTGGAGGCCATCTACCAGCAGGCCCGCAAAGAGCAAAATGACCCCGCCTACGTGCGGGCCCTGCTCTACAAAATCCGCCTGCTGCAAGCCAAGGAAGAGGACGAGGCCGAGAAAGCCATTGCGCTGCTCGAAACGGAGCTGAAAACAGCCACTTTCCCGGCCCGGCCCATTCTGCACTCGCTGCTGGCCGAGCTCTACACCACCTACCTCAACCAAAACCGCTACCGCCTCTACGGCCGCACGGCCGGCGCCCGGCCCACCACCGACGACCAGAAAACCGCTGACGGCGGCACCAGCCTGGCCACCTGGGACATGGGCCGGCTGGGCGCGGCCATCGTGCGGCATTACTACCAGTCGGTGGAAGACGCGCCCCAAAAGCAGCTCTATATTTCCCTGCGCACGTTGGGTGACCTGGTTTTTAATGGTGATACCGAAGGCCGCGCCCTGCGCCCCAGCCTGTACGACCTGCTGGCCCACCGCGCCATTGAGGGCCTGAAAAACCAGGAATTATACGTGACCCGCCCCGAGCAGCAGTTCCAGCTCACCGAGCCGAAGCTGTTTGGCCCGGCAGCGGAGTTTGCCGCCCTGCGCCTGCTCGCGCCCGATGCCGATTCTCTCAACGGGCAGCTGCACGCGCTGCACGTGCTGCAGCGGCTCACGGCCTCGCGCCAGCAGCAGGTACCAGCCAACCGGGCCGCACTGGCCGATGTGGACCTACAGCGGCTGGATTTCCTAAACAGCATCACCCAGGGCACCGACCTGGCCGAGCAGTACGAGCCCGCCCTGCTGCGCATGACTGCGACCTACGCCGACCTACCCATCAGCACCGAATTCATGGCCCGCCGGGCCGAAGCCGTGCGCGAAGACGGCGACAACGTGGCCGCCGTGAAGCTGGCCCGGGAGGCGGAGGCGCGGTTTCCGAAGTCGCGTGGCGCGGCGCGGGCGCGGCAGCTGCGCGAGCAGATTGAGCGCCCGGAGCTGGCAATAGAAACTACCGAGCTGGTGGTGCCCAACCAGCCCTGGCGCCTCAACCTGACGGTGCGCAATGTGGCCGAGCTGCACGGCCGCGCCTACCCTATTTCCCTGCGGGAATGGACGGCATTGAAGCGCGCGGGCTACCTTCGGCAGCGGGATGTTGAGGAATACCAGAAGCAGATAAAAGACGCCAAGCCAGCCGCCAGTTGGGATATTCCGGTGCCTTCTGAGGCGCTTGAATACAAGGCGCGGCCGCTGGCCGTCGCCGGGCAGGCCCTGCCCACGGGCTACTACATCCTCGTAATCAGCAGCGCAACTAGTCCTTCGGGCAAGGTTGCGGCCACTAGCGTTACTTCCTACGCCTTGGTAGGCGCCAGCGAGTTGAGTGTGGTCCACCGGTTCGAGCCAGCTACCGGGACGCCGCAGCTGCTGGTGCTGCAGCGCCAGAGCGGCATTCCGCTGGCGGGCGTGCAGGTGCAGGGCACCTACAGCAGCTATGATTCGCAGCAGCGGCAGCAGGTCACTCGCACTTCCGAGCGGCGCCAGACGGCGGCCACCGGCGAGGTGACGCTCCCAGCCCCCACCTCGGCCGATGGCAAAACGAATGCCGAGCGGGTGGTGTCCATTAAAGTGTGGAAAGGGGCCGATACCGTTCTGCTCGATAACATTGGCCAGCATTATGCCCGGGCGTCGAATGATGGCGATACCCGCTGTTTTCTATTCACGGACCGGGCCATCTACCGGCCGGGGCAAACGGTATATTTCAAAGGCATACTGGTGGAGCAGAAAGGCGGCAAAAGCCAGCTGCTGACCAGGGAGGAGCAGGAAGTGGAGCTCATTGACGTGAACGGCCAAAACGTACAGTCGCTGGAATTCGTCACGAACGAGTTCGGTTCTTTCCACGGCTCGTTTGTGTTGCCCGCGGGCCTGCTCAACGGTGATTTCACGCTGAGAGCCGACGACGGTTCTCTCACCTTTGCCGTGGAGGACTACAAGCGCCCCACCTTCTTCGTACAGCTTGACTCTGTGCCCGGCCGGCCGCAGTTGGGCCAGCCGCTCACGGTGCGGGGGCAGGCCAGCGCCTACTCCGGGCAGGCCACCGACGGCGCCCAAGTAGCCTACCGCGTCACGCGCCGCGAGCTGTGGCCGATGTTCGATTACGGTTTCCGGGGTGGCAGCTACGCGCCCAACCAGGGCGGCACCCAGGAAATAGCCCACGGCACCACCAGCACCGACGCGGCGGGCCGGTTTGCCATCACCTTCACGCCCCCTCTAGTCATCGAAGCGCCGGGCCGCCCGCGCCGGTGGGAGCCGGGCTACTTGTTTGAAGTAGTGGCCGACGTGACTGACCCGGCCGGCGAGACGCGCACCGGCACCCGCGCGTTTCCCGTGGGCCGCAACCCCCTTAGCCTCAGCATGGCCGGCCCCAATCAGGCCGACAAGCAGCGGCTGCCCGCCTTCACCCTGCTGGGGGTAAACGCCACCGGCGAGCCCCTGCCCACCACGGGCACCGTGCGCCTCCTGGCCCGTCGCTACCGGCCCAACCCGCCCGGCGTACCCGGCCCTGCTCCGGAAACACCCGAGAACGAAGCTTCGCCCGAGCTGGTGAGCACTGTGGCTTTTGACACCAAAGCCGGCCCGGTCCTCAACCTGAACGCGGCCCTGACCGCGTTGCCCACGGGCCGCTACCTGCTCGAAGCCCAGGCCACGGGCGACGATTCGGCGCGGGCCCGGCACGAGCTCACGCTCTACGATTCGCAGGCCAGCACCATTCCTTACGCCACGCCCGACTGGTTTGTGGCCCTCGCCGACACGGTGGCACCGGGGCAGCCCGCCACGTTCCTGCTGGGCAGCAGCGCTGCCGATGCCCGCGTTCTGGTGCAGGCCGAGCGCGGCGGCAAGCTCCTGCGTCAGGAATGGCTGACGCTGAAAGCCGGCGAGCAGCGGCGCATCACGGTGTCCAGCGGCCCGGCCAGTGCAGCGGGCCCGCTGCACCTGCACACCGTGCAGGTGCGCGACAACCACTTGTACCAGCACGAGGCCGTGGTGCAGGTGGCGGAAAAACCCGCGCCGCTGCAGCTGTCCATTAGCACGTTCCGCGACAAGCTGCGGCCGGGCCAGCAGGAAACCTGGCAGCTCACCATCCGCCAGGCCACGGGCAAGCCCGCCGATGCCGAGCTACTGGCCACGCTCTACGACCAAAGTCTGGATATTTTCCGGCAGCACCGTTTTATGGGGCTGGAACTGGGCGGGGGCTACTACCCCGCGCAATTTAATTGGCAGGGGTACTTCGCAGCGGCTAACTGGATGAGTGCGCTTGCGCGGGAGGGAAATACGGGCGCTGCCGTAGATGGCATTGCTTATCCGGAGCTCAATACCTGGGGTGTTTTCACCGATGGTATACGACACACTCTGGATAGCCAGGTGAGTGGGGTGCGCATACGCGGCTCAATGGCCCGCCCCGCCGCGGCGCCCGACTTAGCCGAGATGGCCGATGCGTCGGCACAATCCAAACAGCTCAACGAAGTGGTGGTCACGGGATTTGGCGCCGGCCAGGGCCGCAGCGACCTGACGGCTGCGGTTGCCACCACGACTACCAACCGCCCGGTCGACCTCTCGGCGGTGCCCACCCGCACCGACTTCCGCGAAACGGCTTTCTGGCAGCCCGCCCTGCGCACCGACCGCAACGGTAGCATCGTGCTCGAATTCCAGATGCCGGAAGCCGTGACACGCTGGCAGCTACTGGCTCTGGCCCACGACAAAAACCTGCGCAGCGGCCAGCTGGCCCGGCAACTTGTCACCCAAAAGGAAATCCAGATTACACCCAACGCCCCGCGCTTTCTGCGGCAGGGCGACACGTTCACCTTTCCCGCCAAGTTCTCCAATCTGACCGACCACGCCACCGCTGGCACCGCGCAGCTGTTTCTGCTCGACGCTGCCACCGGCCAGGACATCACCAGCCAGCTTGTGAAAGGCCCGGCGCAGCAAGCCGTATCGGCTGCCGCGCACCAGAGCGCCGCGATGGGCTGGGAAATCAGCCTGCCAAATGACTTCGCGCCGGTTGCGGTAACGTACCGGGTGGTTGCTAGTTCTTCGTTGTCAGTTGTCGGTGAAGAGAAAGCCAAGAAGGCGAAGGCCAAGAAAGGCAAAAAAGCCTCGACAGCTGACAACCAACAACTGACAACTAGCGACTCCGATGGCGAGGAAAACACCCTGCCCGTACTGCCCAACCGCCTGCTCATCACCGAGAGCCTGCCGCTGCCTGTCGTGGGCCCCGGCACGCGGGAGTTCGAGCTGAAAAAGCTCACCAGCACCAGCAGCCCCACGCGCCGCAACTACTCGCTGACGTTGGAAATGACGGCCAACCCCGCCTGGTGTGCTGTGCAGAGCCTGCCCTACTTGATGGAGTACCCCTACGAGTGCTCGGAGCAGGTATTCAGCCGGCTCTACGCCAACCTCATTGCCGCCCAAATCATTAGGTCGAACCCGCGCTTCAAAACCATTCTGGCGGAGTGGACGCGCCAGGCCCAAAACGGCACTGCCGCCCAGAAAAACGCCCTCGCCAGCAAGCTGGCCCAAAACCAGGAGCTGAAAAACTGCTCCTGCAGGAAACTCCCTGGGTGCGCGACGCCCAGGGCGAAACCGAGCGCCTGGCCCGCCTCACCACCCTGTTTGACGAGGCCCGCCTGCGCACCGAAACCGCCGCCTCCCTGGCCAAGCTGCAGCGCATGCAGTCCGAAAGCGGCGCCTTCCCGTGGTTTGAGAAGATGCCCGATGACCAGTACATCACGCAGCTTATCGTGGCCGGCTTCGGCAAGCTGAAGAAGCTGGGCGCCTTCGATGCCGACACCGACCCATTGGCCCAGCCCATTCTGCAGCAGGCCCTGCGCTACCTCGACGGCCGCCTAGCCGGCGATTACGCCGAGCTGAAGCGCCAGAAAAGCGTGAAGCTGACTGACAACCACCTAAGCGACCTGCAGATTCAGGCCTTGTACGCGCGCAGCTTCTGGCCGCAGCCCGCCGTGGTGCCCGCCGCCAAACCAGCTGCCGCCTACTACCGCCAGCAAGCCGGCACGTTCTGGCCGAGCCAGACGCGCTACCTGCAGGCCCAAATAGCGCTGGCGCTGTTCCGCGACACCAAAACGGCCCCCGCTACCCGGGATATTCTACGCGCCCTCACCGAAAACGCCCTGCACTCGCCCGAACTGGGCATGTACTGGAAGGAAGTGCGCGGCGGCTACTACTGGCGCGAGGCTCCCACCGAAACCCAGGCCACGCTCATTGAAGCCTATGATGAAGTAAAAAACGACCAAAAATCGGTGGACGAGATGAAGCTCTGGCTGCTCAAACAAAAGCAAACTCACCACTGGGAAAGCACCCGCGCCACCGCCGATGCCTGCTATGCCCTGCTGTTGCGTGGCTCCGACTGGCTCGCGCCCCGGCAGCCGCTGCAAATCACCGTCGGCGGCCAGGCCGTGCAGTCCGAAGCAGCACAGGCCGGCACCGGCTACTTCAAAACCAGCTGGCCCGCCGCTGAGGTGCAGCCCGCGCAGGGCAAAGTCACCATCCGCAAGCCCGATGCCGGCGTGGCCTGGGGGGCGCTTTATTGGCAGTATTTCGAGGACATGGATAAGGTGACGCCCGCCGCCACGCCGCTCAGCCTGGAGCGGCAGCTCTACCACGAAATTCAATCCACGGGCGGTCCGGCGCTGGTAAAAATCTCGGCCGCCATGCCCATACCCGTGGGCGACGTGGTGGTAGTGCGCCTGGTGCTGCGCACCGACCGTGCCCTCGAATACGTGCACCTCAAGGACCAGCGCGCCGCCGGCCTGGAGCCCATCAGCCAGCTGAGCGGCTACCGATACCAGAACGGACTGGGCTATTACGAGTCGCCGCGCGATGCGGCCACCAACTTTTTCTTTGGCGCTGTGCCCCGCGGCACGCACGTCTTCGAGTACCGGCTGCGGGCAGCGCAGGCCGGCGATTTTTCGGGCGGCCTCAGCCAGGTGCAGTGCCTGTACGCCCCCGAATTTGGGGCAAATTCGGCCGGGGTACGGCTCCGGTTAGTGGCAGGAGAAGCTGGACCGGAAAAATAGGCCGTTGGACCCTGTAAAGGCCCTTCCGGACGTCCCACCCACCTTTTCCCTTGCATTTAAGCGGGTCGGGGGCTAGCTTTGTCTTTAGTCGGGTTTATATAATCATCTATGAAGCACCTATTTGTCCTCCTAACGTTGCTCCTGAGCTGGAGCGGAGCCCAAGCCCAAACCGAGAAGCAAACCGTCGTTTCGAAGCTACCTGGTGAGGAAAACTTAAGTTTGCGCGAGCGGGCCGAGCGTGATTTTCTGATGCCCGTGCGGCGCAAGAAGGTCGTAGCAGAGTCCCCCAAAACCACCACCGACGAAAACACCGCCGCGCCCGAATCGGACGCTACGGCCCGCTACACCGAAGGCGACGAAGCCAACTCCGCCGCCGTACCGGCCCACACCACCCGCAGCTACGAAGCCCGCAACACCGAGGCCCTGGCCGCCCGCCGGGCCGCCGCCCGCCGCGAAGAAGCCCGGGCCGAAGCCAGAGCCGAGGCGCGCGCCGAAGCCCGCCGCCACGCCACCCGCAGCAGCTCCAAATCGAAGTCGCACAGCAGCAAGTCAAAATCCAAGAGCAAGTCGGCCTCCAGCGCCAAGTCCAGCAAAAGCAAGAGCAAAAGCAGCAGCGCCAGGAGCTCAGCAAGCAGCAAGAAGGCGGCCGCTAAAAAGAGCAGCAGCACCAAGAAAAGCAGCGCCAAAAAGCCCACCACGAAAAAAAGCACTGCCAAGACACCTGTTGCTAAGAAGAGCACTCCTTCCAAATCGAAGACTTCCAGCAAGTCAAAGAGCCGCCGTTAGCCCGTGCGATTGCAGTCATAAGAAAGGGCCCAGCACATTGTGTTGGGCCCTTTTTGTTGTTTCAGACTTCACTCCTCTGTCCCTGTAGCCCCAAGCACTCGTTGCCAACCGTTAGCGCTGGTTGCGGATAATGAAGTTGTGGAATGTGGCGCGGTGCCCGCTTTCGCCCTGCGCCATTAGCGCCACGCGCACGCCGCGGTCCCACGGCGGCAGGTAGGTGCCGTTGAGCGAAAAGCTGTCCGTGGGCAGCGGGTTCCAGGTCGAGCCGTCGGTGCTGTAGGCGAAGCGGTAGCGCTGGCCGCCCCACACTTCCAGGCGCAGGGTGATGGTGGCGCAGGGCTCCACAAAGACCTGCACCAGGCACTGCTGCTTGCCGCTTTTCACGTGCCAGAGCTGCACCTGGCCATTGCCGGCCATGATGGCCATGATGGCCAGCACGTTGTACGGGTCGCCCACCGCGGCCAAGCCGGCATAGGTGTCAAGGGGTAGGGCGGCGAAGTCCAGGGTGGTGGCAGCTTTGTAGGTGCCACGTGCGAGCGGCGGGCCACCATAGGTAGAACTCCAGGTTTGCAGCCGCCCCATTGGCCCGCAGTGTGAGTGTGATAGGCCGTAAATAATTCCAAAATTTCGGGTACCGCCGAATCGCGTCGCCTACTCCTTGGCAGTGTGCTCTTGCCGATGTGAAGACCTTTCAGACGCCGCAGCTGCCTGAGGCTTTCTTTATTGGTGCGGCAGCTGTCGTGAGCCACCCAATAATTGTCGATGTCGGAGAAAAGGACTTTCTGCTTTTCCCGTTGCGCCAAGACGGGTGAGACGCTGAAAAGACACAGCAGGGCCAGAAAGAAGCTTCTCATCATAACGGCACGCGTGATAAGGAGATTGGAGCGCATGTAAGCCTAGAGGACACCAGTATGTACAAATGCTGAAGAGCCTTGGTGCTTGCCGGAGCGGTGAGCATACGGCAATTCCTGCACACCCAAGCGCGTAGCCTGCGGGCAGTTTCGGCAAACGCCTTTCCCATTCCTTCAATCACGGGGTATAGCGGCCGCGCTGTGGCATGATGCCAACGCCCAAGCGCTCAACTCACGGCCACGGCGGCGGCAGCGGGCAGGTTGATGGTGAACGTGGTGCACACGTCCTGCCGCGTTTCCACGGTGATATGGCGTTTGTGAGTGCGGGCAATGTCCTGGCTGATAAATAGCCCCAGGCCGGTGCCTTTGGAGGTGGGCTTTGTGGTGAAAAACGGAGAAAACAGCTGTTCCTTTTCAACGGCCGGGATGCCAGCGCCATTGTCGTGAACCTGTATTTCCACGCCGTTTTCCTGAAAGACTGTAACGACAGTAAGCATGGGTTGAAAATCCGGGTACCGCAGGGATTTCTCATGCACCGCGTACATCGCATTGTTTAGCAAGCTATACAGGACCGTGCTCATCTCTGTGGGCACCAGGCGGACGACGATGCTTTCCGGATTATCGCCTTTAATCAGCTGCAGCGCAACATTCTGATAAGCGCTGTCCGATTCGTTTCGATACGCCAGCAACTGCTCGTCGACAAACGAGTTGAGGTCGACTTCGACGAAGTAGTTCGCCTTAACCTGCAATAGTTTGTCCATGCTGCGAACGATGCGGGTGAGGCTGGAGCTGTGCTCTTTGATTTTGCTGGTGTTGGTTTCAATCATGGCGAGCAGGGGTAGCAGTTCGGTCTGCATGTGCTGCTGGTCGGCAGCGTAGGAGCCCGGGGCGAACAACTCCTGGCACTCCGCCAAAATCTCCGTCGATACGTCGGCAAAGTTGCTGACGTAGCTCAGGGGGTTGAGCAGCCGGTCCACAAGCCCCTTGGTGAGCTGGCCAATCGAGGCCAGTTTCTCCTGCCGGATGAGTTGCTCCTGGGTTTCGCGCAGGTCAGTCAGGGTGCGCTTGAGGCCTGCCATTAAGTCGTCGGACTTTTGCTGCTCGGTTAGCAGCTCACTCGTTCGGGCTTCGAGCTCGTGGCGCGCGGTCGACAGGTCGGTCACCATCTTATTGAACGCCGCGCCCAGCTCCCCAATCTCGTCCCGCGAAGTGCTCTGCACGCGCTGGGTGAGGTCGCCCCGGCCCACTTTGGTGGCCGCGTCGCGCAGCTTCAGCACCGGCACGGAAATATTTTTGGCCAGGCCAAAGCCAATGCCGATGCCAATGCTGAACACCAGGAAGCTAAAAAACAGCGAGGTGATGCGAATCTGCCGTTTGCTCTGCATAATTTCCCGGGTGGAGAAGGCGAGCATGATTTCACCGGTCATCATCGGCGTGTTAAAACTGGTCCGCTTGACCACCGTGGAATCGTTGGAGGTGGCGTCGACGTTTATTTTCTTCCGCTCCGGGTAGGTCTTGAAAACCGTGCGCGCGATGCGGTACCGGGTGTGGGCGGCGTTCCAGGAAGTATCGGTCTGGAGCAAGCTCACGTATTGCAGGAGAGGGTCTTTCTTCACAAAGTCCATGGCGGTTTGCACCCCCTGGAAATTCTGTTCAGTCATGGCAATTTTCACCCCCAGCGCCACCGTATTGGCATGGTTTTGCACGTCTTTGTTAAAGTTGGTGAGCAAGCTGCGCTCCTGAATGACGGGTAGGTAGAAAAGGACGAAGAAGGAAAATAACAGCACGATGCTCGTCACGGCCAACCAGATTTTGGTTTTGACCGTGAGCCGCAAATGGCTGATGATTCGTAAGACGGACAAACGATGTGAGCTCTTTACCATATCGGACGGGCCCTAAAGTAGAAGGACGTAAAAGAGCAGTTATTATAAAAATTTCTTTCCGTCGATGGTGATGGTTTTGCTGCCCGGCGCGGGTTGGTTGACCACGCCAATGGCCCCGGTGGTTTGCGCCACAAAGTCGGCCAGCTCGTTTTCGGAGTTGAAAAAGTTCGGCGCGTCGGCTTTGCCCTGGAACACCAGCGCCAGCCAGTACTTGTTCAGCTCGTTGGCGCTCATGTTGTAGATTTTCTTGCTGGTGTTCTGGCCGATGGGCGTGGTGGTTTTCAGCAGGGCAATAACCACTTTGCTGCCGTCGGGCCAGCGCAGCTTTTCCCCTTTTATGGTGGACCGCAGCTGCGCCAGCTTCATTTCGGGCGGAACTCCTTTGCCATTGCCAATAACCGCGAGGTTCAGGTCCTGCGCGCGTGCCGGGGTGTGCCAGAACCCAATGAGGAGCAAAAAAAACGTAATCCGGTAGGCCCAGGTCATATACAGTACGAATTAAAAGCCCACGGCCACCTGGAAGGTAACCTTATCGGAGGGGGGGCGCACAGAGCCGTTGGTGTGTTGGTATTCGAGCTTCAGCACGGCCAGGTAACTCAATTCGTAGCGCAACCCGCCCACGAAAGATTGGGTGTTATTGGAAAGGAAATACACTTCCCGGTTGCTGGTGAATCGGGTGTCATCGACGCGGACGTAGGGGATGATTTTCTCAGTCAGGCGCAGGCCAGCGTACACGTAGGTGGCCACCGCGCGCTGCATGCCGAGGCTATCGGAGCGGCTGCTGACCATGCTGCTTTCGGCCAACAGTTCGAACTTCTTGGAGAAAACCGAGTCGGTGTAGGAAACGGAGCCCGTCATGATGTCCTGGCTTATCCGGGTGAGGGCCACCGGCCTTACCCCGCCCGAGTGGTTGTGCATGGTGCTGCCTTTCGAAATGGCGTCGTGGTACAGCGAGGCCCCCAGCCGCATGCCGTCGGTGGGCTTGATGTGCACGGCCAGCGTGGCGGACTTAAGGGGGTTATTGTCCACCACATCGCCCGACCCGATGCCGTTGCCTACCATGGCGTCGTAGCCGAAGCGGAGGCGGCCCAGGTTTTGCCCCTGCAGGCTCACGCCCGTGGTGTGGAGTGGGATAATGCCCTGCGCAAACAGCAGGGGCCGGTCGATGGTGGGAAAGAACACCCGGCCGTGGTGGTAGGTGTCGTTCCAGTAGTTGATGGGCGTGTGGTGCTTGCCCAGCAAGACGCTGTGGTTGCCCGCGTAGTTGTATTTCAGAATGATGCGCTCGACGCTGATGTCGAAATTCGTGGGCGAAGCGAGCGAAAACTTGAAAACGGTTTCGCCC
This sequence comes from Hymenobacter lapidarius, assembly GCF_001816145.1. GTDB lineage: Bacteria > Bacteroidota > Bacteroidia > Cytophagales > Hymenobacteraceae > Hymenobacter > Hymenobacter lapidarius. The sequence goes on along the minus strand of NZ_MDZB01000084.1, from coordinate 42,623 downwards.
AGAAAGGACAGGCGTTCCGTTATCTCGGACGTTATGAACAAGTCCTGCTCGCCGAGGCCGAAGCTGACCTTGCCATTTTGGTAGTAGGACACGGCGTCCACAAACCCGCGGATTTGAGTGCGTTGGGCCGTGGCGCCTGGGGCAATGCCCAACAACAGGCCAATTAGCAAGAGCGTAACGCGTGAGTAATCAATTGTTTTCATACGTTGTACTTCACTAGCGGGAAGGTCTTATCACTTGCAGAAGTAGACATGATTCCGCTTCTCGGCACCATACCGTCGTTGTTCAAGGATGCTCCTAAATATGACTGGGTGACTATCTGCTACACGTGAGGTGCAATAAGAATAGGGCAAATTGATTGTAATAAATTGCAATCTGCCAAATGTACTCCGGACGAGGTCAACTTAATACTAAAAAATATGAGTTTAGGTATAAAATGAAAGAGGAAGGCACTGGATATAGGCTTTTTACCTGTTTGCCCCTTGCCTGTGGCTCTGAAGTGGCCAAGTAAGAAATGGGAGCCAATGGCTTGAAGCACCTGCGCTACGGGTGGGCACTTCAGGTAGCAAAAAGCGGTAAGAAGACTCAAGGGCAGCAATAGTGAACCTGCCGGATAAGCGCTTCTGCATGTTTCGCTCGCCATCAAAAGCAAAAAGGTCGTTTCCCATAGGAAAAGACCTCTCAAGTAGCCGCGAGCAGATTCGAACTGCTATCAAGCGTTTAGGAAACGCCTATTCTATCCCTTGAACTACGCAGCCAGGTTACAAAGGTAAGAACAGGGCCGGCCTGTTTTGCAGGCCCTGAAAGCCTACTTGTGGAGGACTACGATTTATACAGCAGCACGATGATGAACGAAAGTACTGTAAGAATAAGCCCGACCATAAAAACGGAGTAGCTGGTGCGCAGCAGGCCGTACTTGCGCGAGAGGACCTCGCCGAGGTAGTACACATCGGTCACCATATTGGTGTACAGGCCATCTTTCTGGCGCATGAGCTCGCGGATGCTGTCCTGAAAATTGTCGAGGCTGAGCTTAGTAAAATTGCCGAAGAACAGCAGGTTTACCCGGCGGTTGTTGGCTATTTCGGGGCTTTTTTTCAGCCACTTAAAGCTCGTGACATCGGGCTGGGCTGAGAGAATGGCCGTGACCACCGAGCCCAGCGAGGTAAAGAGCAGAATGCTCATGGGAATGGCCAGTACCGGATTCTTGGTGAAGGCCGGGCCCAGGGCCGACGACTTGGCGCCCAAGTAGGTGATGATAACCGAGAGCAGCACCGCGTTGAGCTGAATCATCATGCCGGCCTTCTTGTCGGCCATGTCGGAGAGCTTGATGTGGTTGCTGTACATGGTGCGGAACATGGTCTCGACGCCGCGCTTGGGGTCGGCGAAGGTGTCGTTCAGCTCCTCTTTTTTCTTTTTGCTCTTCTTCTCCTTTTTCTTGAGTTCGTCGCGCTGGTCGCTGGTGTTCTTCTTAAAATCGTCGCGGTACCGGTCCTTGCCCGCATCCGACAGGTACTTGTGGCCCAGCATGAAGTTGAGCTGCAGTTCGGCCCAGTCCGGGTTGGAGTAGGTTTTGCCCAGCACCAGCTCCCACTCCGTGCGCAGCAGCTCGGCGCTGGAGCGGAAGTCGTCGCGGGCAAGGTTGCTCATGTCGGCGTCGAGCAGCAGCTTCTGCAGCTCCGTGGTGGCTTCGGTGTCGCGGTGCGTGGCCTGAATAAGGTCTTTTATAAGCTGAATGCGGCCGGTCTCCACGCCGTGCTCCGCAAGCCAGGCAGCGGCGCGCTCCATGCTCCGGAACTCGTGACCGTCGTACACGTCGAGGTAGCCCGTGTCGTGAAACCAAGCCGCCAGCAGCAGCGCCTCGGTGTCTTCGGGGCTGAGGCTGGCCGCAGTGGCCAGCACGCGGCATTCCTTGGCCACGGTTTCGGTGTGGCGCAGGGAATGGTAGGTGAGTTTAGCGGCCAGCTCGGTGGCAAACAGCTCCGTCACAAAAGCCTGGGCCTCCTTTGCGAGGGGCGAGGCTTTGGCTTTGGCGGATTTGCCGGTTTCGGCGGCAGCGGGTGCGACGGGCGCGTTTAGGGCAGGAGATGCCATCGGGTTTTGTGGGGTGGGAGCGGGCACCGTTGCAACGGCGCCGGGGGTAATTTCTTCCATGTTAGGCGAAGCTACGGCCGGTTCATCCGGCGGGCTTGCCAGTATTGAACGCGAAGCGCGGAGTGTAAGTTAAAAAACGGCGACCTAACCGCACCGCCGTGCTTTCCGTAACGGGCAATAACAATGCCGGCCCTGAGCCGGTCGTAGATTTGCGACAACATTCCGCGGCGGGGCTTTCGGGCCGCCGCCACATTATATTCTATGCCCTTATTTTCTCGCTTTCGACCCGCGCTGCTCACGTTCTGCGCGGTTTTGGCGTTCCCAGCGGCTACCCTGGCGCAAGGGGAGTCCAGTCAGAATCCACTCAATTCCCGTCCCAACTACCGGCGCGGCGCGCTGGGTTGGGAAGCCAAAATGCCCCCAGATAGCAGCCGCATCCGTTACTCTGTTTTTTTGATTGGCGACGTGGGCAATCCCATCGACGCCGCCAAAGGCGGCGAGCCGTCGCTGAATTTTTTGCGCAAAGAAATTCTGAAGGCCGGTGCCAAAAGCACCACCGTCTACCTCGGCGATAACATCTACGAGTACGGCATGCCCGAAGAAGGCGCCTACGACCGCAAGGAATCGGAGCGCCGCCTGCGCGACCAGCTGGACGTGCTGAAAGGCTACAAGGGTGAGAAATACATGATTCCGGGCAACCACGACTGGAAGCAGGGCCGCGAAGGCGGCCTGGAGCAGGTGCAGCGCGAGCAGCGCTTCGCCGAAAACTATATGGCCAACGACTCGGCGGCCTTTTCCTACACCGGCGACTTCATTACGCCCGGCAACGGCTGCCCCGGCCCCTACGAAGTGCGCCTGCAGGACGACGTGGTGCTCATTACCATCAACTCGCAGTGGTTCTTGACCACCCAGAGCGCCCGGCCCTACGGCGCAGACGGCGGTTGCGGCGTGGAAGACGAGACCGACTTCATGGCCCAACTGGAGGACATTATTGCTCGCAACAAGGACAAGAATATCATGGTGGTGGGCCACCACCCGCTGTTCTCGGATGGCGTGCACGGCGGCTATTTTACGCTGGCCGACCACATCTTTCCCATTAGCATTGTATACAAGTACGCCTTTTTGCCGCTACCGATAATAGGCTCCATCTACCCGTTTGCGCGCAAGTACGGTGGCATCAGCCAGGACATTGCCCATCCAGCCTACCAGGCCTACAAGGAGGGCCTGATGAATATTTTCAACAAGTACCCCAACATTGTGTACGCGGCGGGGCACGAGCACAACCTGCAGTATTTTAAGGAAGGCGACACACACCTCATCGTGAGCGGCTCGGGCTGCAAAACCCAGCACGTGAAGCCCGGCCCGGCCGGTGGCGCGCTGTTTTCGGACAAGGAAAAAGGATTTGCCCGCGTGAATTACTACGACGACGGCCAGGTGTGGACCGAGTACTTCGTGCCCGAAGGCACCGGCGACAAGGCTCGGTTGGTATTCCGCACTCCGCTCTATGCCAAGGCCACGGCGGCGGTTGCATCCACGGACCCGGCACCCGTTACGCCCCTGGGAAAAAAAGATGCCCGGGAAGACCGGCCGGTAACGGCTCCGGTGCCGAGCGGCCCGCGGCCCAACTTCCGCGACAGCAGCGTGGTAGTGGCGATAAACCCGGCGTATGACCGGCACGGCAAGATTCACAACTTGTTGTTTGGCAAGCATTACCGGAAGGAATGGGCCACGCCCGTAAAGTTCCCGCTATTGGACCTGGCCACCGACAAAGGCGGCCTGGTGCCCTACAAAACCGGCGGCGGCAAGCAAACCATCTCGCTGAAAGTACGCAACGAAGAAGGCCATAACTTCTCGCTCCGCGGCATCGACAAAGACCCGGCCGCGGTGCTGCCCGAGGCCTTGCGCACGGGCTTTGCCAAGGACATTCTACAGGACCAGATTTCGGCGCAGCACCCCTACGCCTCGTTTGTGCTGCCGCCTCTGGGCACGGCCGCGGGCATTCTGCACACCAACCCCGTGGCCGTGTACATTCCGCAGGACCCCCTGCTGGGCCAGTACTACGGCGATTTCTCGAACAAGCCGGCTGCTTTGGAAGAAGACGCCAAAGACGACCAGAGCAACGTGGCCAGCCTGGGCTTTGCCAAAAATCTGGTGGGCACCGACAAAGTGCTGGAGCGCGTGCTCGAAGACAACGACAACAAGGTGGACGAATTGGCCTTCGCCCGCTCGCGCCTCTTTGACATGTGGATAGGCGACTGGGACCGGCACGAGGACCAGTGGCGTTGGGCCGAGGTGAAAACCAAGGACGGCGACCGCACCTTCACGGCCGTGCCCGAGGACCGTGACATTGCCTTTTTTAAGGGCGACGGGGTACTGCCCTACCTGCTCAGCCGAAAGTTTGCCATTCGCAACTTCCAGAACTTTGGGCCGGACTACGCCGACTACAAAGGCCTGAACCAGACGGCCCTGGCCAACGACCGGACTTTCCTAAGCCGCGTGACGCGCGAGCAGTGGGTGGCGCAGGCCACGTACATGAAGGAAAACCTCACCGATGCCGTTATTGAGAAGGCGTTCCGGGACCGGTGGCCCAAGGAGATTTACGACCTGCACGCTCAGGAAATCATTGCCAAGCTGAAAAGCCGGCGCGACCTGCTGCCGGAATTGGCCAGCAAGTACTCCGAAGTGGTGGCCGACATTGTGGAGGTGCGCGGCTCTGAGAAGAACGAGAAGTTTGTGGTGGAGCGCCTGCCCAACGGTAACACCCACGTCACGGTACGCAAAATCACCAAGGAAGGGGCGCTCAGCAAAACCCTCTACGACCGGGTGCTGGAACGCGACGTGACCGACGAAATCCGCCTCTACGGTATCAGCGGCAACGACGTGTATGAAGTGAAGGGCGATGCCGGCAAGGGCATTAAGGTGCGCCTGATAGGCGGCACCGGCCGCGATACCATCACGGACGTGAGCCGCGTGGGCGGCGCCAAGCACTATACGCAGGTGTACGACGCCGATACCGGCAACGTCATCAACGTGGGCAAGGAGGCCCGCCTGCGCTTGGAGCCCGGCATCGACGTGAGCCGCTACGACCACCCCAAGCGCTTCGAACTGAAGGACTACCGCCTGAACTACACCGGCCCGGCCCTGTATTTCGGCTTCAACGTCGACGACCGGGTGCTGATTGGCGGCGGCATCACGCACCGGCGCTACGGCTTCCGCCGCGAGCCGTTTGCCTCCGAGCAGACGCTGGTGGCCAACTTTGCCCCGGCCCGCGAGGCGTTCAACCTGCGCTACACCGGGCAATTTACGCGCCTCATTGGGCGGTACGACCTGCGCGTGGCCGGCCAGTACTACGGCCCGCAGCTGCTCTATAACTTCTTCGGCCTCGGCAACAACACAGTCAACCTGGCCACGCCCGACGCCAACCGCGGCCGCGTGACGGCACGCACCGTGAACGACTCGTACCGCGTGCGCTTCACCCGCTTCACGCTGGCTCCAACGCTGGAGCGCAACCTTTTCAGCTTTCTCAAGATGGGCTTTGGCCCGCAGTACGACCAGTTCCGGGCCGAGAAAAACCCCCTCGGCACGGCCATCCGCGACAGTCTCACCACCGCCAGCGGTGACGTGACGTACGACAACCCCCGATTTGGCATCCGCGCGTCTGATTTCCAGTCCAACCAGTACCTCGGCGGCCTCTTTTACCTGAACCTCGACGCCAGCTCGTCGCCCAAGAACCCGCGCATCGGCATCCGGTGGTACAACGAGGCGCAGTACAACTTCCAGCTCAACGGCGAGCAGCTGCGCTTTGGCCGCCTCACGTCGGAAATCCGAGCCTACCTCACGCCCAACTTCCCCTTCCAGATTACCTACGCCGGCCGCCTGGGCGTGAACCGCAACTTTGGCGACTACCGCTTTTACCAGGCCAACACCCTGGGCGGCACCACCAACCTGCGCGGCTACCGCCGCACGCGCTACGCCGGCCGCGGCAGCCTCTACGGCAACTTTGAGGCGCGTCTGCAGCTGCTGTCGTTCAATGCCTACTTGTTCCCCGGCAAGCTGGGCATCCTGGGCCTGGCCGATGCCGGCCGGGTGTATTCCGACAACGATACCCGCACGGGCTTCTCGTCCCTGCACAGCGGCTTTGGCGGCGGCGTGTACGCCGACATTCTCAAGCAGGCCGTTATCAACGTTACCTATTCGGTGGGGGAGGAAAAGCTGGTGTTTGTAGGCTTCGACTTCCTTTTTTAGGGCACCGCCCCGCCCTGCAAACTATCCGTTCGCACTAGCATTGCCATCCGGCCCGCGCCGCGTTCCTCCGGGATTCGCTCGCGCGATGGCAATGTTTGGTTTTGGCCGTTACATAGCCGGGGTTGGAGCGGCTTGAAGCGAACGGTGAACGGGTACGCCTGCGTTATTCACCCTAATTCCTCAGCGCGCCCGCCCGGTTTAATCTTCCGCAGGAAACGGGCACCGGTGCACTAGGAAAATAATTCGCTTTTGACAACGCTTGGGCGTTTTTGGCAAAAAAAGCAAAATATGGTGGTTAATGAATTTTCAAAAATGAATTAGCTATCAATAAAATAATTGCAATTTTTTATCTGAAAGAAACCATAACATTATTTTTTTCACAACGTCGGGGGTGCGAAGTGCCAAAATATTTTGCTAGCTTGGCAACCCGATATACATTTTCCCACCTCAACTCCTCACCATATTACGCACTGCTACATGAACAAACTTTACATAACCGCGCTGGTCCTGATGGGCAGTGCCGCTCCTTTGCTGGCGCAAAACACGCAGAACCGCCCGGCAATTCGCATGGCTCCCATCAAAGAAGCCGCGCCTCCCCTCAACGGCCGGGCCTGTGCCACCATGGAAGTGTACGATGCGCAGCTGGCAGCCGACCCGGCCATGGCGCTGCGAATGAAAGAAATTGAGGCGCAAACCCGTCGGTACTTGTCGCAGCCCCCGCTAATTCAGCGCCGGGCGACCGGGGCCATCATCACCATTCCGGTAGTGGTGCACGTGGTGTACAACACCGCCGCCCAAAACGTGACCGACGCCATGGTGGCTGACCAGATTCGCGTGCTGAACGAGGACTTTGCCAAAACGAACGCAGACGCTTCGCAGACGCCCAGCATCTTCACGGCTTCGGCTACGAGCGTGCAGTTTGTGCTGGCCAAGCAGAGCCCCACTGGTGCTACCACCACCGGCATCGTTCGCCGCTCGACCAAAACCCGCTCATTCAGCAGCAACGACTTTGTGAAGTACACGAGCAAAGGCGGCAGCGATGCCTGGCCCCGCGAAAAGTACCTCAACGTGTGGCTTTGCAACCTGGGCCAGGGCCTGCTCGGCTACGCCCAGTTTCCCGGCGGCCCGGCGGCTACCGATGGTGTGGTGTGCCTGTATTCGTCGGTGCCCGGCGGTACGGCTACTAACTACGACGGTGGCCGGACGGCCACGCACGAAGTGGGCCACTGGCTGAACCTGCGCCACATCTGGGGCGATGCTTCCTGCGGCAACGACCTCGTGGACGACACCCCCACCCAGCAAACCAGCAACGGCGGCTGCCCCGTGTTCCCCAAGGTGAGCTGCAGCAATCAGGGCGACATGAGCATGAACTACATGGACTACACCTATGACCGGTGCATGTACATGTTCACGGCCGGCCAGAGCAGCCGCATGGACGCCCTGTTTGCCACCGGCGGCGCCCGCGCCAGCCTCCTGACCTCCACGGGTGGCACGGCCCTGCGCCAGGTGGCCACGGCTTCTGCGGCCCTCTACCCCAACCCCGCCACCGACGTGGTGAATGTGGAAAGCGCCCGTGGGGCGTCGCGGGTGAGTGTATATGACATGAGCGGCCACGAAATGACCCAGGCCCGCTACAATGGCAACGGCCAGGTGCAGGTATCGTCGCTGCCCAAGGGCCTGTACTACATCCGCACTTCCAGCGGGGGTACCGTAACCCACCAGCGCTTCGAGAAGGAGTAGCCCAGCTAGAGCCAGTAGCACGGGCAACAGGTGAACGTACGTAGCTGCACCTGTCGCCCTGACATTTATGAAAAAAACAGCCGCCTGAAAGGGCGGCTGTTTTTGTTTGATTCACCCTGGTTCCCACCCACATCCCGCTTCTTTTTTGTGAAAATAAATGCTTACTCATTGGCATTGAGCCTGCTCGGCGGGGTTGTGGCTCCGGCAAGGGCGCGGGTTCCCGGCTCACCTCCGAACGCGGCCAGCCGCACGCCGCACCTGCCGCCGCTTTGCCGGCAATGCACCGGAGCTGGAGTTGCTTGCCGGCATGCGGGGCAGCGCCTCTAGCGCTGCTCATAACCTTTTACCAACGTCGGGTGTAAGCAAAACGCCCTTAGCTTCGCCCCCATGAAAATCTTATACCTTCTTCGTCACGCCAAATCCAGCTGGAGCTTTGATGAGCTAAGCGACCAGGAACGCCCCCTCAACGACCGCGGCCGCGACGATGCCCCCACCACCGGCCAGGCCCTGGCCAAGCGCCGCATCTGCCCCGACCTGGTGGTGAGCTCGCCCGCCGTGCGGGCCATGAGCACGGCCATGCTGGTAGCGCGCGAGATGCAGTACCCGCACGATAAGATAGTGGTAGAGCCCAGCATCTACGGCGCCGATACCGACGGCCTGCTGGCCATTATTCACGACCTACCCAATGCGGCGGACTCGGTGCTGCTGGTGGGACACAACCCCACCATCACCGAAACCGCCAACCTGCTGTCGCCCACTTCCTTCAACGAAATGCCCACCGCTGCCGTGGTCTGTCTGCGGTTTGCGTGCGAGCAATGGGCAGATGTGAGCCGGGCCAACGCCGAGTTTTACTTTTATGACCACCCTCGCAACGGAAGCTGAACATTAGGAGAAGGTTAAAAACGACGGATTGAGACGGAAGAATCGGCTCCTTTGGAAGCGGTGCCGTACAAGGCGGCAATAGTAGAATAAAGGCGGCAGGCTATTTGTGGAAGCGGCCTGCTCCGACTCGTCATTTTAACTTTTACCTCCCTTTGGAAACCCTTTCCCGAGACCTGAGCTGGTTGCGTTTCAACGGCCGTGTGCTGCAAGAAGCCCAAAGCCCCACCGTGCCGCTGCTGGAACGCCTGAAGTTCATGGCCATTTTCAGCAGCAATCTGGACGAGTTTTTTAAGGTGCGGGTGGCCACGCTGCGGCGGCTGGCGAAGCTGAAGAAAAAGACCCGCGCCAAGTTGAAGGAGAGCCCCAAGCGCCAACTGCGCCAGGTGCTGGCCGAGGTGAAGACCCAGCAAGAAGCCTTCGGCGTCACGTTCCGCGAACAGCTCCTGCCCGAGCTCAACGCCCAGCACATTCACCTGCTGAACGAAGGGGAGCTGACGCCCGCACAGCGGGAGTGGACAGCCCAGTATTTCCGGGACAAGGTGCGCGACCTGCTCTCGCCGGTGGCCCTGGATGAGACCCTGCACCACCTGTTTTTGAAAGACCAGGCCGTGTACCTGGCGTTCTTCCTCAGCCAGCCGCGCGGCCCCAAAAGCAAGGCCGAAGCCGAGCGCGTGCTAGTGATGGAGCTGCCCACCAAGCGCCACGGCGGCCGCTTTGTGCGCCTGCCCGACGAAGGCGAGGAGCGGTACGTGCTGTTTCTGGACGATGTCATTCGGGTGGGTGCGGCCGAGCTGTTCCCCGCCTACCAGCAGGTAGCCGTGAGCGCCATCAAGCTCTCGCGCGATGCTGAGTTGGACATTGAAGAAGAAGTATCGGGCGACCTGATGGAGAAAATCCGCAGCAGCTTGGCCAAGCGGGCTACCGGCTTTCCGGCCCGTCTGCTCTACGACCCCGAAATGCCACCGGAAACGCTGCGGGCCATCAAGCAGAAAACTGGCATCACCGACGAAGCGCTGGTGGAAGGCAGCCGCTACCACAACTTTCGCGACTTTTTTGGCTTTCCGCACTTCGAGGAGGCCCACTTCCACTTCCCGCCCCGGCCGGCCCTGCCGCACCCCACGCTGCCGCGCACAGGCAGCCTGCTGGCCGCCATTGCCACGCGCGACCACCTGCTGCACCCGCCCTACCAGTCCTTCGATTACGTGACCCGCCTGCTGCGCGAAGCCGCCGCCGACCCGCGCGTGTCGGCCGTGAGCATCACGCTCTACCGCGTGGCCAACAAAAGCGCCGTAGTAAAGGCCTTGCTCAAAGCCGCCAAACACGGCAAGCAGGTAACCGTGGTGGTGGAGCTCAAAGCCCGCTTCGACGAGGAATCCAATCTGTTTTGGGCCGATAAGCTGAAACGCGCCGGCGCAAACGTCATATTCACGCCGCCCGAGTTGAAGGTGCACAGCAAGCTACTGCTCATTGCCCGCCGCGAAGCCAACGAAACCACCCGTCAGTACGCCTATTTCAGCACCGGCAACTTCAACGAAAACACCAGCGAAGTCTACACCGACCACGGGCTGTTCACGGCCGACGAGCGGCTGACCCGCGAAGCCAGCAGCGTTTTCGGTTACCTGCGAGACCAGCAAACCACTCCCGAACTGGAACACTTGCTGGTGGCACCATTTGGCCTGCGACCCGGCCTGAACGCGCTGATTGACTACGAAATCAAACAGGCTCGCAAAGGCAATGAGGCTTACATCATTCTCAAAATGAATGCCGTAGAAGACCGCGGCATGATTGCCAAGCTTTACGAAGCCAGCCAGGCTGGGGTGCGGGTCGAGCTTATCATCCGGGGCATTGGGTGCCTGGTACCGGGCCAGCCGGGCTTCAGCGAAAACATCAGCCAGCGCGGCCTCGTGGACCGCTACCTGGAGCACAGCCGGGTGTACGTGTTTGCCCACGGGGGCCAAGAAAAAGTCTACGTCTCGTCGGCCGACTGGATGACCCGCAACCTTGACCGGCGCGTGGAAGTGGCCTTCCCCGTCCTCAACGAGGAGTTGCGCGCCGAAGTGCGGCACCTGCTCGACCTGCAGCGGCACGACAACGTGAAGGCCCGCGATTTTGAGAATAACTTTATTCTACCCGCCGCCGGCGAGAAGCCCCTGCGCGCCCAGGAAGCCACCTACGCGTGGCTGAAAGGCCTCAAACGGCGGCGCAGCCGGACCTAGCGGCGCACTCCTGCTTTCTCCAGCAGCTTGCGCGGCGGTGTAATGAATAGCTCCAGGCTGGCGTATGGGGCTCCGTTGAACTTGGAATCGATGATTTTAAGACGGTCGTCGTTGGTGCGGTCAAACGCGTCGAAGGCGTAGTTGTAGCGGTAGCCGGCTTCGGCGCCCATCCACAGGAAGCTCAGCAGCTCCCGCTCCCAGCGCAATCGGAATTTGACCTCGGTTTCGCGCAGTTCCAGCGTCTGGAGGGGCTGTTTGTCGGCGATGGGAGCCCCGCCGGGTCCGATGCGCGACAGCTCGTTGCGCAGCTTGATGATGTAGTTGTAGCCATCCACGGTGTAGCCCGCATAGAAGATGGACGATTCCGACACGTTGTAGCGGGCCGTTATCCGGGCCGGGAACAAGGCCTCAACGCCCCATCGGTTATTAAAGGTGCGGTTGTAGAGCACGGCCGGGTACAGGCTGAGTCGCCCAAAGGTGTAGCCGTACTGTAAGCCCACGCCCCACGAAAACAGCGGGCTGCGCTTCCAGCCGTAAACGGCTTCGGCCGAAAACCGGAAGTAGTCGGAGGTGGTCAGGTCGGTCGACGCGTTGTAGTCGCCGCTGAGCTCGCCTTTCACCCGGGCCAGGTACCAGTGCACTTCATCAATGGGTCGCAGCATCACTATCTGGGAAGCGATGCTTTTCAAGCCCTTGTCTTCTATGTTGCGATACAGCTCGTAGTCGGTGGTAGCGGGTCCGTTGAATTGAAACTCCTCCCGCTCGTAGCTCAGGCCCACCACCACCTTCAGGTGCGGCCGGTTCCAGGCCGGAATGTAGCCTTTAATGGACAAGCGGGCATTCTTATCGATTTCCCCGGCGTAGTTGCTGATGCCCACCACCTGAGCATCGGACTTGACGCCGAAGCGCGGCATCCGCTCGTAGCGCACAATCAGCCCCTTACTGGGGCCCATGCCCAAGACGGAGGGGTTGGCAAATATCCGTTGGCTGGGCTGGCTGATGACGCTGTCGGGAGGAGCTGCTGGTGGGTACAGCGGCGGCCTGCTCGGGTCTTGAGCCAGTGCCACGTGGCCAATGCCTACACAAGCGGCTGCGCAAAGGCCAACACGAAAACCAAAAGACAAAGCCATAGGAGAAAACATGGGGAGAGGGACGAATGCTGCCCTTACGCGAAAAACAAAACAATGGCTGCCGCGCTGCCAAAGACGGCGCGCGAAGTCACCATTGCCGCCCACACACTCTCTTCGAGGTTACTCAGTTGCCGCCTGCTGGTACGGGTAGCGCTGCTGGTGCAGCGCCGCCACCCGCTTGCCCAGCAGTTCGCGAAGCTCTTCCAGGTTGGTGCGCTCCTGGGCCGAGATGAACACCACCGGGTCGTGCAGCTTGGCCATGTAGGTAGCTTGCAGCTGCGCCAGCGGCGGGCGCGGGGCAGTGCCATCGTTCTCGGCGTCCAGTACTTCGCCAAAGGGGTCCAACTCGGCATCGTCCTGCTTGTACTGGTCTATTTTGTTGAATACGAGCAGCATCGGTTTGTCGGCCGCGCCAATTTCGTTCAGTGTGTCGTTTACCACCTGAATTTGCTCCTCGAAGCCGGGGTGCGAAATGTCCACCACGTGCAGCAGCAGGTCGGCCTCGCGAATCTCATCGAGCGTGCTTTTAAAGCTGTCGATGAGCTTGGTGGGCAGCTTGCGAATAAACCCAACCGTGTCGGACAGCAGGAACGGCGTTTGGTCGAGCACCACTTTACGCGTGGTGGCATCCACGGTGGCAAACAGCTTGTTTTCAGCAAACACGTCGGCTTTGCCCAGTACGTTCATCAGGGTGCTTTTGCCCACGTTGGTGTAGCCCACCAGCGCCACGCGAATGCTGCCGCTCCGGGTTTTGCGCTGGGTGTGGGCCTGCTTGTCCAGGTCTTCCAGCTTGTCTTTGAGAAAGGCAATCCGGTCGCGCACAATGCGGCGGTCGGTTTCAATTTCGGTTTCGCCCGGGCCCTTCATGCCCACGCCGCCGCGCTGCTTGTCTAGGTGAGTCCAGAGGCCGGTGAGGCGGGGCAATAAGTACTGGTACTGCGCCAACTCCACCTGCGTGCGCGAGGTGGCCGACTTGGCCCGCAACGCGAAAATATCGAGAATGAGCAGGGAGCGGTCCACTATTTTCACCAGCAGCTCCGCCTCCAGGTTGCGCAGCTGCGAGGGCGAGAGGTCGTCGTCGAACACCACCATGCTGGTGTTTTCGTGCTGCACCCAGGCTTTAATTTCGGCCAGTTTGCCTTCGCCCACATACGTCCGGATGTCGGGCTTTTCGAGGCGTTGCACAAAGCGCTTGGTGGCGGTGGCGCCGGCGGTTTCAATCAGAAAAGCCAGCTCGTCGAGGTACTCGGAGGTTTGGGCTTCGGACTGGCGGCGCGGTGGCACGCTCACGAGCACGGCGGTTTCCTGCTCTTTGGCGGTGGCGTAGGCGCCGCCGGTTTTGGTGGCCACGTAGCCGGCCTTGGCGTTGTCGGTGGTGAAGTGCCGGGTGCTGGCGGCGGGCTTGCGGCCGCCGGAAGATTTATTTGCCATGTTGTCGTTGTCTAATCAAATCCCCTACGCAAAGCAGGGGCGAAACGGTGCCGCGCCGGCCTAGCGCAAAGTAAGGGAATAGGCCACCACCTGCTGCACCTGGGCAGCCGTAAGGGTTTTTCCAAAAGCCGGCATTTTGCCCATGCCGTTGGTCACCAGATAGGTGCGACCAAAAGCGTTGAGGTTGCTCTTGGTGAGGTCGTGGGCTCCGCTGGCGCCTTTTTTGCCATTGGCGCCGTGGCAGCGCATGCAGTTTTTCTGGTACAGTAGTTGGCCCGGCAGCACGGGGGGCGTGGCCAATACGGGCGCGGCTAGAAACGGCAGAAACAGAAAAGTAACGGGAATACGAAGCTTCATAGCCACTACAACACATAATCGGGCCACAAAGTACCGGCGTAATCGGTGAAATGGTGAGGCGGTGAAATTGTCGGTGTCCGGATAAACGCGGGAAAGAGAAATCCGTAAGGCCGACCTTTGCCCCTGATTCCTGCTTTCACCCTTTCCACCTCCCCACTTTGCGCGTCGCCATCGTCATCAATACCAGCTGGAACATCTGGAATTTCCGTGCCAGCCTTGTGCGGGCCTTGCAAAAGGCCGGCCACGAAGTGCTGGCCATTGCCCCGCCCGATGACTACTCCGCGCGCCTCGAAACCGAGCTCGGGTGCCGCTTTGTGCCCATCCTGATGGAAAACAAGGGCACCAACCCGCTGCAGGACGCCGCCCTCACGCGCCGCTTCTACCAGATTTACAAGCGCGAAAAGCCCGATGTGGTGCTGCACTACACCATCAAGCCCAATATCTACGGCAGCATTGCGGCCCGGCTGGCGGGCGTGCCCAGCATCAACAACGTGTCGGGCCTGGGCACGGTGTTCATCATCAAAAACTTTGTGAGCAAGGTGGCGCTGGGGCTTTACAAGTTCGCATTTCGCTTCCCGCAGAAAGTGTTTTTCCAGAACAGCGACGACCGGCAGCTCTTTCTGGACAACCACCTGATTCGGCGCGAAATCACCGACCTACTGCCCGGTTCCGGCGTCGACACCGACCGATTTCAGCCCGCCCCGCAGTACACCCGCCAAACCCCGTTTGTGTTCCTGATGGTGGCGCGCGTGCTCTACGAGAAGGGTGTGGTGGAATATTTTGAAGCCGCCAAAATCATCCGGGCGGCCGTGCCGGGCACGCGCATCCAGCTGCTCGGCGGCCTCGACGAGGCCGGGGGCGTGGGCGTGCCCCGCGCCACCTTCGAAGAATGGCTCAAAACCGGCGACATTGAGTACCTGGGCCGTTCCGATGATGTGGCCGCCCACCTGCACCGCGCCGACTGCGTGGTGCTGCCCAGCTACCGCGAAGGCACGCCCAAAACCCTGCTCGAAGCCGCCGCCGTGGGCAAACCCCTGGTGACTACCGACGTGCCCGGCTGCCGCGAAACCGTGGTAGACGGCCACAACGGCTACCTTTGCCAGGTGCGCAGCGGCCCCGACCTGGCGGCCAAAATGCTGCAGGTCCTGCGCCTGTCGGAAGTCGATTTGCTGCAAATGGGCCAGGACAGCCGTCGCCTGGCCGAGACTAAGTTTGACGAGAAGCTGGTGCTCGATAAGTACCTGACGGCCGTGGCCAACGTGCGAAAAAGGAATTAAACCATAGAGCGATGTGCCTCGCACTTCTGTATTTTTGCCCGCAATGCAAGTAAAACAACACAGCCTGGCCGGCGTGGTCGAATTCATACCCCGCTTGTTTGGGGACCCACGCGGCGTTTTTTACGAAACCTTCAGCGCCCGCCTCATGCAGGAAGCCGGGGTGCCGGCCGACCTTGACTGGGTGCAGGACAACCAGAGCAAGTCGCAGCCGGGCGTGTTGCGCGGCTTGCACTTTCAGCGCCCGCCCCACGCCCAGGCCAAACTGGTGCGCGTGGCCCAGGGCCGCGTTCTGGACGTAGTAGTAGACATTCGCCGCGACTCGTCCACCTACGGCCAGCATACCACGGTGGAGTTGAGCGAAGCCCTGGGTAACATTCTCTACGTTCCCATGGGCTTCGCGCACGGCTTCGTGGCGCTGGAAGAGGACACGCTTTTCCTCTACAAATGCTCGAACTACTACGCTCCGTCTTCCGAAGGCGGCCTGCTGTGGAATGACCCGGCCCTCGGCATCAACTGGAATATTGACAACCCCCTGGTTTCGGCCAAAGACGCCATCCTGCCCACGCTGGCAGAGCTGGACAGCCCGTTTTAGGTAGAGCAGGCTTACAGCAGCTCCACTAGCGTTTCCAGCGCCATGCCGCGGCTGCCTTTCACCAGTACCTGCTGCCCGCGCACGGGGTGCTGGAGTAGCCAGTCGGCGGCCTCGGCTTTGGTAGTGAAGTGCTGCACTTGCGCAGCAGCGGCGGCCTGGGCCATTTCCGGTCCGATGAGCAGCACGGCCGGTAGCTGCAGCTCCGCCAGGAGCTGGCCTAGGAGGCGATGCTCGGCCGCGCTCTCATCGCCCAGCTCAAACATGTCGCCGAGTATGACCAATTTGGTTTGGCCGGGCGCTGCCGGGCGGCCCGCGAAGCTGCGCAGGGCGGCGGCCATGCTGCTGGGGTTGGCGTTGTAGGCGTCCAGCACCAGCTCATTTCCTGCAGCCGTGCGCAGCAGCTGCGAGCGGTTGTTCTGGGGGTTGTACTGCGCCAAAGCGGTAGCCACTTTATTGGCGGAGACGCCGAAATGCAGGCCCACGGCGGCGGCGGCGGCCAGATTGGGGAAATTGTAGTCACCCGTGAGCTGAGCGGCGATGTCGGTGCCATCGGCCAGGCGCAGGGCCACGGCGGGGTCGGCCGCGAGCAGGGTGGCGGGGTAAGCATCGGCCGCGCCGGGGTAGGTGAGGCGGGTGGGAACGGCCGCGGCCAAACCGGGCAGCTTGGCGTCGAGGGTGTTGACGAACGCCGTGCCGCCGGTGCGGGCCAGGTAGTCAAACAGCTCGCCCTTGCCTAAGGCTACTCCCTCGGCGCCGCCAAATCCTTCGAGGTGGGCCTTGCCGATGTTGGTGATGAGGCCGTGGGTGGGGCGGGCCCATTCGCAGTAAGCCGCAATTTCGCCCCGGTGGTTGGCGCCCATCTCAATCACGGCGAAGTTGTGCTGGCCGGTGCGCAGGCGCAGCAGGGTGAGGGGCACGCCAATGTGGTTGTTGAGGTTGCCGATGGTGGCCAGCACTTGGAATTGCTGGGCCAATACGGCCGTCAGCAGCTCTTTGGTGGTGGTTTTGCCGTTCGAGCCGGTCACGGCCAGCACCGGGCTGTTGAATTGCTGGCGGTGGTGCCGGGCCAGCTCCTGCAGGGCCACCAACGGGTCGGCCGCGAAGGTGTAGTGGGTGGGGTCGGTGGCCGCCAGGTCGGCATCGTCCACCACGGCGTGCCGGGCGCCCTGGCCCAGGGCTTGCGGCGCAAAATCGGCCCCGCGAAAACTGGGGCCGTTCAACGCAAAAAACAGCGTGCCGGGCTGGGGCTGGCGCGAATCGGTGCTGACGTGGCCGCCAGCGGCCAGGTAATGGGCGTAGAGCAACATAGAATAGTTGAACGGTAAGAGCAAACCGGGTGTAATTTGTTGCAAAGGTGGGCTTGATTTTTGAGCCCGTTCCCATTGCCCGGCTTCCACCAATTCTTTCCTGCCCGCTTATGCATCGTTTTACCCTGTTTGTACTGGTTTTTCTGGCGTGTGTTGGGGCTGCGCAAGCCCAATCGGGCCCCGGGTTTGGGTTTGAATACCGGCCGGTGGCCAAGGTGGTGCAGGGCGCCGACACGCTTCAGCACGCGTGGGCCGGTGGCTTCAACACGCCTCAGTTCAGTGCCATTGACCTGAACAACGACGGGCAGAACGACCTGTTTGCCTTCGACCACGAGAGCAGCCGCGTGTACACCTTCCTCAACGTGGCCGCGCCGGGCACCGCCGCCGGCCGCCGCTGGCAGTACGCCCCCGAATACGAGTCTATTTTCCCCACCGACCTGCAGGGGTGGGCGCTGTTGCGCGACTACGATTGCGACGGCCGCGCCGACTTGTTTACCTACGTCAACGGCGGCGAAATTCGGGTGTTTCGCAACGCGCTGGTCAACGGCCGGACCACCTTCCAGCTCACCACCGGCCAAATCCGGTTTTCCGGCTCGTTTTCCGGCACGGCCAACCTCACGGTGGGCGGCTACAACCTGCCGGCCATCCAGGACGTGAACGGCGACGGCAAGCTCGACATTATGACCTATGACTTCATCAGTGCGTCCTTCATCGAGCTTTACCTCAACACCAGCCCGGGCACCTGCGGCGGCGCCCTCACCTTCCGCATTGCCACCGACAATTGGGGGAAGTTGCAGGCCTGCCACGGCTGCGCCAGCTACATGTTCAACGGCCAGCCGTGCTTTGCGGCCCGCCCGTTGCACACCGGCGGGCATAGCCTGCTGCTCCTCGACCTGGACGGCGACGGCGACCAGGACGTGCTTGACGGCCGCGATAACTGCCCCGAGCTGGTGAGCCTGCTCAACCAGGGCACGGCCGCGGCCCCGGTGCTCACGCAGGCGGGTATCAGCGCGAGCTTTCCATCGGCGGCCACGCCGGTGCGGGTGCCGGTTTTTCCGGCCGGCTATTCCATCGATGCCAACTTCGACGGCCGCCCCGACCTGGTGGTGGCCCCCAACATGCTCAACAACATTGCCGACCAAGTGAGCTTGCGCAACCACGTGCAGCTGTTTGAAAATACCGCACCCAGCGGCGCGCCCGCTTTTGCCTACCGCCCGGCCGGCTTCCTGCAAAACGACATGATTGACGTGAGCGAAGGCGCCGCGCCCGCCCTTGGCGACCTCGACGGCGACGGCCTGCCCGACCTGCTCATTGGCAACCACGCCGACCGCGTGAACAACGTGTACCGCGCCACGCTTACCTACTACCGCAACGTGGGCACCCGCGCCCGGCCGGTCTTTCGCTTCGTGACCGATGACTACCTGGGGCTGTCGGCCAAGGGGCTCGAAGGCCTCAAACCCGTGCTGGTTGACCTCAACCGCGACGGCGCGCTGGACCTGGCCTACAGCGCCTGGAATAAGAGTGCCAATGCCATTTACTACATCCTGAATACGGCTGCGGCCGGCCAGCCCGTCGCCTTCAACGCGGCGAATGCGGTTAGCCTGAAGCCCCAGGGCGCCACCATCACCGGCGTGCTGCCCTACGCCCGCGGCGACATGCCGTGCTTCACCGATGTAGACGGGGACGGCTACGTCGATATGCTCATCGGCACCAACGAAACCCGCGAGCCCGGCATGAGCCTGCGCTACTTCCGCAACCGGGCCAGTGGCACGCTGGACAACGCGTTTGTGCTGGTCAATAACGATTTCGGGCGCATCCGCACGGCTACGGGTGGGCGCCCTTTCAACCTGAGCCCCACCGTGACGGACTTCGACGGCGACGGCCAGCCCGACCTGCTCACCGCCGATGCCAGCGGCGTGCTCCGTTTCTTCTCCAACTACCGCGCCCAAACCGGCATTCTCGCGGAGCGCACCGACGTGCTGTACAACCCGCTCACCAGCCAGTACGAATCCACGCAGTTGGGCCGGGAAAACGTCTCGCACACGGCCCTGGCCACGGCGGATTTGAACGGCGACGGCGCCCCGGAGTTGTTCATTGGCACCCAGGCCGGCGGCATCCTCACCTACGGCACCCGCAACCGCACCGTCACGGCGGCCCAGCCTGCCGCTGCCCACGTCCTGGCGCTCAGCATCTACCCCAACCCGGCCACCGCCTCGGTCACCATCGAAACGGCCAAACCCACGCGCATTAGTTTGCTCGACCTCTCGGGCCGCGTGGTGCGCACTACGGCCGTAGCCCGGCTTCGCCACAACGTTGCTCTGAGTGGCTTAGCGCCCGGCGTGTACCTGGTGCGGGCCCAGGGAGCCGATGGAGCCGCCGCCGTGCAGCGACTGCTGGTGCAGTAAGAGCGGGCTGCGTCACCACCTTGGCTAGCTTCTCGTGTTGCGCCCCCTGGGACGGCTCAGAAAGAAATTGGCTGTTTTGATACCAGCCAATTTCTTTCTGAGCCCTTTTTTTGTTGATTAATACCCACTTTTTGCCTTGTTCACCTTGCGTGAGAGAGGGTATCAACATGATGTATTTTTTGATATCTATATAAGCTCTCTGCATCCTACCTTTAGCGCCTAGCTCTTATTGGCTAGTACTCTACCTTTTTTCCCGCCCCATGATGAAAAGCCACATAGTCGGCCTGCTGCTGTTCACCCCCGGCTTGGCCCTAGCCCAAACGCAAGCTCCAGTTACTTATCCTTATGTGATAAAAGGAAAAATTGGCAAGCTCAATGCACCGGCCAAGGTGTACCTGATGACCGGTTTGAACGCCACCGATTCGGTTACCCTCCAGCGGGGTCGGTTCGAGCTGAAGGGAACTACCCCCTATCCCCAGTCGGCCACGCTGTGCTGGAACGCCAGGGCCGGCTGCAATCTGGCTGGCGGGACATGATGTTTGGGGGCAAGATGAGCCGGGCCTACATAGAATCACCCGACCGCCTTCGCCTCTTTCTGGAGCCGGGTCCGGTGGTGGTTACCAGCTCCGATTCGCTGCGCACGGCCCGCGTGGCAGGTGGCGCGCTCACGGCCGATTACCAGCGTATGGAGGACGATACCAAACCAGTAATTACAAAACTCAAAACGGCCACTTCAAAAGAGCAGTACGACGCCATTAACAAAGAGTACGTCCAAGCCCACCTAGCGTTTGCGAAGGCCCATCCGGCCTCTTGGGTGAGCTTGTTGGCGTTGCAGTATGCGCGCCAGATGGGCGTGCCCCAGTACGAAGAGGTGGCCCCAATCTACGCGGCGCTTGCGCCGGCTATTCAGATGAGCCCTCCCGGCCAACAATACGGCCAGCTGGTGGCCGGCCTAAAAGCCACAACCATCGGAACCGAGGCCCCTGCCTTCACCCAAAGCACCCCCAGCGGCCAGTCGGTGTCGCTGGCCGACTACCGGGGAAAATACGTGCTGGTTGATTTTTGGGCCAGCTGGTGCGGCCCCTGCCGCCAAGAAAACCCCGCCATTTTGAAAGCCTACGAGGCCTTCAAAGGGCGCAAATTTGAGGTGCTCGGCGTGTCGCTGGACCAGGAAAAGACGCGCGCCGCCTGGGTGAAGGCCATTGCCGACGACCGCATGCCGTGGACGCAGGTATCGGACCTGCGCGGTTTTGAGAGCGAAACGGCCCGGCAGTACGGGGTGCTGGCCATTCCGCAGAATTTTCTCATTGACCCCAGTGGTAAAATCGTGGCCAGCAACCTGCGCGACGAGGAGCTGGCAACTACCCTCGCCAAGTTTATAAAGTAGGTAGGGCCTGTTGGTTTTTGTAGCCTCTGGCAAAGGCCACCGTCATTGAGCGAAAGGGCGAAAAGCTGCCAGCCCGGTGCTGATTGCTTTTCGCCCTTTTGTCGCTTCACATCATCGAGCTTGCCACAATGGTGCGGATTTTCTGGCCTTCCTACTCGCTGGGCTTGATGCCGTGGTATAGCAGCCTGCGCTACCCGGGTGGCGTCAGATTGCTTACTTAGCCGGAACCATTCCTCGCGCCTCCCCATGAAAAACGTTCTGGCACTGTGCTTTTCCTGCTGGTTAGCGCTTCCCGTAAGTGCTCAAGCACCACGCGCCGACAAGCCACTCGGTACGAAGCGGGCGAAAGCAGGGCCCAAGCCCCCGGCTGTTACGCTTACCATCAGCGGAAAAATCACGGGCAAAACTGTTGCCGAAGATTCGCTTTTCTTTGTCACGGGTGCCATTGATAAGAAGTATTACGCTGCCCCCATTCCCCCCGCCAGAATCACAGCTAATGCTTTCCAGCTGAAAGCGGCAGTGAGCTACCCGCAGCTGTGGCGGATACTGCTCAAAAGTGATAGGGGAATGAGAGTTTACCGACAGGGCGAGTATTTCATTGACGCATCAACCAGCACCATGACTGCTGATTACCTCGCGCAGGAGTGCAACCAGGTGGATGGGCCAACGGCAACGGAATACCGCACCAAGTTCATTCCTTTCTTTCATGCGGCTGGGGCGGCTTATGATTGTCATCAGCTGGGGTTTGACGAGCTGGCCTGGGACAACGCTACCCGCTTCGACAGCACCCTGTACCGGTACGTGCAAGCCAATCCTAACTCCTACGTCGCCCTCTGGAGCCTAATCGAGCGGTTTAGCAAGTTTGGTCATTCGCAGCTGCGCGAACGCACTTTAGCAGGCTTCCCCCGGAACGTCAAAGACTCCCGGCCCTGGCAGGTATTGCACGCCGACATGCGCGACGTACTGATAAAGCAAGGCGCCGCTTTTCCGTTATTCAGCGTCAAAGGGATTGCGCAACCCGAGCAGCCCCTGCGGCTGCCCAAAGCGCAGTACACGCTCGTGGATTTTTGGTTCAGCCGCTGCCGGCCTTGCATCGAGTCCTTCCCCGCGCTTAAGCAGTTGTATGCCGCCTATCAGCCGAAGGGCTTTGAAATCGTCAGCATTTCGACCGACCAGACGCAATACGTCCCGCTGTGGCAGAAGCGCATCAAAGAGTACGAGCTTCCTTGGGCTCAATACCTAGACGAAAACGCCGTGGCCGCGACTAAATCGGCCGTTTACTCTTTTCCCACCACCCTCCTGCTCGACCGCAACGGGAAAGTGTTATTGCGAGACATTACGCCGGAAGAATTGGAGAAATTTTTGGCGGCGAAGCTCGGAAAATGAGCTGCTTGGCTTAGCCCGCTTTCGTGAGCGAGGACACCGCGACTCATAGAGGGCAAGGCCACCTTTCCGCTTCAGATTAGTAGTATTTCTTAAACGTTGGTTTCCAGCATGTAGAACCCGAAACCTTCTCTCTCACGGCTCAACCTACCATGTTCTATGTTATCCGTGGGGCTGCTTCGCCGAAGCGGGCAACATGTAAACGGGTGCGCTTAGCCGATTAACTCAAAAGTGTCCCCATCATTCAAAGCCGCAAACTTGGCCCGGAAATCCTCCAGCTCGTCCCGGCGCAGCGTGTGGGTGAAAAGACCGGCTTGGTCGTGGGCTTCGACCACGTAATTGCCGCGCGCGTCGAGTAGGGCAGAATCTCCGGCGTAATCGTGGCCCAAAGCGTCGCGGCCAATGCGGTTGACGCCTAGGGCGCAGGCCACGTTTTCGATGGCGCGGGCCCGAAGCAGCGTCATCCAGGCCGTGCGGCGGACGGCGGGCCAGTTGGCCACGTACAGCACCAAGTCGTAGGGCGCCACGGGCTGGTTGCGGCTCCAGACGGGAAAGCGCAGGTCGTAGCACACCAGCGGGCAGATGCGCCAGCCGCGCCACTCCTCCACCAGCCGGGCCGGCCGGGCGTGTACACGTGCTGCTCGCCGGCCAGTGTGAACAGGTGGCGCTTGTCGTAGCTGCGCAGGCTGCCGTCGGGGCGCACCCACAGCAGGCGGTTGTAGTAATGGCCGTTTTCCCGAATAATAACGCTGCCGGCTAACACGGCGTTGTGGGCCGCGGCCTGCTCGCGCAGCCACGCCACGGTGGAGCCGTCCATGGTTTCGGCCTGGGCGGCGGCTTCCATGCTGAAGCCGGTGGTGAACATCTCGGGCAGCACGATGAGGTCAGTCGGCCCGGCGAGCTGCGCCAGCTGCAGCTCAAAAGCGGCGCGGTTGGCAGCAGCATCGTGCCAATGCAGCTCAGTTTGGATGAAGGAAACGGTGAGGTCTGGCATAGAAAATAAGTAGAGGGCTTCAGTTTTCAATTTATAAGAACGTCATGCTGAGCGCAGCCGAAGCATCTCTACCGTAGTAGTAAATGATTACTCTCGTGGTAGAGATGCTTCGACGAGCTCAGCATGACGGCCTTTCTTTCGTTGGTACGGCTTCCTACCGTAGGCGCGCCGCGGCAGCCGCCAGGGTTTCGCCGTGTTTCGCGAAGCAAAAACGAATCAGCCCGTCATCGAATCCGTCGTGGTAGAAGGCGGAAACCGGTACCACGGCCACGCCTTTTTCGCGGGCCAGAAATTGCGCGAAAGCCAGGTCGGCGGCCGGCGAAAGGGCATCGTAGCGAGCCAGCTGAAAATAGCCGCCGGGCACGGGCAGCAGGTCCCAGCCCTGGCCTGCCAGCAGGCCGCGGAACTCGTCGCGCTTCTGCTGGTAGAAGCCGGCCAGGCCGCGGGCGTGGGCATCGGTGGTGTCGGCCGTGAGCACGTCGGCCAGGGCGTGCTGGGTGGGTGTGCTCACGGCGAAGGTCACGAACTGGTGCACGCGCCGCACCTCGGCGGTGAGGGCGGGCGGGGCAATGCAATAGCCCACTTTCCAGCCGGTGGCGTGGTAGGTTTTGCCGAAGGAAGAAAGCACGAAGCTGCGCTCCCGCAACTCCGGGTGCTGGCGGGCGCTCATGCGCGGTGCCCCGTCGAACACGAGGTGTTCGTATACTTCGTCGCTCAGCACGAGGGCGTCGGTGCCTACCAGCAGGCGGGCCAGCTCGTGCCAGTCGTCGGCCGTGAAAATGGCGCCGCTGGGGTTATGGGGCGTGTTCACCAGCACCAGGCGGGTGCGGGGCGACACCACCCGGCGCACGGCGTCCCAGTCGGGCCGGAAGTGCGGCGCGGGCAGGCGCACGTAGCGCGGTACGCCGCCCTGCAGCCGGATGGCCGGCCCGTACAAATCATACGCAGGCTCGAACACCAGGACCTCGTCGCCGGGGCGCACCACGGCCGCCAGCACCGAGTACAGCGCCTCGGTAGCGCCCGCCGTGACGGTGATTTCCGTGGCCGGGTCGGGCGCCGGGGCATTGGCGTGCAGGCGGCCCACCTGGGTGGCAATGGCCTCGCGCAGGCACGGCAGGCCCGGCATGGGCGCGTACTGGTGGTGGCCTGGGGTGAGGGCGTGGCGGGCCAGGGCCTCCAGCAATTCCTGCGGCGGGTCGTAGTCGGGGAAGCCCTGCGCCAGGTTGATGGCCCCGGTTTCCTGCGCCAGCAGGGTCATTTGGGTGAAAATGCTAACGCCGACGTCGGGAAGTTTGGAAAGAAGCACGCGGAAAGGGGATAGTTTCAACGAACAAGAACGGTCCTGGGGAGCAGAACCGTTCTTTTAAAATTGGGTTCAGCCCGGCCCGGCTACAGGTAAATCTGGAACGTGGTGCCTGCCCCCACGGTGCTGCTCACTTCCAGCCGGCCGCCGTGGCCCTGCACAATGCGGTTGACCAGGTACAGCCCCACGCCCGTGCCTTCCACGTGCGTGTGAAAGCGGCGGAAGAGCTGATACAGCTGCGGCCCGAAGCGCTCCAGGTCGATGCCGATGCCGTTGTCCTGCACGGTGAGCACCGGGCGGCCGCTCACCACATCGGGGCTGCAGCTGATGCAGATGAGGGTCTCCCGGTCGGGCGCGGCGTACTTCAGCGAGTTGCTGATGAGGTTGAAGAGCAGGCTCTGCAGGTTGGGGCGCACGAAGGTGAGCACCGGGCAGGTGGCAAAGTCCAGCTCAAACTCGGCGTTGCATAGCGTCACCTGGTCTTGCAAGCTGGCAATGACTTCGGCCGCCAGCGGGGCCAGGGCTACTTCTTCGGCGGGCATTTCTGCCTGCTGGCGCTGGCCCTGCACAATGGCGCTGAGGTCGTCGATGGTGGTGAAAATCTGCCCCAGCGCCCGCTCAAAGTAGTCGATGAGCTTGATGGCGTCGGGGTCGCGGAAGTAGGCCGTGCGGGTGAGCTCCTCAAAAATGCCCGCCATGTTGTTGATGGGCTGCTTGAGGTCGTGCGAGGCCGTGTACACGAAGCTGTCCAGGTCCTCGTTGGTACGCGTCAGCCGGGCATTCTGGGCCTCCAGCTGCTGCTGCACTTGCTTGAACTCGTGCACGTCAGTATTGGCGCCCACCCACACCACCACGGCGCCGGAAGGGTCGCGCAGGGGCTCGGCGCGGGCCAGAAACCAGCGGTACTGGCCCTGCAGGTCGCGCCAGCGGTGCTCCGCCTCAAACGACTCGCCAGTGGCGATGCTGTGCCGCCAGCGCCGCAGGGTGCCGGGCAGGTCATCGGGGTGAATGAACCGCTCCCAGCCCCAGTCCTGCAGCTGCTCGAAGGTGCCGCCCGTGAAGTCGTACCAGCGCTGGTTGTAGTAGCTCACGCTGCCATCGGGCCGCGAGGTCCAGGCCATTTGGGGGAGGGTTTCGAGCAGCTGCTGGAACCGAGCCTGGCTCGTGAGCAACTGCTCCTGCAGCACGCGCTGCTGGTGCACGTCGGTGCTGGTGCCGTACCATTTCTCTACCTGGCCGCCGGGCGCGCGGCGGGCCTGGGCCTGCCCCAAAAACCAGCGGTACTCGCCGTCATAGCGCCGGAGGCGGAACTCGGCCTCGTAGTAGCGCTGGCTGGCAATGGCCTGTTCCCAGCGCTCCTGCATGAGCACGTGGTCGTCGGGATGCACAAAGCTGAGCCAGTGCGCCGCCCCGTTTTTCTCCATCGGCTCGCCCACGTAGGCGGCCGTGCGGTGGTTGAAAAAGTCCACGGTGCCGTCGGGCTGGGCCGTCCACACCTGCTGCGGAATGCTTTCGGCCTGAATGCGCAGCTCCTCCTCGCTGGCTTCCAGCCGGGTTCGGAGCTGCTGCAGCTCGGTTACGTCGGTGTTGGTGCCAAACCAGCGCACCACGTTGCCGGTGGCCTCGTCGCGAATGGGCCGGGCCCGGCTCAGGAACCAGCGGTATTCGCCGTCGGCCCCCCGAATGGGGAAGGTGTCTTCCCAGGATTCGCCGGTTCTGATGCAGCGGAGGTAGCGGGCGTTGATGTCCTCTACCAGCGCGGGGTCGTGCACCTGCATCCACCCCGAGCCCTGCATCTGCTCCAGCGTTGTGCCTGTGTAGTCGTACCACTGCCGGTTATACCAGAAAATATACCCCGTGGCATCGGCCATCCAGGCCAGCTGGGCAATGTTATCGGCCAGAGCGGCAAAGTCGGCCCGGCTGCGGGCCAGCTCCTCGGTGCGCTCGTGCAGCTCGTGGATTTTGATGGTGGCCGCACTGAAGCCGGCCAGCTTCCCATCGGCATCGTAGTACGGCTGCGACTTGGACTGGAACCACCGCAGCTCGCCGTCGTGGCGCCGGCACCGGAAGGTGGCTTGCCAGGGTTCGCCGGCCGCCATGGCGGCCATAGCCACCTCGCTCACCCGCGTCCGGTCTTCGGGCGTGAGCACGTCCCACGCCTCTTCCAGCGGGCCGGCGGGGTTCAGCCCCGTGTACTCGTAGAAGTACGGGTTGGTGTAGGTGATGTGGCCGTCGGGGCTGAAGTTGAAGATGAACACCGGCATGGCCGCCGTAATGGCGCGCACCTGCTCGTCGCGGCGGCGCATTTCGGCGGCCAGCTCCTCGGCCTGCTGGCGGTTGTGCACCCGGTCCGTCACATCCAGCACAAAGCTGAGCACGCTGGCTACCTGGTTCTGGCCATCGCGCAGGGCGGTGTACGTCACGTCGTAGTACCGTTCGGGGCCCAGCTCCAAGGCCATGTTTTGCAGGCGAATGGGTAGCTCTTGGCCCATGTAAGTTTCGCCGGTCTGGTACACGTGGTCGAGGCGCTTTATCAAGCCCTGCTCCGCTATTTCGGGCAGTGCCTGCGCCACGGTTTCGCCCAGGCGGGGCCGGTAGTTCAGCAGCTTGGCGTAGCCGGGGCTGAAGAACGTGTAGCGGTGCTCCGGGCCCTCCAGGGTGGCGATGTAGGCGGGCGCCTGCGCCAGAATCTGGCTCAGTTGGCGGTCCTTCTCTTCGAGGCGGCGCTGGGCGGTGCGCAGCTCGTGCACGTCCAGCATAAAGCCGTAGCGCTGGCGCAGCTGGCCACCAGCGGTCAGCTCCGGCACGGCCTCGGTGAGGAACCAACGGTACTGGCCGTTGGCGCCGCGCAGCCGCACTTCCACCCGTCCCAAACGAGCAAAGTCGATGCTGTCCTTAATCTGGATTTGCGCGTTCTCGCGGTCGTCGGGATGCAGGCGGTCGGCCCATTGGGCATCCACTTCTTCCCAGGGCCCGCCGGGCTGCTGCCCCGTAAAGGCGTACCACTGCGGGCTCATGTAGGTGGTGAGGCCCGTGGCATCGGTGGTGAAGGTGATGATGGGCAGCACTTCCGCCTGCCGGCGCAGGCGGGTGTCGGCGGCGCGCACCTGGCCCTGCAGCACCTCGGTTTCCTGGCGGGCCAGTACTTGCTGGGTCACGTCTACCCCAAACGCCAGAATGCTCACAATCTGGCCCTGGTCGTCGCGCATCGGCACATACGAAAAGTCGAGGTAGAGGCGGCGGCGGCGGTCGCCGGGGCCGTCCTGCACATCAATGGGCGTGGCCCGGCCCACAAACGGCTTGCCCGACTGGTACACGGTTTCGAGCAATTTCACAAAGCCCTGCTCGGCTACTTCCGGCAGGCACTGGGCGGCCGGCTGGCCCACCCGCGCCCGGTTGCTCATCAGCTCGCTGTAGGCCGCATTCACAAAGGTGAAGCGGTGGTCTGGGCCGGCTACGGTGGCAATCAGGGCCGGGCTATGGCTGAGAATCTGGCTGAGCTGCTGGTCCTTGGCTTCCAGCAGGCGCTGGGTTTCGCGCAGCTCGTGCACGTCGAGGTTGGAGCCAAACCACTGCCGGGAGCGGCCCGCCGCCTGGGCTTCTTCCAGGGGTTCGGGCACGCCCTGGCTCATAAACCAGCGGTACGCGCCGTCGTGGCTGCGCAGGCGCACCTCGTAGCGCCAGGAGGTGCCCTGGTTCAGGGCTGCCTGGTAGAGCTCCCACACCCGGGCACGGTCGTCGGGGTGCAGGCGTTCGGGCCATTCTTTTCGTAAGTCGGCCGGCTGGGAGCCGGTGTACGTGTACCAGTGCGGGCTGACGTAAACCAGCTCGCCTTCCTGGTCGACGATGAAGGTGATGGAAGGCAGGCTTTCCGTGACGTGACGCAGGCGCTGGTCGGCGGCGCGGGCTTCGGCCTGCAGGGCCTCGTTGCGCAGGCGGGCCTGCACCTGCTCGGTCACGTCGAGTCCGTAGGCAAGCACGCCGGTGCCTTCCTCACTGGGCAGGGGCAGGTAGCCAAAGCTGTTGTATTGCTCACGCAGCTCGCCGGTGGCGGGGTCCTGCACTTCGGACCGTTCTTCGTGCCCAAAAACGGGCTGGCCGCTGTCGCGCACCTTTTTCAACGTCTGCAGGTAGCCCTGGGCGGCTATTTCCGGCAGGGTCTCGGCCACACTGCGGCCCAAGTTAACCCGGGGTCCCATTGATTCCCGGGCCCGCGCCGAAAGGAACGTAAACCGCAAATCGGGCCCTTCCATCGTGCTGATGGTCAGGGGCAGGTTGTCCAGAATGCGCTGGGTGCGCTGCTGCTGGGCCAGCAGCAGGGCCTCGTTGCGGTGCTGCTCGTCCACGTTCAGCAGGCGCAGCAGGAGGTAGCGCAACTCCCCCGTGGCATGGCCCTCTGGGGCGGGCGCACGCACGGGCTGCATGGTGGCTTCCCACAAGGTGGCGGCTCCGGCAGCCGGCGCCAGGGCCCAGTCGGGGGGCAGCACCTGCAGTACGCCGGTTTGGGCCGCCCGCAGGCCCATGGCCCACGGCGTGGCGGCCGGCAACACCCCGCCCGAGGCCACCAGCGCGGCACGAAGCGCGTCCGCGGGCTGGCCCCGCAGGCTGGCCGCGGTGGCCGGGGGCAAAAGGGCGGCCATTGCGGTGTTCAGCGCCAGTACGGTGCCATCGGGTGCCAGGACCGCAAAAGGCGCGGGCAAGGCAGCAAAGAGCAGTTCAAAATCGGGGGTGAGCAGGGTAGAAACCAGCATACGGGCAAAGACAGCAAGGGGGGGCGGCCGCGTGTGGCCAGCGTTTTCAAAGATACTCCAGTACTCGTACTTGCCTGCGCGGAGCGTGCTCCGTGCGGCGGCGAGCGAAGAACCGTTAGCGCGGGCTCTTCAGCTCGCTGGCAAATGCCTTCTGCACGTGCTCGACTTTCGCGGCCGACACGTTGTTGATGTAGGGGTTTTCGGGGTGCAGGCGGTAGTAGCCCCGGTGGTAGCTTTCGGCGGGCCAAAGCTTTTTGAGGGGCGCTACCTCCGTCACCATTTTTTTTGGTGCTGTATGCCTTCGAGGCGTTGACTTTGGCGATGGTAGCGTTCAGCATTTTCTTCTCCTCGGGCGTGCGGTAGAAAACGGCTGAGCGGTACTCGGGGCCCACGTCCGGGCCCTGGCGGTTGAGCTGCGTGGGGTCGTGCGAGGCGGTGAAGAAAATGTCGGCCAGCTTCTGGTAGCTGATGACCGTGGGGTCGTAATGAATCTGCACGGCCTCGGTGTGGCCAGTGGTTTGGGTTGCTACCTGCTCGTAGGTGGGGTTGGCCTTGGCGGGCTGCTGCGGGCCGCTCACCACCTGCTTCATACCCCTAAGTTGCTCGAAGGCTTCTTCCTGCGCCCAAAAGCAGCCGATAGCGCACGAAATGCCGCGGCGCCCGGCCTGCATTGCTTGCACAACCCTAAGCAGCAGCGTCTGGGCAGAGTTCAGCTTGGCCGCCCAGCCAGCTGGCCCCGCAATACGCGTGAGTTGCTGAACCTGTAAAAGTAAAATCAGTATTTATGCGTAGGTGCAAACCGTGTTCAAGCGTAGTTGAGAGCATATTTGGTTATCGCCTGGGCCTACGTTGTATCCTTCTCTACGTATTAGTCGTAACGCCCCGCACTGCCTTATCCGAAGCTATGTTACTGCAAACGTTACTTGAAACCCCCTATGTTACTATTTCCTACGACCACCAAAACGAGTGGTTGTTCGCCGACTGGCGTGGAAATCAGGACATGAAGAGCGTGCAGCACGGCGCCATGGAGCTGCTGCGGCTGCTGCCGCTACACCGCTGCCGCAAAGTGTTGAATGATAACACACTGGTAACCAGCATGTGGAGCGAGGCCGCTGAGTGGGCCGGCACGGAGTGTTTTCCGGCCATGGCGGCCATCGGGCTGGAGTATTTTGCCTGGGTATATTCGCCCAACCTCTACAGCCGGCTCTCTACGGACCTCACCTTGCAGTTCACCGCCGCCAGCCCGGTGGTAGCCACCTTCGACGACATTGAAACCGCGAAGGCCTGGCTGAGCCAGATGTAGCCGCCCACAATCTGGGGTTCCAAACAAGTGGCAGAGGCCCGCTGGATAATGCATTCGATGGGTCCTCCCGTAGTTTTTTGCTGCGGTGGCCCGAGGCTAGAACGAGGCGGCCGCGCAGGCGGTGGTGCCTACATTGCTCAACAACAGGTGCGGAATCGGCAGCGTGATGGCGGCATTCATATGTTGGCAGGGCTCGTCGGGAGATTGGCGGGCGAAGGCGTTTTCGACCGTGAAATACAGCCGCTGGCCGCGCACTGCCACCGAGCCAAGCCGATTGACGGCCGCAATCACATTGTCGTCACCCAAGCTATCGATACCAAGCTGCGAGTGGAGGGGCTTCCCGATGGGAAAGGGGCTGTCTACCTGAATCAGGGTGCCGTTCCAACAGTCGTAGCCCAGTACCCTGCCCGAGTAGCAAGTGCCGGAGAAGCAGCTGATGGGGCCGCTGGTGGTATCTTTTTCGCAGCTGAGCAAGGTGTTGGCCGTGAGAGCGAGCAGGCTCAGGGTAAGGTATTTGCAGTACATGGCCAGGTTCAAAGTAGGTAAAGGAAGTTATCCAGGTATGCCCCTGACCGGCGGGGGGCGCAAGGCGTTGCACCGGGCATAAAAAAAGCGGCGACCCTACTGGAGGCCGCCGCCTTAAAACCAGAATGAGTACTGTAATTTGAAAATCTGGGACACTCAAGCGCTAGGCCTGCTTGGTAAACTGCACGTTGGCAATCAGCTTCACGTCGTCGCCCAGCACGCTGGTGCCGGCTTCGGTGACGGTGCCCCAGGTGAGGCCAAACTCCTTGCGGTTGATTTTGCCAGTTACTTCAAAACCAGCCTTGTGATTGCCGTAGAAATCGACGGCCGAGCCGCCGTATTCGGCCTCCAGGGTCACTGGCTTGGTCACGTCTTTCATGGTGAGGCCGGGCAGTAGCGCGAAGCACCGCTTCGCGCTACTGCCCGGCCCATATACTGACTTGAAAGCTGCTGTAGGTCACCGGTTTTGATGGGGTTGCCGATGTCGATGCCGTGGCGCAATGCTCACCAGGCAGGCCAAGGTGCCGTTATACGACTACCGGAAAATGACCTGGCCAACAAGGCGCACCACCCCATAAATAGCACCGCCATCCGGTGTGCTAATACGGGCAGCCGCGCGGTCAACAGGGGGCGGCTCTGCCAATCCACGGTTCGGCAAGCTCCGCATGCCGTTCTTTAAGGGCGCGTTCCCTTTCACTTTCTCCAAGAATCATACATGCGTTGTTTGTTGCTATGCGGGCTACTGGGCCTATTCAGCCTCAGCCAAATTCGAGCCCAAAGCCTGCCCGTGCTGTCCCAGAACCGGCCCGCCCTGCGCTGGCAGGAAGTGTATACGCCGCACTTCCGGGTGCTCTACGCCGGCCCCCTCGACTCGGCCGCGCAACGCACGGCGGCGCGGCTGGAGCAGCTGCACGGGCCGGGCGTGGCCACGCTGGGCGTGGTGCCGAAGCGCCTTGGCGTGGTGCTGCAAAACCAAACCACGGTCAGCAATGGCTTTGTGACGTTTTTGCCCCGGCACGCCGAGTTTTTTACCACGCCCCAGCAGGGCCTGGACCTGGGCACCGTGGACTGGCTCGATCAGCTAGCCGTGCACGAGTTCCGGCACGTGGGGCAGTTTGACAAAGCGCGCCAGGGCATTGGCCGGCTGCTAAACCCGCTGCTGGGCGATGGCGCCCTGGGCATTGCGGCGGTGGGCGTGCCGCAGTGGTTCTTTGAGGGCGACGCCGTGGGCGCCGAAACCGCCCTCACGCGCAGCGGGCGCGGGCGCATTCCCAGCTTCAACGTGGGGCTGCGGGGCAACCTGCTGGCTGGCCGCCGCTACAGCTACCAGAAAGCCGTGAACGGCTCCTTGCGCGACCAGGTGCCGAACTGGTACGTGCTGGGCTACTTCATGACGTCGTACCTGAAAACGCACTACGGACCCGACGTGTGGGCCAAATCCCTGGATACATACTACCGCTTTCCGTTCTATCCTTTCTCGTTCTCCAACGGCATCCGGCGCAGCACGGGCCTCACGGTGGAGCAGCTTTACCAGCGCACCATGACGGAAGTGGACTCTGCCTGGCGGGCCCAGCAGGCGGCACTGCCCGCCACCACGCCGGCGCGCGACATGGTCGTTGCGGCCACGGATGGGGTTCTCACCCGCTACGAATACCCGCAGTACGTCACCGACAGCACGGTGCTGGCCCTGAAAAGCGGGCTGGGTCACATTCCGCAATTCGTGCTCCTGAGCCGGCGCGGTGCCGAGCGTATGGTGTTTGTGCCCGGGCAGCTCAACATGCCGGAAATGCTGTCCGTGAACGATGGCAAAGCCGTGTGGCCGGAATTTCAGCAGGATGCCCGCTGGGGCCAGCAAATTGCTTCGGAGCTGAAGGTGCTGGACCTGGCCACCGGTCGGCTGGCCCGCGTTGGCAAAGGCGGCCGGTACAGTGCAGCGGCCCTCTCGCCCGATGGCCAGCGCCTGGTGGCCGTGCGCACCGATGCCAGCTACCACCACGCGCTGGTGCTGCTCGACGCCCGGACCGGCGCCGAAATTCAAACCTTGCCCAACCCGCAAAACGACTTCTACCAGCAGCCCCGCTGGCACCCCGACGGCCGCCGCGTGGTGGCCGTGACGCTCAGTGCCGCCGGCAAAACCATCGTTGTCATCGACCCTGGCACGGCCACTTCCCACGCGCTGCTGCCCGTGGCCAACGTGAACCTGGCCAACCCGCTGCCGTGGCGCGGCTTTGTGCTGTACAACTCTTCGCAGTCGGGCGTGGATAACCTGTATGCCGTGAGCGCCCGCACCGGCCAAGCCTACCGCGTGACCTCGCGGCCCCTGGGAGCCTACCACGCCGCGGTATCGCCCGACGGCCGCTCGCTGGCCTTCCACGACGCCCGGGCCACCGGGGCGCGGGTGGTTGAAATGCCCCTGGATTCCACGGCTTGGGTGCCGGTCCCGACTGCCACGGCCGACATTCCGGGGCCCTACGCCACCGCGCTGGCTGCCCAGGAGCCTGCGGGCCAGCTACTGTCGCGCCCGCCAGTAGCTCCCGATTCGGCGGCGCTCCGCTATGGCGTGCGGCGGTATTCGCCACTGCGGCACGCGTTCAATGTGTTCAGCTACGGGCTGGTGCAAAGCCCCCAGGGCAACACCGTGAGCCTGGGGCTGCGGTCACAGGATTTGCTGAACACCACCCAGGTTTTTGCTGGCATCGGCTACGACCAGGTGGAACGTACGGCCAGCGTGATTGGGGCGCTCAGCTACCAGGCCTGGTACCCGGTGCTGGACGTGGACGTGACCTACGGCGGGCGCGATGCCGCCATTATTTTCCGAAACGTGGTGTACCGCGACCAGTGGCGCTACACGCGCCTGCAAGCCGGCCTGCGCCTGCCCCTGAACCTCACGCATTCCAAGTTCTTCCAAGGCCTTACGGTGGGCACCTCTTTCCTGCACGAGCAGGTATATGACTACGATTTGCCCGTGCGCCGCCGCACCGAAACGGGCCCCAACAACCCGTTGAATGCCATTCAAAGCATCGTTGGCTACGCCTCACAGCTCCGGCGTAGCGCCCGCGACGTGGCCCCGCGCTGGGGCGGCACCTTCCTGGGAACGTGGCGCACTACACCCTTCGGGCAGGGCCTCGACGCCACCCAGTGGGGCGCGCAAGGCAGCGTGTTTTTGCCCGGCTTGGGCCGTCACCACGCCATTCGGCTACGCGGCAGTTACCAGCGGCAGCACCAGGCCCAGTACCAGTTTGCGCCGGCGGTTTCGTTCCCGCGGGGCCAGGGCTATGTGAGCTTCGACCGCCTCCAGGCGGCCAGCCTGGACTACAGCCTGCCGCTGGCGTTCACGCATTGGGAGTTGGGCCGCTGGCTGTACGTGCAGCGCCTGCGTGCCACCGCGTTCGGCGACGTAGCCCGGGGCATCAACAACGGCGGCGCCGTGGTCCGCAACTATCAAAACGTGGGCTTGGATTTCCTTGTCCAGTTCAATGTCCTGCGCCTGCGCACTCCCTTCGAAGCTGGCATGCGGGTGGTCTACAACACGAGGCTGCAGCAAGTTGTGCTGGAGCCGCTGGCATTCGATATTCGGCTGTGATACAAGCAGGTTGAGCAAATAAGTACACCACCGAAACTGCCCGTCCGGCCGCGCTTTTGCACGGCCGGACGGGCAGTTTCGGTGGCTATTAAAACGGGCATTTGCTCCGAATTACTTTTTAGAGGGCCGTCTCGTGGTGCAGGAATTTGTCCATGGCGGAGAGCGTCTTTTGGGGGGCGCTCAGGTGGGGGCAGTGCCCTCCGGTTTCCACCACCACCATGCGGCTGTCGGCCAGCTGCTCGTTGATGTAGTGGCCCACGGCCAGGGGCGCAATCACGTCGTTGGCCGACTGCACAATCAGGGTGGGGATGGTGAGAAAAGGCAGCTCGGCGCGGCTATCGGAGAAAAACGTAACGCGGGCAAAGTGCCGGGCTATTTCGGGGTTGGTGCGCACGAAGCTGTTGGTGAGCTCCATCACCAGCTCGGGGTGCTCGTCCGGGCCCATCATTACGGGCGCAAACGCCTGCGACCAGCCGTTGTAGTTGCCGTCCATGGCTGCCAGCAGCTCGTTGATGTCCTTTTGCTCGAAGCCGCCCGCATAGCCCCGCTCGTTGATGAAGCGGGCCGAGGGCGACACCAGTACCATTTTGGCAAAGCGTTGGGGCTCCCGCACCGCGGCCAGCACTCCAATCATGGCGCCCACCGAGTGGCCCACAAAAACGGCGTCGTGCAGGGCCAGCTCGCTCATCACGTTCAGCAGGTCGGTGGCGTGGCCGTCGAGGGTGCCGTGCGCGGCGCGGCTATACGCCGTCAGGTCGGATTCGCCCGCCCCAATCAGGTCCAGCACCACCACCTGGTACTGCTCCTCGAAGGCGGGCACCAACAGGCGCCACATGCTCTGGTCGCCACCCAGGCCGTGTAAAAAAACGATGGCTTGCGTGTTTGGGCCCGATGCCCCCGAAATAACAACGTTGTTACGCTTTAACGCGGATGGAGTAGTAATGCTCATAAGAGGGATGTTCTCTGCAGAAGTAAAATTTTTATTGGTTGAGCATACGGTATCCGAGCTCACTGTAGATTGTGTGAATGTTAAATATAATTGTTTGGCTTTCACATAAAGAAATAGTAAGGCCGTTGCAGGTCGATAATCCTACTGCTTTAATTGCAGGCATCGGGCACGTTTGGCAGTTGCAAGGGGGCTTTCCTGCCGGAGAAGCCAGCTTTCAAGCAACAGGGCTGGTATTCAGGAAAATAGCCCAGCTGATTTGGTTGCCAAGCCAGTGGTTTCCGAACTCTTTGGGAAAAGTGGGGTGTTGCGCCCCTACGCTCCACATACCGGCCCCTCCGCCTACGAATTTGCTGCCTTTTGCCGCCCTCCTGAGCGGTGCTGCCCTGTTGGGAACCATCGTGCTCGGCGCTGCCGATACCGCTCCCGTCACCGTGGTGGTTTCGTCACTGGCTTCCATTACCTCAACCGTGCGCCTGTATCTCTACAACACCCGCGAGGGCTTCCTGAAGAGCGGCAAGCGGGAGTTCACCCTGCCCGTGGACCTACCCAAGGGCGAGTGGGCCGTGGCCATCACGCAGGACCTCAACAACAACGACAAAATCGACAAGAATTTCATCGGCATTTCCACCGAGCCCTACGCGTTTTCCAACAACGTTCGCCCCACCGTGGCCGCACCGGGCTTCAGTGAATGCAAATTCACAGTGAGCGGGCCGGGAAAAGTGGTGAGCATTGTGCTCAAGGATTAGACTCGGTTGAGCAGAGTCCAAGCAGATTGGTTAAGGAGGTTGCTGCCCATAAAGCGCCCTCCTTTATGCTTGGTGAGGAGGCGTTGGCTGGCGGCTAGTCCCAGATGATTTCCGGAGTTGCTTTGGCCAGTTCCTTGCCGCTGTTCGTGCGGATGCGCACCGGGAATTGTTGTGGCGCCCCGCCCGTCGGCTTGGGGCCGATGCGCAGGCTGAGCGGCCCGCCAAGGTCAGCTGATTGCCACCTGTTCAGCGAGTCGGCGAGCTGGGCTAGGGGGAAGTCGCGGTTGCTGTACCGACTGTAGCCGCCGGTGCAGCGCACGAATGTTTCCAGCGACTGGCCCGCGGGTACGCCGTTGAACACGTTGTTGCTCGTGAACGTCACCACCGATACTTTGTCTTTCAGTCCCTTCGCGCCGCCATCTTCGCACTGCCAGGCATGGGCCTGGCCCACAAACGGCGAACCGCTCCGTGCGGCCGCCACCAAAT
The DNA here is from genome assembly GCF_001816145.1 of Hymenobacter lapidarius. Lineage (GTDB taxonomy): Bacteria > Bacteroidota > Bacteroidia > Cytophagales > Hymenobacteraceae > Hymenobacter > Hymenobacter lapidarius. The sequence continues at coordinate 5,540 of NZ_MDZB01000084.1, read as the reverse complement.
CCACATCAAGCCGCACCGTGACCAACAGTTCCGGCGCCGAGGTGCGGGCCCCGGCAACGAGCAGCGGGCTGCCCGGCGCCGTTTCAGTCATAAATAGCAGTATTTCCCGCAAATTCACGTAATCACGCGTTTCTTCCGGGCAGCAGGCCACCGGCACCATACCCAAAAATAAGAGCGTCAGAAACAGCTTAATGAGCCTTGTTTGAATACGGTAGTAAGCCATTGCGCAGTGTGCTAAGAGGGAGGGATAGCCCATGCAAGATACTCGCAAAACCCACGGCTGCGGCGGCGGCCTTTTGGTTTCTCATTGGCAGGGCAGCACCAACCGCGTTACGGTTGGGCATCACATATATAGGACCGCGCCTGGGCGCGTTCTCCGGCTGGGATGTGCCCACCGAACGCGCCAAGGCGCGTTCCTACGCCGCCGGTTGCAGGGCCGCCAGCTGCTTGTTGATAAAGTCGATTTCCTCGAACGTGAGCTGAAAATTCATGGCGCGGGCGTTTTGCACGGCCTGCTCGGGGTTGCGGGCGCCCACCAGCGCCACCGCGATGCCGGGCTGCGCCAGCGTCCAGCGCAGCACCAGCTGGCCGAGCGTGGCGTTTTTGGTTTCGGCCAGCGGGCGGATTTTGTTCAGCAGGGCATTTGTGCGGGTCACGGCTTCGGGCGTGAACAGGCGGTGGCCGTTGCGCAGGTCGCCTTCGCCAAACTCCTGGCCGGGCTTGATTTTGCCCGTCAGCAAGCCCAGTTGCAGCGGGCTATACACCAGAATGGCCTTGTTGTTTTCGAGGCAGTACGGCACCACGTCGGCCTCAATATCGCGGCGCACCATGCTGTAAGGCACCTGGTTCGAAACCAGGTGCAGGGTCTTTTCGGCCTCCTGCAGTTGCGCCACCGAGTAGTTGCTTACCCCCGCGGCCCGCACCTTGCCCTGCTCGATGAGGCGCGCCACGGCCTCCATCGTTTCGTCAATGGGCGTGGTGGTGTCGGGCCAGTGCTGCTGGTAGAGGTCGATGTAGTCGGTGCCGAGGCGGCGCAGGCTGTCCTCGCACTCTTTGATGATGCCATCGCGGCCGGCGTACTTGTACACGTGCAGGCCGTGGCCGTTGTTGTCCTTGGTTTTCATGGCGAATTCGCCCTGGGCCAAGTCCCAGCGCAAGCCGAACTTGGTGAGGATTTGCACCTTGTCGCGCGGGAGGGTTTTGAGGGCTTCGCCCACAATTTGCTCGCTCAGGCCCATGCCGTACACGGGCGCCGTGTCGATGCTGGTCACGCCCAGGTCGTAGCTGGCGTGGATGGCGCCCACGGCATCGTTCTGTTCGGTGCCGCCCCACAGCCAGCCGCCGGCGGCCCAGCTGCCAAAGGTGATGCGCGAAACCCTGACGCCGGAAGTGCCTAATTCTTGAAATTCCATACTGGGCAAGTGTGTCTGATGATGAGCAAGGCCGCTCCGGCAGGGGAGGAGCCAAGGCAGCTACCTGCCCCTGCCAGCGCAATGTTACGCTGTGCCCGCAGCGTCGGCGGCCACCACCGCCGCCACAAGGGCGCCCGCCGGGCATTCGCGCCTGGCAATCAATCGTAAACTTTTTAGGCCAGCTTAATGGTTGTACCTACATTGGTTCTGCTAAAAATGCCTCCTTATGAAAGTTGAAATCTGGTCCGACATCGTTTGTCCCTTCTGCTACATCGGCAAGCGCCGCTTCGAGCACGCCCTCGAAAAATTCCCGCACGCCGACCAAGTAGAAGTGGTGTGGCGCAGCTTCGAGTTGACCCCCGATTACCAGCCCGTGCCCGGCCGCAACGTGTACGAGTCCTTGGCCGAGAAAAAAGGCATTACGGTAGCTCAGGCCAAACAAATGAGTGATAACATGGCCGACATGGCTAAGGGATTGGGCCTGGACTACGACTTCGACCACGCCGTGCCCACCAATACCTTCCTCGGGCACCAGCTCATTCACCTCGCCGCCAAGCACGGCAAGCAGGGCGAAGCCAAGGAGCGCCTGATGGCTGCCTACTACCTGCAAGGCCAAAACCTGAACGAAATCGACACGCTGACGACGCTGGCAGCTGAAATTGGCCTCGATGCCGAAGAAGCCCGCGCCGCCCTCACCGCCGGCACCTACGCCGAGGAAGTGCGCCACGATGAGTACCAGGCCCAGCAAATCAACGTACGCGGCGTGCCCTTCTTCGTCTTCGAAGACAAATACGCGGTATCGGGCGCCCAGCCCACCGAGCTTTTCGCCGAGGTGCTGGAAAAAGTGTGGGACGAGTCCCAACCCGCCAACCCCGCCCCGGTGATGCTGGCCGACGGCCCCGCCTGCGGTCCCGATGGCTGCGAGGTGTAAGCACAAGTGATTTAGACAACAGAACGTCATGCTGAGCGCAGCCGAAGCATCTCTACCGCAGTAGTAAATAAATTACTCTCGCGGTAGAGATACTTCGGCTGCGTTCAGCATGACGTTCTGGTATTGCACGCCTTTTATCATAGACGCCCGGCAGCTACTCCCGCCGCATGGGAATGTGCGGGATACCATCCTCCAGGTACCCATCGCCGCACTGCGCAAACCCGAGGCCCTGGTAAAACCGCTCCAGGTACTGCTGCGCGCCTATTTTGATGGGCTGCGCGCCATACAGCACTTCGCAGTAGGCAATGGCCTGGCGCATGAGCTCCTGGCCCAGGCCGTGGCGCCGGTGCGCGGGCGAGACGATGACGCGCCCAATAGCCACCTCTTCGTAGCTAACGCCGGCATCGAAAAGGCGCGCGTAGGCGGCCAGGTCGCCGCTGTCGGCATAGCCCAGCAAATGGTAGGCCTTATCGTCCTGGCGGTCCAGGTCTTGGAACACGCAGTTTTGCTCTACTATAAACACTTCCACGCGCAGGCGCAGTAGCTCGTAAAGTTCAGTCAGGGTAAGTTCGGCGTAGGGTTTGGCGGTCCAGTTAAGAGTCATAAAGCGGGTTAGTTTTTGGGCATGCGGGCTACTTCCTCCAGCGTCACCACGCGGTAGCGAATGCCCAGCGAAGCAGCAACTTGCTCCACCGTATCGGGAAAGCCGACTTTCTTCCGGAGCTCATTCACCTGGGCCGCGTCTTTGATGGGCCAGATAAACGGCGGCTGGCCCTCCCGCAGGCCGGTAGCCGGATTGATGCTGCTATAGCCCATGGCTTGGGTGCCGTACAGCTGCTCTTTGCCGTCGCGCATGAGTTGGCGGTCCAGCATCTGGCCGTAGAGGTAAAAGGGTAATTCCCCGCGCCTGGCGGCGGTTTTGATGAGCGGCAAGTAGGCTTTTATGTTCTGCGAATGCTGAATAATTGACCAGGCCGCCTCGTTGGTCGGCGTGCCCACCACTGATTTTCCGGGGTAGCCGTACTGCTTCAGAATGGCGCGCATTCGCACCTGGTTGGTTGAGTCCGTTCGCAGCATCTGGCTGGGAATGTAGGTTGGCAGGCTTTCCCGCGTCACGCCCAGCGCGGCCGCTATCGAGTCCGGCTTGCGGTTCACGCGCGGGTCAAAGAGGAGGGTGCGCCATTTCTGGTCCACGGCGTGAATGCTGTCAAGCTCGCGCTTCAGCTCTGGGTTGAGGCGGGATTGGGCTACCGGGAGCAGGCTGGTGGGTAGCAGCAACAACACAAGGACAAGTTTTTTCATGGGCAGTGGCGCGGCAACACAGTAAACAGGGACCAAAAATAAGCCCGGCCCGCTGCGAAAGCGACGGGCCGGGCTTGTGCCAACGAAACAGCTGGGGTTTTAATTCTTAGAGCCAGGTGCCTCTTTTTTGTTCAGGCTTTCAATGTTGCCGCTGCCGGTGGGCTTGCGTTGCCCGGCCGTTTTGGGGCCGGAGCTGGAGCGTGAGGCGCGGGTGGCGCCAGTGGCCGGGGCGGTGTTGGTTTTTTTGCCAGCCTTCTGCCCGCTCAGCGAGTAGTTGGGCGTAACGGTAGTGGACGTGGAAGATGGGCTGTCGCGGTTGGCCGACGAGGCCCGCTGGGCCGCCGAGCCGGACTTGCCGGTGCTGCGCGGCGTTTGGGCCGAAGCCGTGGCGATGCCGGTAGCCAGCGCAGCCAATAAAAGAAGCTTTTTCATAAAAATGAGTAGCGGTTTAACTGTGGAAAGGAACGTTGTTTCTTACGGAATCTCAGCCCATACCGTTAGTGGAAACCAGCTTTTATTTTATGCCGCTACAGCTTCCTCGCTGCCCAGCTCGCTCAGCACGCGCTTGGCCTGCTGAATGGAGCGCACCTCCTCAAACGTCACGATGAGCTGCTCCTTTTTCTCCTTCAGGCTGGCCGTGCGGGCGTGCGTCTGCACGTAGTTGAGAATAGTGCCGAACTGGTCGCCCTGGAAGTAGGCCTGGTGCTCCTCGCCGGCCGGCAAAAAGCCCTTCAGCGTGTTGCGCTTGAGCGTGATTTTGGTGAAACCCACCGCGCAGGCCTGCCAGCGCAGCCGCACAATGTCGGCCAGCTGCTCCACCTCGGGCGGCAGTGGGCCAAACCGGTCCATCATGCTCGTGAGCAGTTTTTGTAGCTCGGCGGGCTTCTGGACACGGTCGAGCTTGGCGTAGAGCTGCAGGCGCTCCGATACATTGCTCACGTACTTTTCGGGTATCAGCACCTGCTGGTCCGTTTCCACGTTGCACTCGTGGCTGCGGCCCGCGCCAGCAGCCATTTGCAGGCGCTGGTTGGAGTCGCCCAGAAACAGGTCGCGGAACTCGGTTTCCTTCAACTCCTGCACCGCCTCGTCCAGAATCTGGTGGTAGGTTTCGTAGCCCAGGTCGTTGATAAAGCCACTTTGCTCGCCGCCCAGCAGGTTGCCCGCGCCGCGAATATCCAGGTCGCGCATGGCCACGTTGAAGCCCGCGCCCAGGTCCGAAAACTCCTCCAGTGTGCTCAGGCGCTTGCGGGCGTCGGCCGGCAGCTGGGCCACCGGCGGCGTGAGCAGGTAGCAGTAGGCCTTGCGGTTGGAGCGGCCCACGCGGCCCCGCATCTGGTGCAGGTCGCTCAGGCCGGCCAGGTGGGCGCGGTTGATGATGATGGTGTTGGCATTGGGAATATCGAGCCCGCTTTCGATGATGTTCGTTGAAACCAGCACGTCGTACTCGCCTTCCACAAACTTCATCATGCGTTTTTCCAGCATCTCGCCGTCCATCTGCCCGTGGGCGTAGGTGATTTTCGCGTCGGGCACCAGCCGCAGAATGGTACCGGCCATTTCCTCGATGTCCTTCACGCGGTTGTGCACAAAAAATACCTGCCCGCCGCGCTTCAACTCCCGCGCCACCGCGTCGCGAATCAGAATCTCGTCAAACACATGCAGCTCGGTGGTCACCGGCTGCCGGTTGGGCGGCGGCGTGGCAATCACGCTCAGGTCGCGGGCGCCCATCAGCGAGAAGTGCAGCGTGCGCGGAATGGGCGTGGCCGAGAGCGTGAGCGTGTCCACGTTCACCTTCAATTCCTTCAGCTTGTCCTTGGTCTTGACGCCGAACTTCTGCTCTTCGTCAATAATGAGCAAGCCCAGGTCTTTGAATTTGATGTCCTTATTCGTGAGCCGGT
>NZ_MDZB01000083.1 GCF_001816145.1 Hymenobacter lapidarius | reverse complement strand
TGGTGCCCTTGAGCACGAACTTACCCGAGGCGTCGGTTTTGGCCTGGCCTTTCTCAACAAACTGGTTAGACACCAGCTCCGATAGGCGCAGCACGGTCCCGGCCGGGCGTTTTTCAACTGGCCCGTTATCTCGTAGCCGTCCGCGGCGGCGGCATTTTGGCAGGAATTGGCCATGCCCAGCACCGTGGCAGCGAGGAAAACAG
>NZ_MDZB01000082.1 GCF_001816145.1 Hymenobacter lapidarius | reverse complement strand
ACCCACTTTCAGTGGTTTCTTTCAGTCGGCTTTAGCCGAAACCCGCGAATTCCATTCGCAACCCAAACCTATGGACTTCCAGTCCATAGTCGTTTAGTTATGCGCTACCACTTAGAACCTATCCGAATAGGGATTAAGGAAGTGGTACTTTAGCGGCATGGCCACGACCCAAGAATTCACGATTTCCGATACGCTCTGGATGCG
>NZ_MDZB01000081.1 GCF_001816145.1 Hymenobacter lapidarius | reverse complement strand
TGGAAAACCGCGCCTTTGTGGCCTCGGCCACCCGGGCGGCCAATGCATTTGCCTTTGACCTGTTTCCGAACCCCGGCCCGGCGCCAGGCCACGCTGCGCTCACCCTGGAAAACCGCGCCTTTGTGGCCTCGGCCACCCGGGCGGCCAATGCATTTGCCTTTGACCTGTTTCCGAACCCCGGCCCGGCGCCAGGCCACGCTGCGC
>NZ_MDZB01000080.1 GCF_001816145.1 Hymenobacter lapidarius | reverse complement strand
TGGTAGCTGAAACACGATGTGGGTCGTAGTGCTGCTTTTTTCCCATCTCGGGCCCCGGCCCCCGCGCCGCGATGGTGGCAAATGAAGCCCGGCTCGGTGGCAAAATGGTAGCTGAAACACGATGTGGGTCGTAGTGCTGCTTTTTTCCCATCTCGGGCCCCGGCCCCCGCGCCGCGATGGTGGCAAATGAAGCCCGGCTCGGTG
>NZ_MDZB01000079.1 GCF_001816145.1 Hymenobacter lapidarius | reverse complement strand
CTGTACGCAGCCGATACGCTCGGCGCGCCCCTGCCGGCGCGCCCCCTGGCGCGCCGGCAGGCTGTGGCCGATGAATAGCGGCGGCGAGCCCGGTCCACTGGCCCGCTGTACGCAGCCGATACGCTCGGCGCGCCCCTGCCGGCGCGCCCCCTGGCGCGCCGGCAGGCTGTGGCCGATGAATAGCGGCGGCGAGCCCGGTCCACT
>NZ_MDZB01000078.1 GCF_001816145.1 Hymenobacter lapidarius | reverse complement strand
GTGCAAAGCCGAGATAGTAGAAGCCTATTTAACCAAGGCTTTCCCGTCAGGGTAAAGAGGGTCGTCATGCTGAGGCAAAGCCGAAAGCATCGTCTACCGTAAAAAGCGTGCAAAGCCGAGATAGTAGAAGCCTATTTAACCAAGGCTTTCCCGTCAGGGTAAAGAGGGTCGTCATGCTGAGGCAAAGCCGAAAGCATCGTCTACCG
>NZ_MDZB01000077.1 GCF_001816145.1 Hymenobacter lapidarius | reverse complement strand
GGGGCCGGCAACCTGCTGGTGCGCACAGCGTGGCGCACCGTCACGGAGCGGGCGCCGCAGGCCTGGCAGCTGGATGCGGCGGGGCGCAAGCAGGCCGTGGCGTGCCGCTACGGGGGCCGGCAACCTGCTGGTGCGCACAGCGTGGCGCACCGTCACGGAGCGGGCGCCGCAGGCCTGGCAGCTGGATGCGGCGGGGCGCAAGCAGGCCGTG
>NZ_MDZB01000076.1 GCF_001816145.1 Hymenobacter lapidarius | reverse complement strand
AGGTAGCAAAAAGCGGTAAGAAGACTCAAGGGCAGCAATAGTGAACCTGCCGGATAAGCGCTTCTGCATGTTTCGCTCGCCATCAAAAGCAAAAAGGTCTTTCCCATAGGAAACGACCTCTCAAGTAGCCGCGAGCAGATTCGAACTGCTATCAAGCGTTTAGGAAACGCCTATTCTATCCCTTGAACTACGCAGCCAGGTTACAAAGGTAAG
>NZ_MDZB01000075.1 GCF_001816145.1 Hymenobacter lapidarius | reverse complement strand
AGCAGTTTGATTTTCCTGCTGCAGTAAAAGGCGAGTCAAGCCCGAAACGCTGCCACTTGCCTCCTTGCGAGGGTTGAATAGCACGTAGAAAAAAGGCCGGCTCCCACTGTGGGAGCGGCCTTTTTCAATTTCAGCTTGAGGAGTGACCAAGGTCAGAATTACAGATTCTTGCCCAGCAGCTGTAGCATAAACGCGTACTGCCGCGCCGTGTCGT